>DASRMB010000073.1:0-6877 GCA_035648135.1 Prolixibacteraceae bacterium
CGGTAGCTTAGAATAATGATTTCCTGTTTCGTATACATACTTATCATGCATTAAAAATGAGATTTTATTCTCACTTTGTTATGACTAGTGGTATACTTCTCGATTGAAAAGGGGGGTAGTTCTTAACTGAAATAAACACTATTGTGTTTATTTCTACTTTATCTATCACAAAAGGTGTGTTTATATCTCTAATTTGGATATATATAAACACGTCCATTTAAAATCCGAAAATCTCACAATCTGTTAGAACAATCAATTTAAAAAACATTTCAAGAACCGATACTGTTTCATGTAGCGATTAACTGCCCTACAACTCGTAAATATCACCAAATATATATTACTTTTCTGGTCTTTCTATTATATTCATCAGTTTTGTTTAATTCAATAGGTTTCGCATTTTCAGGAACAAGCGGATCGGTTTTACCCCGATGATAGGCTGATTGCTTTAGGCATCCTCCTTCCGGAATTTCCTAAACAGAAAAAGTGAAGTAATCTCAACGGGATTGCTGTAAATGCGATGAGATTGCCTGCCCACCGCATAAGGCTTGATCATTGGCAGGCGGGCTTCGTAGCTCGCAATGACGCACCTTTTCACATTCCAGAGTAGTCTCAAGAGCAAAACATTTCAAATACAGCTAAAGGGGATCCTTCAGAAGCCAAAGGAGATTCTTCAGAAGCCAGAGGGGATTCTTCAGAAGGCAAAGCAGATTCTTCAGAGAGCAGAGGGGATTTGTCCGGATCCGGTTACGAAGGAGAAAAAACGGGAATAAAACGGAAGAAATCGCTGTTTGATAATTCTTCTTTTTTCCTGACCATACGGTGTTTAATGTTATAAAATCAAAAAAGAGGCTGTCTCCAAAGTCCAAACACCTGCGAATCTCGTCACCCCGAATTTAGTTCGGGGTCTGACATACAGTTCGCTGAGATCATGAAACCCCGCCTGCCAAGCAAGCGGGCAGGAAGTTCAGGATGACGGTATCAATGACTTTTGAGACAGCCTAATTTCAGTTACACAGGACATGAATACTGCCTTTTAGTACTTCCAAACCAGCACATCAGCGGTTTTCATCGCTTTAGTTCCGAACAGGATTTCAGTATTCGCAGGTAAGTTCATTTCGTAAATTTTATCCGAATAATTTACCGCAATACCAAAACCATCGCGGTATCATGCTGATTTACAATCAATCTATAATTAGGGGACATTTGTTTCATGAAATTTATTGACATGAACAGTGGGGACAAAACTTTGAATTAAAAAGCAGTGAAATCCGGAGCCTTCAGGAGAATGGCCGCGTTCTAAAAATTGCCCCGACATCTAGCGGATTTAGAGGAGATGAAAATAACACCACCCTGGTTTTTGAGAAACAATAAGGATTTATTTGGCAATAGGCATAAATTCTTTAATAATGTCAGATTTTTATTTGGATTGTCCGTGCAATTGTGTTTGAATTTGAGTCATCAAATCTTGCTCTATCTTGTCAAGTTTCCTTTTCGTAGATTGTTCTTTTAGTAAGATAGCCGTAGTTTTGAGATCACTATTATAACCTGCTTTATCACCTAACTGATTTTTTATTCTTGATCGGAAATAAAAATAAGTGTATTCATTGGGATCCATGTGAATAGCCATATTAAGATCGTCCAATGCTTTTTGCAAATTACCGGAAGCCTGAAAAGCAAGGCTTCTACTGAAGAAAATTTTTATGTCTTCAGGGAAATTTTCAATAATCGTTGTATATGAATCAATTGCTTGCTGCCATTGTTTATGAGAATTATAGGTTTGCGCTTTGTTCTTCAAGACAGAATAGTTAATTGGCCATGACTTTGAATAGGTTTCATACTCATTGAATGCACCCTGAACATTACCCGTCTGTTCCATAAGCTCAGCGCGATAAAGTAACAATGGGGCATCCTGAGGATTTTTTCCAATTTCATCTCCCAATATGGCAATTGCTTTATTTAAATCGTTTCTGGCCTGGTCAGGATTTGAATTATTCATGAAGAAAAGAGCTCTTTCACGATAACTTGAATAATTGCGGGGATCAACCGAAATAGCTTTGTCGTAATCGGCCTTTGCGTCCGATCTATCCCCTTTCATTATAAATACACTTGCCCGGGCAATATAAAAAACCGGTAAATCTGGATACCTTTCAATTATTCCATTCAACAATTTAAGGGCAGGTTCCAATTGATTGATATTCTTGTATGAAACAGCCAGATTGTAGGATACATGCGTATTATCAGGTTGCAATTCAAGCATCTTTTTTAAATAAGGTATAGCCTTGGACAATTCACCCATTTTTTGATACACCGATGAAATCAGATCGTATCCTCCATAATTATTTGCGTCTGATTTTAAGACAGATAAACCATCTTGTATTGCTCCTTCATTATCGCCCAACAATAATCGTAATTCGCCTCTTTTGATAATAAGTGATTTGTCTCCTGGATTCTGCTGAATCTGCTTTTCAATTAGTCTCTTAGCAATCCTCTTGTCATGCAGGTCACTTTTTGACTTCGACTGTCCCAAAATAATATTTAAAACAAACCTGTTTTCATAGGCATCAAAGAAGGAACTATCCGTCTTAATTGCTTTATCAATATTTTTTAGGGCGTCCAGATACTTTTTGTCGGTAATGTCTGATGTGGCCAATCGATTGTAATAAAGAGCATTCTGCGAAAAATTATCCGTCATTTTTCGAAAATTGTTAACCTTAGCACCGAAAAACTCGGGGATGTTAGCTGCTCTTTTATCAAATGCCATATTTTCGAGAAAAACCGGAGGGGAATCAATCCCATTTTCATCGATATGGGTAAGGTACAATTTGGTATATGGACCTTTGATTTTTGAAGAAAAAACAAGCCATTTGCTATTGGGCGACCACGAATGCCATGAATTCATATTTGGGGTATTGCACTTCATCAAACGTGGAGTTCCGCCTTCGGCCGGCATGATATATAGTTTGCTGTCAGGCTGCAACAACATAAAATTTTCAGATTGGCAAAACACTACCCACTTGCCATCGGGTGAATACCTTGCAAAGAAATTGCTTTTGTGGTTATTGGAAGCGCCGGGAACCGGTATAGCTTGTCCTCCTTTGCCCTCATTAAACGGAATACGGTACAAGTCAAATTTAAAGTCCTTTTGCCCTGAGACAAATTCCTTAACATCTTCTAAATTAAGCAATACGCTTTCTGAATTATCAATTTTTGAAGAAATATACCGATTAGCCCGGGTAAACATTACTTCACGATTATCAGGCGACCAGTTCGGGTTGCTTTGAACATATGTCTTGTCTGAAGCTCCCGGAAGCTCATAAAACTTCTTTGTTTCGCGATCATAAACGGCAATGATGCCTTTAATTGGGAAAAACAGTTGAGAATATTCCAGGTTATCCACAGCTACAAAAACGGAACGGTCCTTTACCGTGGATAGCACATATTTACCATTAGGAGAAACCTGAGATAACAATCCGTATGTATGTCCTCCATCCTCTCTTTTATAATCGCTCCATGTGATTATTTTATCAAAAGTCAGGTTTACAGTATCCTTCAATGTGGCAATTATATAAGATCCTTTATCATTTGCATAATCAATATCCATAGCGATAAGCCCGTTCTTTGAAAATGAATGACAATTTGCACAAACGGGTATATTGTCTAAAACCTTTTGCGGTTTGCCACCGGCAATATTTCCCGAATACCATTCTATTGTATTTACATTCTTAACTGCATAACTAAATGGCAGGGGAACAGCCCTGTAAAAGATTGAAGCGCCAACCGAATCTTTTGAAAAGGAAAAGGAAACCCTGCCGGATGAAAATTTACTGCCAAGAATACCGTTGGGTTCTCCAATAATTGTAAAGAAGACTGATTCTGTGGCTGAAATAGTTTTTATATTCAACCAAGCTGCTGAATCGGGCCTCCATGCAGGTGATTCTACAATTTCACGAAATAATTCGTTCCCATTTTTTGTCGAAACGCGAACATGCCATTTTGTTGATACATTCAAACTATCGTGCCATAGAAACTTTGGAGAGGGAAATTCAGGAGGGAAAATGGTGCCTTCCCTTGGATAATCAATATTTATCCCCGATGGATGGATCGTATTTTTTTCTATAGATTGAAACTGGTTGTCAAGGCTCCCATTTATACACGACACACTAAAAAAAAGTACAAGTAACATCAACAATGACATATGAAAAAGGAACTTGAATTGAAAGCAACTATTTCTAAATGATTTCGACATAATTAGTTGATTTATATACCTGTATTTTTTCACCTGTTTGTTTTGGCTCTTTGATGTTTAGTATGGTGATAAAAAACAATCTGATTTTATTTTTTTTATTAACTCACCCCAGCCAATCGTTCCGATTGGCTTTCCCCTCTCTTCACGAAGAGAGGGGAAAGCCAACTGCGGACTTCGGGGTGAGTTTAGGCATTTCTCTTATTCCTATTTCACCCACAGTATCCGTCATTTAACCTTTATTTTATTGGAAGATTAACCAGTAAAAATCAAATTATTTCCAAACCAGCACATCAGCGGTTTTCATCGCTTTGGTTCCGAACAGGATTTCAGTATTAGCAGGTAAGTTCATTTCGTAAATTTTATCCGAATAATTTACCGCAATACCAAAACCATCGCGGTATTCCACCATAACACCTTCAGGATAATTCTCGATCGGTATGTTTTGTTGCTTGTACAATTTGGTCAATACCTGTTTTTCAAGCTCACCGGTTTTGGAATCAACACCAATGTAGGTAACTGTTCCTTTCCCGAGTTGATGCGAAATAACGGCAGGAGTTCCGGCGTAAAAATCGCCTTCGTAAGTGGCCCAGGTTTCGGTTCCCTTGAACGGTTTCAGTAAATCGCCCCAACTGGTCCAGGCATATTCATGATTGTTGAATTTAATTTTATCAGGCGACTGCGGCATCAGCAAATCGTAAGAGAGAACTTCGGCGCCAAACAGTTTCCACATGGGTTCGTAGAATTTCGCTTCCCACAAGTGTCCGCTTCGGTTTTGGATTCCTGTTCGGCAACTCATCACCAGGTTTCCGCCGTTTTCAGCATAGCTTGTTAGTTTGTCAATCATCTGTTGATCGATCATCTGGTAAGCCGGAACAACTAAAACCGGATAATTCGCAAAATTGGTGGTGTCGCGCACAAAATCAACTGGCGCGCCAAACGACTTCAAGGCTTTGTAATATTTCAGGAAATGAGCTTCGGTATTCCATTCGGTCGTTTGTTTATTCAGGTTAAGTCCCATCACATTGTCGGCATTGAATAAAATACCGGTTTTACGTTGCAGATACGGTTTTGGCATAGTCGCTTTAGAATCGTATTTTTCGCGCAGTATTTTAATCTCCTTGATAAACTGACTGAATTCCTTTCCTCCCGGAGTTGGAGTCACGCCATCGGGTCCCACAATTCCGTAGTGAAATTGTTCGAAACCGTATAAAGGCGCACGGAAACGATAGGTGCAGGTTAATTTACTTCCACCGGCAAAAACATTCCATAACCACATGCGCATGGCTCCCGGCAGCGGTTGCGGATTGATGCTTCCCCAGTTTACCTGTCCGGGCTGAAGTTCCATCACTCCGTAAGCGCCTTTCATCGGACGAAAAAAGTCGTTGGCCATTGAAATGCGGGAGTATTCGCCCACGCGGTAACCTTTTGGTCCAATGCCAAGGTCGCCACCATAAACCATATAACGGGTGTAAGCCACAAAATCGAGTTCCTTGCTCATGCCGACATAACCGACATCATACATCGGAATGTAATTGGAAGTAATATACTGATCAGCCGAAGTATATTGGCGCAAAACCAGAGCCTGTTCATCCAGAAAGGTAGCCGTTTCCTCATCGGCAAAGCGGTAATGATCGAGCTGTGCGTGTAAATTCATTCCCCACTGTTTATGCAGGGGAATGTTTATCTGCTGAAAATCGCTGTAAGTTCCACTCCAGAAATTATTTCCCCAGGCGGTATTCAACACTTCAATGGTTTTATATTTAGCCTTCAGCCAGTCGCGAAAACGCTGCTGTGCATCTGCTCCGTAATCCAGAAAACGACGTGGTTCATTGTCGAGTTGCCAACCAATCACGCGCGGATCGTTTCCGTATCGTTTGGCCAGTTGCTCAATCATCTTCATCGAATACATGCGGTAATAATTGCTCGAGAAAGAGGCATGCTGACGGGCACCGTGATCCATTTTAGAGCCATCTTCGTTGGTTTGCAGAATGTCGGGATGTTTACGCGACAGCCAAACCGGTGGTGTTGCTGTTGAAGTACACAGAATGACTTTGAGGTGATACTTATCTGCCAACTGAAGTGAACGGTCGAGCCATTTGAAATCATAAACACCTTCTTCGGGTTCAAGTTCTGCCCAGGCAAACTCGGCAAAGTGGGTAAACTCGAAACCCATCTTTTCAATGTTCTGGAAATCGCGTTCCCATTGCGTTGAATCCCAGTGTTCAGGATAATAATACACTCCAACAGTGGTTAATTCCTTCGCCGGAAAAAACTTTTCAGTTGTCTGGGCATTAACTGACAAACTGGAAACCGTAAGAATAAGGATAAAAAGGACTAGAGGAAAGTTTTTTAAAGGTTTAAGCATCATAAGGTTTGGTCTTTAATAATCGTATAACTATTTACTGCCATCAGTTGATTCTATCGTGTTGAGATAACAATATGCAAGTATAGTTTTTTTGGTTGATTTTTGGACTAACCCTTATAGTGTATTACAATAGTTCGTTCAAAAAATATTAAAAATTAAGCAGCCATAGTTCCGAAATACAATAGTTCATTGACATGTTGACGATTTTTGATTGAGTTCGGGTTAATAGCGAACAGGCGAAAAAATCTGGATAGCAACAACGTATT
>DASRMB010000074.1:0-122271 GCA_035648135.1 Prolixibacteraceae bacterium
TAGATAAATGTCAGAAGTCTTATACTTTTCTTTTAGAAAGAGTACAATATATTTCTGAGTTGTAAAATAATTTTTTAGCGTTCCCCACCTTAGGGTTTCTTTGCAGTTAGTATTGTGATAGTCGATCAGTTTGCATAAGGTCATGTCAGAAATGTCCAGACCTAAAAACTTATTTTTAATAGCTTCTGTTGTGATGACTTGTTTACTCAACACAAGATCCTGGTAGGCTTCGACCATCATCTTTCGAATTTGTTCCAGGTAAGAGTTTAATTGTTTATTCTCAATTGATGAAGGTTTAGCCATCCCTTTTCCGAAGTTCCAGCTTTCCATAGAAATTTTCCGCTTAATTGAGACTTCACTCCGTTTTGAATTTACGGTAATACGAGCATGGACTGGCGCTATACCATTGATAATCTAGTTTATACGAAGAATAAAATGAATTCCAAATGTTACTTTTTCCATGATGATTTCATTTTAAATTTTTATATACAAAAAAGGTTCACGGATTTTGAATTGATTTGGTCTCAAAATGAGTCAAAACGAATTAAAATAGATCAATCAATATGTCTGTAAAATATTGCAATACATGCAGTTATGTCGACATTCGTGAACCAAATATAAAAACTTAAAAAGGTCACCGGTTAGTTCACATACATACTGATTTAAATTGGGTTATATTGATATGATAAAAAAAAAACAGAAAAGCCACTAAATCAATGATTTGTGGCTTTTTGATTAGGTTTGGAACCCCATTTAGTCGGGGTGACAAGATTTGAACTTGCGACCCCTCGCCCCCCAGGCATAGAGTTTTACCCTTATATTTCATTGTATCTAATTATAAATCATTATATTTGTCCTGAAATACAAATAGATATATTTTGTGTGTTTTTAGGTATATCTATAAAAAATACGGCACTAATCCGGCACCCTAAATTTAAACGATATGGCAGCAAAGTATTATTCATTCAGAATTGACCGTTCAGAAGGTAAAATATTAAAAGATGGCAGTCATCCAATTGTGTTGGTCATCCGAAAGGAAGGACAGCGGAAAAAACTCTATTTAGGCATTTCTGCCAGTTATTATATTAATGCAAATAAGGAAATATGCAGTCAGTGGAATGAGGAGTTTCAACGATATTCGACAGATGGCAGAAAAAAAGATTTGCACCCTGACAGAGAAAAAAATAATAACTGGTTAAATGAAGTATCTGTTCGGTGTGATGCAATTATTAATGAATTTGAGAAAAACAGAATAGACTGGACACTTAATCAGTTTGAACAGGCACTTTTGAATAAATCTAAGAAGACCGGAATTGAAGCTTATTTTTTGCAGTTTATTGAAACGCTAGACAAGGCTGGAAAATTCGGAAATAAAAAATGCTACGAGAGTACTCTCTACATGCTGAAAAAGAACGATCGAGATTTCGAGAAACGTGTGTTTAACGAGATAGACTTGAAATATGTAAAGAGGTTCAGTGATTACCTGGATGAGAGAGGCCAGAGTGGCAACACTAAAAAGTACTATATCAAAACATTACGGTCAATTATGAATAAGGCGATTAAAGACGGTGAATGTTCCGCGGTTTCTTATCCTTTTGGCAAAGATGGCTATTCGATTGCAGCATTGGCACAAGAAACCGAAAAGCGATATTTACCCAATGAATATATCGAGAAGATGAAAATAGCTGAATTAAAAACCTATCCTTTGAATTGGAGCCGAAACCTGTTTCTATTTTCTTACTTTGCCCAGGGAATGAGTGTAGTTGATATGGCAGCGTTAAGAACTAAAAACATCATCGTTGGTGAAGGTGAAAGCCGTTACATTGTTTACCGTCGCCAAAAGACTGAAGGTAAGAAAACGAGGTTCATTCGTATCAAAATTACTGAAAACCTTCAGAACCTTTTGGATTGGGCAAAAAAGGACCAGACTAGGGTTAATGATTATCTTTTGCCAATTGTGAGCATTGACGGTTATGAAGGTCAAAAACTCTATACGCATATTCGAGATCGTTACAAGCGATTCAATAAACATCTGAAGTCATTAGGCACTGAATTGAAATTTGAAGGTATTCGGTTAAGCTCATATCAAAGCCGGCACTCTTATGCGATGAGGTTGAAAAACAGTGGTATAGCTGAAGATGTAATAAGTGAAGCCTTGGGCCATAAAGATCTACTGACCACTAAAACATATCTTGATTCATTCCAAAATAATGAAATCGACAAAGCAAACGAAGTACTTTAAAATAAATAGGAGAGATTTAATATGACAGAAACTAAAAATAATAAATGGGATTATTTCTACGATCAGTTTAATGACAATAAATGGGATGATGAAAAGGTCGCAGAACTTCAACGAATATACATGAAAAATAGTCAGCCTATTTATAAGCACATTCGCGAAGATAGTCATGATCTGGATGTAGTTCCTTATCCAATTTCAGCAAAGGGAATTACTGCATTCCTTGCAGATGAAAGCTTAGCTTCATTTAGATACTCCCGTGATAAATCTGGATTGAATTACGGAGTAGGTTCTCATAGTTTTTATAAGCAATATTATAATAAAAGAATAATGATTCTTCGTCAAAAAGATAATAATAGCAATGTTTTTGAAGATGAAAGAATGTCAGATTCAGAATTGATAAAAGCACACCTTAAAGAAGAACAACAGTTATTTAACGAATCGGAATTGTTGTTTTATTCGGAGGAAGTTCTTAACGATAACATACCAATGCGTGATTTTATAAATAAGGCTGCATTAAAGTATCTGGTTTGGGTTAAAAAAACTCACCTTGTTGAAGATGATAATAATATACTAAATAAATCATGCGTACCTGAATTAGAGAAAGGATCAGGGATATTTGTGCCAAAATTCAATGAGGAGATTATTGAAGATTTATTTGTGAAACTCTGTAGTTATTTTGAACCCCAGGATCTGTTTAAGAATTTCCTTACTGGCAATAAAATTGAAGGAAAAATAAATTTTACTGGAAATCAGAATATGCTTGCGGGGATATTTATCCTTTCAAAAGAATATAGTTATGTAGATTTAGGAACCCACCAACAAACATTTGACTATATTAAACAGACCTTTTTGATTAGAGGTAAGCCGATTGCGACAAAACAGATTTTGACTTATCTAATTGAACCCGGATCGATTGATAAATTTGGAAATCTTAAAGATGAAACTAAACCTGGGAAAGCAAATAGAAAAACATTTATAGATATTTCAATTTAGAAAGTTCATTTTTAATAGGGATATAAATAGGGGTGCCAATAGGTATCCCTATTTTTGTTTGATATAGAGTCACTTACATTTGACTCTATCATTGGCCAATGATACATTTTAATCTAAAAAAAACAAAATCATGTATCAAAAAATTGACGAAATCACAAACGAAACGCCAGTTACATTTTTGACGGTTGGGCAATTATTATCTATTCTAAATAAGTCCGAAAAGAGTGGTCAATCATTGGCAAAAGTGCCTATGCCTGAAATATTCGGGCTTGAAACTGTATGTGAGCTGACTGGATACAGTAAAGCAACAATCTACGCAAAAACATCACGAAACGAGATTCCTCATTTCAAGAGAGATAACAAACTCTTTTTCAGAAAAACAGATGTTATTGAATGGATAACAGCTAATCCGGTATTGACTAACGTCGAGCATTCCCGTTTGATGGATGATAAGTTGATAAAAAAAAGTAGGAGGGCCAGAATCTAATGAAAGTACAAAGCCCCGCTTCCCCAAGCAAAGGCCTTTGTACTATCAATAACAAAGGTACATTACCCCAATCACAACTGCAAACCATATTTTTCTATTTACTGAATCATGTTGCTACCGCCTCTATGGTAGCCGATGCAACTGGAGTTCCACAAAAGTGCATTACTCGCTACAAAAGAGATTTAGAAAATTCAGAAATGCTCTGGGAGATTGAGAAGAAGGATTGTCAGAAGGCTAGATTCAAAGACTGGTATTTGTCAATGGATCCGGCAATGGCTCCGAAAATAGCAAAACAATTTTCTCTTAACTTATTAGAGGAGGTGCAGCCATGAATGCAGCCCTGTATCAAAAATCCTCAGGTGACTACCTTAAACGAATTTCTGGTAGCCCCTCAACACATCAGGTTCTTGTCAATTACCTTACAAATGAAGCAAAGGTGGTGTCCATTTATTCCACCCGATTTAATTTAAGAGGTTCTCCCTGGACAAAGCGTTTTTACGAAAGTTATTCAGCGTGTGAAAATTTTAAATCAAGAAAAGATGAAAAGAGATAGCTTCATAATTTATCGGAGTTTTTATGAACCGGTAAAAGAATTAAGCGACGCAGACAAGGGCATTTTGTTTGATGCGATTTGCACCTATGCCCTTGATGGAATCACCACAGAGAACTTGTCGCCAATGCTTCATCTGGCATTTAGTTTTATTTCAAGTACGATTGACCGGGATGCTGAAAAATACAAAAACATCGTTGAAAGAAACCGTGCAAACATTGGTAAACGCTGGAATAAGAAAGATACCAAAAATACCACTGGTAAATCTGGTAAAATTAGGTACAGTGATACTGGTAATGTAAATGATGATGATACTGATGATGATACTGATAATGTAAATGGTATTAAACCCAAATATATCTATTCGGAATTTTACGACCAGCAGATAGGACTATCAGGAAACAGCAACGAATACATCACATTTGTAAAATACCTGTTTGGCGAAAATGACGCGGAGAATAAACTAAACAGAGTATTGTCAATTAGGGATCAATTATCATTCATCCAATTTGGTAAGATTCTCACCAAATCAATTGAGCGAAAGAAGAAACTAAGAGATATGCTGCTCGATCTTGAAAACAATTCGAAATATACCAAAGGACGTGTCAGCCTTTATTCAATCTTTAATTCATGGCTGGGGAGGACTGAGCTCAAATGATATACGAAAAACAATACATCAGCCAGACGGAGCAATTAATGGAGTTTTACAAGGAGAAGCAAAGCCGGATAAAGGAATACATAGTCACTTGTCACAATTACATTTCAGAATTAAGGGAAATGGATGTCATGAGCATTTATGAAGATACTGAATATGAAAAAGCGTTCATTCAGCTTTTGGCTTTGGTTCAGGAAACATACAGGCCTGATCATTTCATTTCATGTACCTCTGACAGCCTAATCCGCATCTTTGACGATGAATTCATAATCTACATGCTTTCCGTACAAAAACAGCTTAAAAAGCCTATTACATGGGAAATGCTCTGTGGTCTAGCTTTTAATTTTTCTATAATGGAAATTAAATTTAAGGTCGAAACTGGTTTCAATTCAGACTTTACGGATTATGCAGTGAAGAAAATAAAACTAATTGAATTATGGGCTTTGAAAAACTAAACTCAAAAATGGGTGCATTCCTGAATCCCACTCAACAGGAGGCACCGAAGTATGATGACGATAAAATGTGGGAGTATTGTGAGAGCGCACAAATTAGCTTTGATTCGCCAATAAATAAGCCGCCAGCAATTATGAGTATTTCAAACGGTGGAAAAGCTATCCCGATATTCACAAAAGGAAATTTCTCGCTTTTCAAAGGACAAGCAAAGAGTCGTAAAACATTTGGACTTTCGATGATCGCGGCTTCATTGGCTTTTAACATGAGGATTTATGACACATTCATTCCAAACATGCCCGGGAAAGTGACCCTATTCATCGACACTGAACAATCAGATTATCACGTTTTCCGATTTGTCAATTCGGTAGTTAATATTTCAGATCATGGATGCCAGGCAAACACATTCAGAGCTTTATGTCTTAGACCTTATGAAACTGCAATGCGATTAAAGATTGTGGAGTTTTTGATTTACAACGTTACGAATTTAGGCTATGTGATAATCGACGGAATACGGGATTTAATTACGGATATAAACAGTCAGGAGGAAGCCAAGATGATGAGCGACAAACTTATGAAATGGACAAAGGAAAAGAACATTCATATTTCGTGTGTCCTGCATGAGAATCCAGGTAATGGAGAATCAGGGAAAGCAAGGGGTCATATCGGGACTGAATTAACAAATAAAGCAGAAACAGTCATACGATTTGAAAAGAATAAGGTAGAACCACGTCAGAGTATTATGAGTTCAAGCGATACCAGAGGTGAAGAATTTGAACCTATTTATTTTGAGATAGATGAAAACAGCATGGGTTTGTTTCCGGTAATTATTCCTCATAATCAATACATTTCAAAAAAACAAGCAGATAGATTTTAGTATTATTCATTTAAAAATCAATTAATTATGAAAACTTTAGAAAAAAACATTAATGGTGTTCCGTTGAAATTCAAAAGGACAACTAACGGTGATTGCCTGCCTTATGCTGATGGAATACTGCAAGCAGTTGGATTGCCAAATACCGTAGAACATCTGCAAAAGGTTCTTGATCTTTTATTCTCTTATCAGTATTTGAAAGCATTGAGGCTTATCGCATATCATGAAGACCTTACAATCAAAAATGCTCGTAAGCGGTTTGTGGACTGGATCCTTTGGGATTTGGGGTGTCGCATTACATGGGGCACAAATGAAAAGCAAATTCACAACGAACTGGACATTTGTCGATTATTAATTGAAGGTCTAACCAACAAAGAATACTCCAATAAGCAGATTATCCAAATGGTTAATTTGGTAGGATTCAATATCAACTACATTCTAAAACCGTAAAATCTACGGATGTAAAATTGATTGGATTTCAGGAAAGGGAGGCTTCTAAATGTGAAAATGTTAGAAGCTTCCCTTTTTTATTTAAGGTTTTTTGGTCGTTGCTTCCTTTCTTGTTTCTGTTTCACATGGTACTCCACTTTTTAATCATTAGCCTGTTGGAAAGTTCCGGCAGGCTATTTTATTGTCCGGATACTAAGTCTCAATTTTGCGTTGTTGGTGGGGATGAAACATTTACCGCAAGGCGGTGCAATGGGTTCTGTATTTTTCAGACTTCCATGAGTAAAACGGAGGTAATTCAGATCGGTAAGTTTATCCTAAGTCCCCTTGAGCCTTGTTTGATTCCACCCAATAAATCCGTCCACCCTTTCCTATCACCTGAATTTTTGGATGATTCTCGTCCCATTCCTCAACGGCCTGATCATACATAGCTCTATGTTCAGGTGTCCAGCTCCCTGCTGTTCTCAAAGTTGATTTTAGATTTTCCTTGTCTTTCTCTGGCAGGCTGCTCTCATGAATTACTTCTATTTCTTCCAATAATAAGCTTATACACATCATCTGATTTTTTAGTGTTTCGGTTTCAAGGTTGAATTCTTTTCCTTTTTCTTCTGGAACTTGTACATCATTTCCCGGCTTGCTTCCCGTTAATATTTCCCATCTTTTTCACCTCCGATAGAATCATATTGGTTGATCAAATGCAGAGCTTAATCTTTGTTCAGTTTTTTGCTCATTGTCGTTAGGTATTCAGTTCCACACTATGTCGTCGCATGTATTCCATTACCCGGATAATTAAGGTTTCTATATAAACTTGCCGCATTCCCTGCATACCTACCCTACCATTGGCCAATCACTATACTGTCCTTCGGCTTGTTCGATGACTTCTTTTAACAGTTGATCTAATTTAGAGAAAGGTACTTTCCCCTTTAATTCTTTTTTAACAGCCAGGCGAATGGCGGCGCGGGCATCTTCTTTCTTTGCCCAGTCAAGCTGTAGGTTTTTCTTTACAGAGGCGACTACCTTGTGTACTAAATCCTGTATCGGACCCGCTTCGTTCAACAGTTTCTCGTTGGCTGATAATAAATCATAAAACGCCAGTTCATCTTCGGTTAAACCCAGCTGTTGGGTTCGTATGTCATCATTTTTAAATTCAGTGGCCAAATCAAGTAAGTGCTTAATGGCTGCAATCGAATCCAGGCTGTTTTTGTGGTATCTGCCCAATACCTTTTCCAGTTCTTCTTTCAGGCTGGTCATACGTCGAATGTTTTTCACCATCCGCACTTTTAGCTCATCGTTAATGATCCGACGCAGTAATTCGATTTTGATATTCTCACTGCCTTTTTCTTTTACGATAGCCTGGAAGCGGTCGTCAATAATTGAAATGTCAATCCGGTCTAAATCGTACATGGCGGCTAAATCGACTATCTCGTGCGACTCGATTGAATTGCTGATTAAATCCTTAATCCGTTCGTTCTTTTTACGTTGTGGCCCTGGTGGCGTTTTTATCTTCCTGATCACATCGCGAATCCGTTGAATCAATCCCACTTCTTCCTGAATTTCCCAGATGCGTGGATCAGAATTAGTCATGGCGACAAGTTCTGTGAGCTTTCGTTCTTCATGCAAAAATGCGTCAGTGACAGCATCCGATTGGAGGATATCATTCACCAAACCGTTCGACCATCTTAGCTTATTAATGGCCGTCATCGAATTAATTGCTTCCAAATCAAAATTGCCCAACAGGCTTTTTACGGTAGCATATTGTTCCAGGCATAATTCAACTGCGGCATCCAGATCAATGGTTGGCTTTCCTTCTCCACCACCACTGGTATATTTTTTTGTAGCAGCAGCCAGGAAACCTGAGATACCTATAAAATCAACCACTAGGCCATTCGGTTTATCTTCAAAAACCCGATTCACCCGAGCAATGGCCTGCATTAGGTTATGACCCTTCATTATTTTATCCACATACATGGTGTGCGCACAGGGGGCATCGAAACCAGTTAACCACATATCGCGAACAATCACAATTTTCAGGGGATCATCCGGAGTCCGAAAACGCTTTTTAATGGCTTCCATGTTATCTTTCGTCCGAACATGCGGATTCCATGCTTCAGGATCTTTGCCTATGTTGCTGGTCATGATAACGGCCATCTCAGGGCAATCTTCCAAAGCTATGAGTGCATCGTACATTTTAACACAGTTCCGGCGACTCATGCACACAATGATAGCTTTACCGTCAAGTGATGCTGTACGTGCCTGGTAATGTGTCAGAATATCAGCGGCAACCCTTTTTACGCGATCTACAGCACCAGCAGCATCTTCTATCGCTGCCCATACGGCATTGGAACTTTCTTCTTCTCCTTCGGCTACCTCTTCGAGTTCAGCTGTATATTTTGCCTTGATGTTTAGAGGAACCATTTTAGGTTCGTAGTAGATTGGAACGGTAGCACCGTCTTTCACTGCCTGTTTAATGTCGTAAGTATGTATTGTTTTCCCAAATATTAGCTCCGTATCGGCATCTTTACCATCGACCGGAGTTCCGGTAAAACCAATAAACGAAGCATTAGGAAGTGCTCTTCGGATATTTTGTGCAAAGCCGCCATCATTAAATCCGTATTGGGTTCGGTGGGCTTCATCGGCCATGACAATTAAATTAAGCCGCTCTGAAAGGACTGGATGCTCCGCTTCTTTTCCTGATTCCAAATCTTTTAACCTGAACTTTTCTATGGTTGTGAAGATAACCCCGCCGCCTTCAGCACTCAACAATTCCCTTAATTTGTCGGTGGTGTCGGCATGTTGTACGTCGCCCACCAGGTCTTTGCACAGCACAAAGTTCTCGTACAGTTGTTGATCCAGATCAGAACGATCGACCTGTATGACAATAGTCGGGTTTTTCATTTCAGGCAATGACCGTAAAATACCCGTTAAGATGGCCATCGAAATACTCTTGCCCGAACCCTGGGTATGCCAGATGACTCCCAGTCGACCGTCGCCGTGAGGTTTAATGTTTTTGACTGCCGATTCAACGGCTTTTGCGATTCCCCAATACTGGTGGTATTTGGCTCCTTTCTTGATGATTTTCCCGTTGTGATCTTCGTGAAAGATGAAGTTTTTTAAATAATTCAGCAGGATTTCTTTGGGGAACAATCCGTTCAGCAGTGTTTCCAGCTGCAAATCTTTGTTCTGTTCGATGTCGTCACCGTCCAGACTTTTCCAGGGGGCAAACCATTCCTGCGATGCGTTGTACATGCCGTGGAAAGCTTCCATCCCGTCCGAAATTACGGTGATGGCATTGTAGTCGAACAGCTGCGGAATATCCAGAATGTAATGACTGATTTGGTTATGGGCATTATCCACGCCGACGGTTGGGTCGAACATGTTTTTAAATTCGAAAACCACTAATGGCAAACCGTTAATATAAATGAGCAGATCGGTTCTACGGGTATTTTTGCCGATAATGGTAAGTTCATCGGTGCATACAAATGTGTTTTCTTCCGGCTCCTTGTAATTGATGGGGTAAATGTGTCGGGCCTGTTCTTTGCCTTCGGCATCCTTCCAGGTGATTGAAACGCCTTGGGTGAGTTTACGGTGAAAGTCGCGGTTCCGATGGTCTAAATCCATGCCTTCGTGCTGCGTGAATGCCACCATAGCTTCGTTGATGGCCGTATCAGGAACTTCCGGATAGCTGCGTTGCAAAAAAGTACGTAAATCGTCTTCAAGCACTACTTTTTTCAAATCACGCTTCAGAGAGTTACCTTCCCTATGGGTATATCCCAGGTCTTCCAGGCATTCAATGGCTGCTTTCTGAACCGTTATCTCAATCATTACTGTCATACCAGGTTTGGTTTAGTTTAGGTATCGATTCATTGACTTTATATGGCTTCTTCCAGTATTTTTTTTGCTTCTTTTACCCGTACTTCTCCACTAATGAGTTTAGGTAATAAGGTATCGCGAAGGGTTGTGAGAGTTTGTATTTCCATTTTGTTTGATAATAATAATTCGTTCCATAAGCAGAATCTAATTGACACATCTTGTATGATTGAACTATTATTTGGAGGCAGAATTATTTTTAATGTTCTTAATGCTGAAATAGTTAATGCTTGCTGAGTACTGCCAATAGTTTCAGATTTAATTTGTTCCTGAGTTTCATTTGATTTCAACCATTGAGATATAAAATTACCATTTACTCTCTCATTGTAGTTTTTAATCCAAGTCAAATTTCCATCCTTAAAATAAAAGGGGTCATTATTTTCTACCAACCAAGAAACTCCAATTGTACCAACAGAAGAAATTAAAATATCATCTTTTAATGGAACTCCAGATTTATTTTTAATTTCTTTGAACCTTTCATTTGTGATAAACAACTCAGTTGAAATATTCATTCCTTTGCTCAATTGGATAATTTCTTTACCTCTATAGAATGGGATTCCATTTTCAACATATTCTTTGAGAAATATTCTATTACTCGATCCAACGTCTACAATATCCCCCAACCGTTTTACTTCCCAACCCTTCGGAATCATTCCCAGTTCAGAATCAACAAACTCACCAGATTGGAAAGGCCCAAAATCGACAAACCAATGCTCGTACAAGGTCATTGCCATTTCTTCCAGGGTTTTGTTCATCTGGAGGTTAAGCTCTATTTTGTCGTCAAGGGCTGAGAGAATGGAGGCGATGGAGTGTTGTTCGGGAAGTGAGATAGGAATTTCGTATTCTAGTACATTTAAGGCACCTTGCGTTAACAGAGGTTGACTTGATCCTGTTGCAAATCGATTTAAATCTGCCCACTTTAAAAGATAGAACAGATATTTTGTGTCGAAACCATCTTTGGCTATTCCAAATAACGAATTATCCGAAACCCATATTTCTCTATTTTCATAATACACTGCACCACAGTATGCTCCTACTCGTCCAATCAAAATAGCTTCTTCGTTTAAGTTTGCTACATTCCCATAACCCAAAATACCATTTCCACCATATATTGGGTATTGGCCTTCATATTTTGGTTTAGTTTTACCATTTTTAATTTGTAAAACGTCTCTAAGTTTATATGTTTTCCAGTTTTGTAGCATCTAAAATCCAATTATATCTTTTATTTCTTCCATTACAAATGGACCACCCTTTACAGCTGCTTCATCCAACAATAACTCTTTTAAATCAGCTAATAATTTTTCGTTTAATTTGGCTCCTTCAAAAGAAGTGATTATATCATCCGCGGTTTTAAGACCTCCAATTTCGAGTTTGATTTTTGGGAACAAATCTTCTATTACTATCCATCTGAATATTTTTTCAGCCGATACATCTTTGCGTTCTGCAATAAGTGTTGATCGGATCATCGTATAATTGTTTGCCAGGCGGATAATCGATCTTGGATTGGCGTCAATGACAGAATGAAAACCTTTTAACAAATGTTGTATCTCCTGTTTATTACTGTTTTTTTCTTCAATAATTAAATCTGATACCACATCTTCAGTTAAATTGTATTTGACTTCCATGTTTTTCATGAACTGAGAACTAGTAATGTCTCCAAGTGCAGTCTTTATAGAATTCGTTACAGCATTCTGCAACTCAATTTCAAGCTTTATAAAGGAATCTATTTTCGTTACCAGATCATTATCCTTATCTTGTATGCCAAGAATATAATTCCAATAATCCCTTTTTGCACTTTCTGAAATATTTGGCATTCGAAATGATAACTGAAACGCTTTCTCCAAAAACAACTCACCCAATTCATGAGATTTATTTGGCTCAGTTGAGAATTCTTTATAAGCGTTTCCAAAACTTGTTGTAATCCATTTTTTATCACCTGCAACAATATAAAGAACACGTTTATCCTTAAACAATGTTTGAATACCTTCCAGTAATTGTACAATATACTCTTTATTGCATCGATCAATATCATCAATAAATATAGCAATCTGTCTTTTCCCCTCTTGGGAATTTATATCATCAATCAACTTACCAAAATGTTTTTTTATTCTTGTCATTGGATCAGAAGCTCTACACATAAATGAATCTGCTTCCTTCGAAGTTTTCATGAATAAGGGAGTTGATATGAATTTTGAAAAGGAATAAATTACACCAATTAGAGCGCTTATCGACACTAGCAATTTTGCAAACACATCTATTGTTAGACCTTTCACTTCATTATCAACTTGTGTTGATGTAAATGAACTTTTTGTAAGGATCTCAAAAAGGGAGCTACCATATGCTATAAGAAGCATAGTAAGAGCTATTGTAATTAATAAGGACATTATTTTTTGCCAACCACTATACCAAATTATTCTCCTGTAATTTTCTTTTATCCAAAGTTTAAATTTATCACACCTTTCTAATTCAGTTTTAGATTGTCGATAGATCTGATCAATTAATGTCCACCAGGGAGGTGTAATATGTTGATTTTGCCATGCATTATAATTTACAACAATCCACTTTTCATTTCCATGGTTTAGGTTCTTTTTTATAAATTGCAAGAACGAAGATTTTCCAGCACCCCATTCCCCTTGCAAGTGAACCATGAAGGAATGCTTTAGCACCTGAGTAAAAATGTCTTTTCTAATTAAATCCACAAAAGCCTTTGCTACAGGTTCCCTTCCTAATTTATCAACTTCAACAACCTGATCTAGATGAAAAGGTATTTTGTCTGTAGTCTGATCATTGTCCTCATTGGGATCTTCTATTGGATAATCATTACTAGGGTTAATATCTTCCGGTGGTTCGCTTCCTCTTCCTCCATGACTACTATTTTTTTCTGTTTTATCCCAGAGGATTCTTATGGATACATCATATATTATTACAGTATAGAAATAAGTTACATTACTTGGATTCTTTATTGAAAAACCATATTCATCAAAATGAAGTTTTAGATAGGTATGAAAGTCTGCTCCCTTGTATATTTCCCCTAGAAAAAATTCACTAATTGCATTCCTATGCCTTTCAGAAAGAATATTAAATCTTGACTCGGGCGATTCAAGGTATCTAACTACACGGTTAAAAATGTTAGTATTTGTTTCAGGTAGAACTTCATAATTGTTTAATGCCAATTTTAAAAACTGTTCTATCAATTGACTTGCATTTAGTCCTGTTTTAGCAATAGACCTTTTATCTTCGTAATCATTAAGGTTTTGTTTGTCAAAGCTGCTCTTATCAATGTAGGATAGAAATTTACAAATTAATTCAAAGAGAGGAACCAATTCTGCTTGTTGTGATTCAAGATACACAGAAAACTCACTGGGTTTTATATTGTTCCGAGTTCTCCAATGAAAGTCTAATTGTTCAAATGGCGTTGCTTTTGAATCTTTACTCTCTTTTGCTGCAATATAGTCTCCCTTTCTTTTAAGTCTATATGATTCATCAAAGGCTTTCAGTTGATCAAGCACAATTTTAGCTTCTTGAAAATAAAACTCAGTAGAACTAGCTATATCGAGATACTTCTTTGCAAAGAAATCCTTGTCAATCGGCTTTCTATTACTTATAGCTTCAAACTGCTTTGTCTCTTGTTTATTTTCAAAATCAGGAAGATTTATGTTGTATCTATCTGCAATATATTTATTTTCATAGAGTTCATTGAGAATCCATTGATAGCTATAAAAGATATATTTATTATTTTTAATAAGTTTTAAATATGCTGATTGTTCCAGTTCTGAAAAACTTATTAAAATATACTTATCTGGGTTAAACCTAAGAAGATCCTTTTCTGTAATTTCAATTAAATTGTCTATTGTTGTTGATTGAACTACATGAGATGCAACGACCTGTACAAGAACTTGTATTTCTCCTTTTTTATTTTTTTGCCACAAATCAAAGCTAACACCTGACTCTAAGCTAGGCTCTAATTTTAATTTCAAAACAAGATTTAATAAATCCAGAGCAAGTTCTTTACGAATTTGTCCAGGTAAATCAGCCAGGTTGTATCTTGCTTCCATTAGATTCGATTAAAATTATCCTGAATCACTTTTTGCAGTTCATTGCTTTTTACGAACTGCTCTAATAATTGAGCTTTGAGCTTGTCCATTTTATCTTCAAAGGGTATTCCGTCGTCTTCTTCGGCTTCAGTGCCCACATAAATACCTGGTGTTAGCTTGTAATCCTGCTTTTGCACTTCTGCGATCGTAGCGGCTTTACTAAAACCATCTATGTCTCCGTAGGTATCGCCCGCAGTTCTCCAGGCATGGTAAGCATCAGCTATCCGGCTCACATCTTCATCGGTAAACGCACGCAGTTTACGGCTTACCATCGTACCCATTTTCGAGGCATCAATAAACAGTATTTCGGTGTTTCGCTCGCGGTGTGTACCGTCCTTACCATCACGGTTTTTGCTGAGTATAAACAAGCAGGCGGGTATGCCCGTAGTTAAAAACAACTTATCAGGCAAACGCACAATGGCATCCACCATGCTATTATCCACCATGTGCTGGCGTGCGTTTTTCTCACCTTTGGTATTGGAGGTCATCGCTCCATTAGCCATCACAATGCCCGCAGTTCCGGTATCGCTCAAATGATGCCAGAATGTTTGCATCCACATGTAATTGGCACTTCCATCTGTCGTATATTCTTCTTTGGGCCCGAACAAACGCGGGTCACCGTCGGGTAAATCTTCCGGGTGCCAGTTGCTCACATTAAACGGAGGATTGGCTATCACGTAATCTGCTTTTAAATCTGGGAATTTATCATCGAGCAAGGAGTTACCCATTTTAATATCGAACGATAAATCGCGCAACATCAGGTTCATCAAACACAAGCGCAGCGTTTGGGCTGTCATTTCCTGTCCGTAAATAGAGATGTCGGTTTTGTTCCCTCCGTGCTTACTGATAAACTTTAAGCTTTGTACAAACATTCCACCACTACCACAAGCGGGATCAAAGATACGTCCTTTGTAGGGTTCCAGAATTTCAACCAACAAGCGTACAATACTGCCAGGTGTAAAGAATTGCCCTGCACCGGAACCTTCGGCCATCGCAAAACGCCCAATATAGTATTCGTAAATACGACCCAGTATATCACTCTCCGGATTTTCCTTTTCGGAGAATTTTGGATGCGATAGCAGGTTAATTATACCACCCGTTTGCTTGGGAGATAACTCGCTTCGTACAAAAATACGGGGCAGCAGATTATTTAGCTGGGGGTTGTGTTCAGTCAGTAAATCCTGCACCACATCAAAGGCGTCGTCAATAATTACCTTAATGTCGTCCTGCTCAGCATTGTCTTTTAAATACTGCCACGATGCTGTTTTGGGTATGATTAAGGCATTGTGTGTACGGTATTCGTCCTTGTCTTCAAGTACGTAGTTAATCTCTTCCTTATCAATCGTGTAATAGGTCGACTTCGTGTCTTTTACCAGTTCTCTAAGTTCATCGTATACAATGTCGTAACGTTCGCTCAGATGCTTTAAAAACACCAGTGGCAGTATGTAGTTTTTATAGTTATTCTCAGAAACCGCGCCCCTTAGTTCGTTCGCCGCATCCCAGAGTTCTTTCTCAAAATCAATATCAGCTTTAGCCATTAATATTTTTTGTTTCAAAGTTAATAATCCTGAGCGGTCAGTGTCTTTTTTATGGAAGAGTAAATCAATAATATACACGTTCCTCAAATCCTCTATAGCTCCGGTAGTGAAAAATTACGAATGACTAATCCGGAAGCACCGAACCCCGGCTTACATGTATTTTGCGTGTTATGCACTGGCGTTTTGTTTTCTAAAGGCTGTTGATATTAACCTTTAGTTTAAAAAGTTTTTCTTTAATTGTGTTTATCACAACATTTATTTCTAAAATCCTATTCAATGAATAATTGGCTAGTCCATTAGTCAAAGTTATCTCATGTGTGGCTGTTTGTGTAATTGGAGTTTCAGTTAATAAACGTTTAAGTGAGTTTATACCTAAAGAAATACTTGGCTCAAACTTTTTTAGTCTTGCAGATACACTATTATCAAAGTTGTCATCTATACTTTCAAATATTCCATTCTTAATTTTACGACAAGAATGAATTCGGTTATTAATTTTATTATAAGAACAGTCTGTATCTTCAACCAAATCTTCAATTCTATTAAGAATTATTTCAATTTCTGAAATCTTGGAAATAAATAATTCCTTTTCTATTCTGCTGTCTTGGACTTCTTTTTCTAATGTTTGAGTGATATAAATTGCAACACCTAAAGTTGTAAATAATGTTAGTGCGTCAACAATACTAAGTTCTTTAGATAATTCAAAATAACCCCAATTGAGTAATTTCCCGAAAGTTGCACCTAAAGAGAAAATTATAATAAGTATTAATGCTTTAATTATTTTCTTTTTCATCGGCTTCCTTTAAGTACTCAATGATTTCGGCTACATAGTCAGGGTCATCATTAGATATAAATGAAATTGTGTCAAGTATTACACTATGTTCCACATTGTCAATTCGGATTAAACCACCAAAAGACTCTTCGAGGAATGATGTACCTAAACCTGCAGTACCATCCAAATCAATTTCCAACTTTTCTTTCTTTTGTATTGCATCCTTCAGTTTTGGCAATAGAACTTTTTCTCTAAATTCTTCGCCGGGAAAATCGCCTTCGCTTATAAATCTAGCACAGGGGATCCGACTAAAGTCTGTAGCTATTTTAATTTTCATACTAAATCTTTTATGTTTACATTATTTTCATTTAACTCCCAACACACAAAAGTCCCAGAAAGTCTATTGTTTAGGCTTTTGTATGTATCGTTTGAATAATCAGCAATAGCATCATTTGAAATTATAATCAAGTTAGAAATTTTATTATTTCTACAAGCATTAAAAACACCTGGGAGCCCTTTGCCCCTGTAATATTTTCCCGTTACAGTTTTATGTACATCACCATTTAAAAGCAACTTGAGTAATTCAGCATTTGATGTAAATTTAAATACATTCTTAACTTTATTTATCGCATCAAAAAATTTATTGTCTTCTGGTTTATTTGACAAACTCTCAAAAATACCAACACCATAATCGATAAACGAAAAAGTGACTTTTTTCTCATCTGACGACGGACTTATTGTAGCCCACCAGTATTTTTCACCTTGCTTGTTAATTGATGCATGATTGTTTGTGTTTTGCATAAGTTCAAGAAATACCCTTTGAACACCAGTGCATCTTCTCTCTTCTCCCCAGATATGGAGACTCGCCTTTCTAATTATCTTTTCAGATAATTCAGAACTTGCCTTTTTATTTGCATGCGTACATATTCCGTTTTCAAATGAATAGGACTCTTGTTTATCGATATTCTTATATAAATATTTGAAAAAACCAGAATCCTTTAAATCTTTAAGAACCTTAGAGTTTTTAGGAAAATTTCCATTGAAATCAATATCGTTAGATTTGAAATTTACAAGAATAGACAATAAAACTACGATTGCACCATTTGCAATTTTTTCAACATGACTTACATCTACAAATACTTTTTGTTTATGTTTAAAGCAATTTTCGATTTCTCCAATGAAACTAAGAGTCTCCTCTGTGTTTTGTGTGAGTGAAAAGTGAGTAGGAGCCTTAATTCGTTTATAGTGTGAAAGTTGTTGCTTTACTAATTCGCTCCTATTTATCTCCTTTCTCTTTTCTAAATTTACCCCAGAGAAAAGTTTGTTTCTCTGCCTCTTTTTGTATTTGGAGCGCAGTTTCCTTTTCCAAGATTTCTCAGCAAGTCTCTTAATTACTAATTTTCTATTAGGTTCGTTTTTTTTCATTCTCTAAAATACATAATTTCTACTACCTAAATATATGAAGTATCTCTTTTTTACTCTTGTGCATAATCGAGTCACGCAGGGGAATTTCACCCTCACTTTCTCACAGAACAGTATGTAAAAGTCTCCCTTTATACGGCTCTTCCTGTTCAATCACAAATCCCAAAAAAGTATTGCATTCCAAATACTAATTTTCCTGTCAACGAAGCACCGAAACCCGGCTTGCGGGTAGTTTGCTGTTAGCCGCTGCCCTTCTGTCTGCATGAAGTAACACTGTTTGTTGTCCGTAAACACTTTCAAGTTTCTTATAAGGTTGCAATGCTTGTTTGTATGACTTGGATTTCAGCCGCTGTTAAAGCTGCATTATTTTGTTGAACGAATACTGCACCAGTAGATGCACAAAATCTTGATGGTGTCATTTTTGATAAATTGCCATAGAGATTTCTCCACTGCGTATGACTGATAATACAAGCTGCTTTTGCTCTTGTAATAGCAACATAAAATAGTCGTGCACTTTCTAAAACTAGTCCCGGAATTTGTTGTGCAAATGTGTTAGGGAAAATTGTTTCTTCAAGTCCGGGAATGAAAACAACTTTTGCACTTAGTCCTTTAGATGCGTGTAATGACATAATTCTAATTTTATCTGGCAATAGATTAGGTTGCGGATTTACCTGATTTAACCTTACAAAAATTGAATTTAGAATATTGTCTTTAGTTTCTTGTGAGTCAGTTTCCAAATAATTCTTTAACTCATCAAGTGTCATGTCTAGAGGCAAACTTGCAATGAAAGTTCGCCAATCAGTAACTTCTACTTGAGAAAAATTTGATAATATTACTTGGTCAATATCGGCTGCTCGCTGATTTATAGTTTCGGTTAAATTCCAGTTTTGGAATACTTGTAGAGTTGCTTTTGCTTTATCAATTGCCGATACTTCTCTATTTGTAAAAACACCAGTTGGAAGCTGATTGTAAAAAATAGTACTGTAATTCATGTTGTTTGCAATTACCTTATCGGTTATATTGCTACAAGTAGTCAAACCAATTCTGTTTGGGGTTCCTAAAAGAACTCTATGTGCAATGTAATCATTTATGTTTTCAAGAATTCTAAGAATTGAAATGAGAAACCTTCCATGACCACTATCTTTAAAATCCTCTCTTTGGTTTGCATCGTATCCTATGCTGAGAGCATCAAGAGCATCGGTTATATGTTTCAATTGTGCTCTTTTATTACTTATCAAAATCATTATGTCTTTCGGTGAAATATTTTGAATGATAAGTGCTTGAATGGAATTTGCAATATATGTCGCTTCTTGCTTTGGGCTTTTGAATGTATTGGCTTGCAAGAAGCCGTTATTGATAGGATTGGAGTTTGAGTAAAGCGACAATAAATTTTTAGGAATTCTATTTTGTGCTGGAAAAGTATTTATAACGCCAATCGCTGCATTTAAAACGGCTGGAGTGCATCTGAAACAGTCGGCTAAAACATGATTAGTTGAATTTGGATATGTCGTTGTGAAGTTTTGTATTCCTTGTGGAAAAGCATACCGAAAAGAATAAACACTTTGGTCATCATCGCCAGAAATAAAAACATTTACTCCTTTTTGAATTAGTAGGTCAATAAAATCAAAGTCGCATGTGTTTAAATCTTGAACTTCATCTACAATTAGATGCTGAACGCCTAACTCTGCAACGGGGTCAATTAAACCTGCTTGTATTTGTGTTACACACATTCTGATAATTTCTCCAGGCAGAACGCAAGAATATGCTTGTGTCCTTGGAGAATAGAAAGCGGTAAATGATGCTCTCTCTGCTGCTGTTATGGCTTTCTTCGGAATTGGTAGGTTTGGTGGACTCCAATTACCTGTGCTCCAAAATGCCTCGTGATCTCTCCTAATTTCTCCGCATCTTGTTGGGTTTGCAGCGTTTGTGTGTCCATACTCTGCATCAAATATTACATCTAATTCCCAATCGTCCATGATAATCGGATCTGACGGGTATAGATTTAAGTTTCCTGTTTTTCTAAGAATATAAAGAGCCAATGAATGAAGTGTTGAAACTCTAACATTAGTTACATTAGGTTGGTTATGCTTTAAACAATAGCCATGAATTCTTTCTTTAAGGTCTTTTGACGCAGCTCTTGTAAATGAAATTGCAATGATGTCCTCAGGTGGAATATTTTGGTTTGATAATAACCAATGAACCCGACCTTCTATGACAAATGATTTACCTGTCCCCGGCCCAGCCACTAATCGTACAGTTGAATTAGTGTCTTGTGCCGCTGCGTCCTGAACTTGTTTTGCTGTCTGTAATTGTTGTGGTGTTATTGCCATATTTTTTGTCGTATCGGTTTATTTATTGCAGAAAGTTTCGGGTTAGCACTGTCCTCATAGGGTTGCGGCAAACGTTCCGCAACTACTCTCATGGCGGGAGTTTCCCGATGAACTTCCTATGAAGAATTGCTTTTCAATTTATTAATTTCCTGTCAAAAAAAGCAATGAAGGCCGACTTGCGGGTATTTTGCTGTTGTCGGGGGATGCTTTATTTGTCCTAGTTTTTAATCATATATGGCTCAAAGAATGGCAAATCAACTTCATAAACCTTTTTAGGTTTAACCCCAAGTTCAACACGTTTAAACATTTCAACTAATTTCTCACCATCAACAAGCTCAACTTGTGGAGCACCATCTCTATTTGCCTCTTTGGTTGCGTCTGATGAAAAAGTTCCTGTTGTCATTATTATCCCTTTTTCTGCTCGGCCAATCATAGCGTTTCTGAAATCACCAACCTGTGCTCTTGATACAGTTCCTTTGTATCTTTTACATTGAAATAAAACTTTAAAACTCACAAAAGGATTCATTTCAAGAGTACCATAACCATCAATTCCGCCGTCGTGAGATTGTCCGGTAACTACAACTTTCTCAAATCCGGATTCCCTTAATAGTCTTTGACATATTCTTTCAAATCCATCAGGGGTCAGGCTTTGTAGCACGTGCAATAAATCAGTCTCGTTAGTTGGCTGTATGTCATCTGATTCCCCTTTTTCTTGCTCTTCAATAATTTGCTTTTTTGATTTATCTAACTTTGCTTTTCGATAAATATCGACCCATTTTAAGAATATTGCTCGTGCCTGTTCTTCTGTCAGAGTTGTATTCTCACCTTTTGCAGATAATGCCCAAATTCCATGTTGAGAAGTATCTAAAAGTCCTTCCCATGCGAGATACTGTCTAGCCCATGCCACTTGATTATAATATCTTGATTGACCTGAATTAAGTAATTCATTCAATTTGTCATCATGCAAGTCAAGATTTTCGGCAATTATATCAGCCGCTTCTCTAGGTTTTGCAGAACCACCCAATTGTCTCAGTGCATCGAGAAGTGGTCCAAACCAACGTACAAATTCTGCTTGACTATTTTTCTTTTTTGCCATAAGTTATAATGTTTCAATTTGTGACTAGCATCGTTGGCAATTGTTGGTATAATAATAGAATCCGACTGAGTTACGCTTTCCTGTCAAGTTTCAAGAAAGTTAAAGCGGGTAAACAGCCTTGAATTTACCACTGATTCGGCTATTGTTTTTATACATTGTTGTCAGCAACTGTTTCTTCCCATCAAGGCTTTTCATAGAAAGTCCCTGAATTGTATGATACTTCTAATATACCATCGTCATAACTATAGAGGTAGGGAGAATATCTAAAGAACATATATATATTAGTATCTTGAATTCTATATAGTAAAGCGGAAATCTTATATACTTCAACTTCATAATTCCCGTCTTCAACTTTTGTAGGAACATACACTTCGTTAATTTCTTCCCCTTCATCGTCCAATGTGTATGAGTCCAAATCTATTTTCTCATAAAATCTAACTACATCATGGTCATCCCATTCCTTGTAATCCTGTCCAAAAGTTAATGATGCTGACATAAAAAAGACAAGTAGTATTAAGACTAAGTTTTTTTTCATATAGTATAAATTTAATAGTTGTTAACGTTGGCGCACTATACGCAGATGCAGCTTGCGGGTGATTTCCTGTCAAGCCGAAAAGCTGAGCAAGAGGAAAGATATACTCCGAATACCACTGTTGCCGAATTTGCATGTGCTAGTATATATCACCAAATATAAAGTACTTTTTTTACTTATTATTGATAATGAGTATTTTTATTTAACAGAATCGCATCCTAGAAGCCAAGGCAGACGAATAATTGGAGTAAGTTTGTTTCGTTTGTAGTAACCCAAAATTGGTTCGATAAAGGTCTTATTTATTCTAACGATCTATGGCTCTCAAACCAAGGTGTACCTGACTGATTCTTTTCTTTGTGACTTCTGTATTGCCTGATAACTGGAGTAGTTTGATCGCCAGTGCCAGTATCTTGATGTTTTGCAGCATTTACCTGATCAGGTTTTAGTTTTTGTCCGGTAGGCTGTAAATTATCGTTGGTAAGTCCAGGTGAAAAAATCTTTCCGGAAACGGGATAACCATTCATTAAATCGTCAGGGAATGTATGTATCAAAGGCAGATACACTCTCCTTTCTAATCTTATATCAAGCCATTTACTGACGTTTTGGGGAGTTAGGATCACTGGCATGTGTTCGGCACCTACTCTTCGGAGCATTGGATTTGAGGCTGCTGTTAGAATACAGAATCCGGTTTCATAAAGGTTAGTCTCAGGGTTCAACCAATTGGCGTATATTCCGGCAATAGCAAAAGGTCGCTCCTTGTTTTGCATGTGTATAAGGTAGTTGCTATTGTCAGGTGAGCTTACCAGAAAAGCATCAATCAAAACTACACAACGGAATGAATGTAGTGCAGCAGCAAAGTCAGGCTTTGTAAATATTCTCATTAGCCTGTCGTATTCATCTTCATTATCGTCTCTATCTACTTCCTCAGTCCTAAGGTTGAGCATATCTATACGCTTCTGCGAAACCTCACTCGTATACCCGAATTTCATACTCTGAAGCGTATCTGGTGACCTGGAAGTTATTACCCAAGCCTTGTCACCCCCGGAGATGATTGAAGGGCTGTGGATGGGAAAACAAAACTCGTTCGATCTGAGACTATACCTGGCTAATGCCTGACCCTGTGAACTTACTATGACAAAATTTTCACACATGATTATATTTTAATCAATTTTTATGACTTAAATGTAATCAGAATGGCATATATATGCAATTTTATTGCAATAATGCGATATTTTTAAATGTTAGTTCACCGATAAAAACCATAAAAATGAAGAGTCTGATTTCATACCCCTGCGTTTTTAAATACAAAACAAATGCGGAATCAATAGCCTACAATGTATTCTGATTCAACGTGTTTCCTGTAATTCCTATTCTACATTCTAATTACACTTTTCCAAATTCTCCGTTCTAAGGAAGAAAAATGCTGCTTATCTCCATGTTTTTGTGCCTGTTTTGCCACATGAAATTGGACTTCCTGTATTCTTGTGTATTCTATTCCATTTATGTGACTGTATTAACAACACTTCGTGTGCGTTAAAATTCTCGTTCATAGATCATTATGAAAGTAATACAATGTCTGTAATTAATGTCTGCATCTGCAAATTATGGTTTTCTTAATTGCCTGAAAATCAACAATAGATAAAATACCTTTTTCAATAATTCTTCATCAATTGTATTTCAATTTGGTTTTTTATCATTACGATGGTAACCAGAGCAATAAGTTTTGTCCATGACTGCCGAAAATCCGGCAGTCCACAGCTCTGGGGTAATGTTTAATGCCACCGAATTATTGAAACAGTGGAATGAAACATCAGGGCAGCAAAAGCAAGTAGGAAACTATTTTGACCAGTCACCAACTAAGGAGTTTATTGTTGCGCTATGCAATGAGTATGGTATTGATTCAGAGGACTTTATTAAAAAACATCATTCCGCTAAAAACTCATTATCAGGAATTTACACAAAGCAAAGAGGTATTAACGGAGGAACATGGATGACACCACTATTATTTATCGACTTCGCCATGTGGCTCAACCCAACCTTTAAGGTTAAAGTATTAAAATTCGTTTATGACGAACTAATCAAATATCGCAACGATGCCGGTGATGCTTATCGTGAAATGTCAAATCAAGGTTAGATGTGGGGATGTCCACCAAATAGACACCCCCACATCGAGCGGTATCCAATCAATGACTTTTGTGAATGAATCTGGAATGTATGATGTTATCATCAGAAGTGATTCGGAGAACGCAAAACCATTTCGCAAATGGATTACCTCAGATGTCCTTCCTGCCATCCGCAAAACAGGTGGATACATTGTAAATAAAAAAGAAGACACCCCTGAAATAATAATAATAATGGCAAGAGCCGTTTTGCTTGCTCAGGCTTCAATTGATAAATTAAAATCTGATAACATTGAAAAATAAAGATTTTCAACAATCCACAGTTCGGAGAAGTAAGAACTGCAATAAACGAAAACGGAGATCCTTTGTTCTGTCTTTCAGATGTCGCAAAGGCGTTAGGTTATTTGAGACCAGCAGATGCAGTAACATCACACTGTAAGGGAGTCTGCATTTTACCGACCCCCACTAAGAATCAGCACAATGCAATCGTTATTCAGGATATTAAGTTTGGAAAAGAGTCAGAAGTCTTTCGTTTGGTAATGAGATTAAAATTACCAGATGCTGAAGAATTTCAAGATTGGGTTTATGAAGACGTTCTTCCATCCATTCGTAAAACAGGAGGCTACATCGTAACTCACGAAGAAGATACTCCTGAAATAATAATAGCAAGAGCCGTTTTGCTTGCCCAGGCTTCAATTGACAGACTCAAAACTAAAAACCATGGATGAAATCAAGATTTTCAGCAATACTAAATTCGGAGAAATCAGAACAATTCAATCAGAAAAAGGAACTCCATTACTTCATGCTACAGATGTAGCCAAAGCTTTGGGATACGAGAACCCAAATGAAGCAATTGTAATTAACTGTAAATCAGGCAACATAGATAGGATCTATGTTGCGCATTCTAATGGAATTGGTGGAGTAAATATGATGTTTATTCCTGAGACAGAGGTTTATAGATTGATTGTGAAATCTAAAAATACAGAAGCAGAGAAATTTCAGGATTGGGTTGTGAAGATGTTCTTCCTTTTTCGCCACATTGGCGTAAAGTCTGATAATCAACATTAATAAAGCAATTACTGATCCTGATTTTCTAATTCGCCTTGCAACGGAACTAAAAGAAGAATGCCAGGAGACAGAACACTTACAGTTATGCAATGCCGAAAACACGAGACAAATCGAAGAAACAAAACCAAAGGCATTATTTGCAGATGCAGTTACCGCACACAGTAAAGGGGTCTCTATTTTACCGACGCCTTCTAATGGAGGAGTTCAACAAATAAAGTTTGGAAAAGAATCACGCAGATGTAATGGAGGACAAGCCAAAATTGGCGGCTCAAAATTCGGCCACCAAATATTTTCACAAATCAAGTTACGAAAATCGAGGAAAACAATATCCGTTGTATTTTATGAATCAGTCCGGATTCAGTTTGCTTGTAATGGGATTCACCGGAGAAAAGTTCGGACAATTCAAAGAAACATTCATTACGGCATTCAATCAAATTGATAAATTAATTAAAATCAATTGGCCTTTTGTTAGGCATTGTTTGATGTGAGATATTAGGAAGGGAAACGTCAATTATGACGGTTGGGAATTAGATTGATTTTGCAAGTATCTATGCTCTAAACGGCACTAATCCGGCACTTTTAGTAAAAAAACAGGGTTAAACAATTAAGTCTAACCCTTTGATATTCAATTAGTCGGGGTGACAAGATTTGAACTTGCGACCCCTCGCCCCCCAGACGAGTACGCTACCAGGCTGCGCTACACCCCGAACTTTCGTGAATGCAAAAATAGCCATCTTCTTTACTTGTGCAACAAAATGATTTGTTTTTTACATCTTAAAATACACGTTGTCGTTTTTTTATTTGGAATGGAACAGAAGCCTGAACGGCATTTCTATCTTTTCTGATGCCTTTGTTCGCAACCTTTAACTGTTGTCTGAAGTCTTCTAAAATATTCATATAATTAATAAAGGCATCGTATTTCGATTTGTAAATACCTGGGTTTGATCCGGAATCAAAATAGGCTGGATGATTTTCTTCCATCAGGTGGAAATGATCGGTGGGTTGAAGGTATTGCCAGCCGATTTGTAAATCATGATTTTTTATACCAGTAAGCTGTTTTTCGAGTTTAAATAATTGTTTAATTGCATCTTTTTGAAGTTCATTCCCTGGATAATAAGATGAATGGGAATGTCCTGTCCAACAAACGGGTTCTTCGGTTCCTATTTCTGCAACAGGTCCGAATTGTTCTGTCAGTTCGGACGGCCGGCTGAAGCTGAAGGATTTATCTTTCATGATTTTGAAAACGAATGTCCTGAAAAATTGTTGTTTGGCACTCATTTTCGAACCACCCAAAGTTTTGTAGTTGAGATAGATATTTACCATCGGTTCTTCTGGTCGAATCGCGTAAAATGATGTTAAAAGCTGATCAATTTGTTCTTGCTTTTTCATCGCATTGGGATTGCTGAGCATTGATGCGAATTCGTTGCTGATACCTTCGTTTCGAAACAGTATCCCGATTCTCCTCTGCGATTCGCTGGCGTATAGGCAATTGGGGCTTCGCCATTGTAATAGCTTTTTTGCTCCATTGGTTAATATCATCTGATATCCGGCTTCAGCAACAATTTGTGCGATTTGATTGGTAAATATTAAATCGCTATTCACAAATACCTGAGGGTTTTGTCCAAAATAGTATTCAATCCGCTCCTTATAGAGTTTAATCTGACTTTTGAATTCATCTTTGTTGTCAGCTAGCGAAGCAATAGAATGAGAAGCCAAACCACCAGTAAACTCAACTAATCCTGTATCCGCCAGCTGCCTGAAGCTACTAAGCAACTTTGGGGAATAAATTTGAAACTGATCGAGAGATGTTCCGGAGATGTAAAAAGAGACTTTGAGTTTCCCTTTTGATTGACGAATCAGCCGGAGTAGAAAATCGTTGGTGGGCAAATAATAATTTGTTGCAGACTCGTATATTTCCCTTTCAATCCTCGAATCATCATACCACGATTTTGATTCTCCAACATCGAAGTACCGAAACGTCTGAAAGCTGAAAGGGTGATGAATCTGAAAGTAAAGGCAAATATTTTTCATTTTAGGAGGCTTCTTTATATAGTGTGTTCAGATAAACTTGTCTAATCTGACTGGCGGAATATTCCCAATTTAGTTTGCTGACCTCCAGCTCACCTTCAGTTATCATCGTTTTCGATAATTTTTTATGCTTTAGTATTCCATGTACCGCATCAGCCATGGCCTGTACATCCCAGAAATCGGTTTTTACCACATTCCGGATTAATTCTGAAACGCCTGATTGCAGTGAAATAATAACCGGGACATTCGCCTGCATGGCTTCAAGAGGAACGATCCCGAAAGGTTCAGAAACCGAGGGCATAATGAATAAGTCGCTTCGGTGAAGCATTTTTGTAACCTCTGGCCCATTCAGAAAACCTGCAAAATGAAATCGGTGAGAAATTCCGTATCGGGCACCTAATTCGACGATTTCATCTCTCATTTCACCGTTTCCGGCCATAACAAAATGCACATTTTTCATTCGGTGAATCACCATTCGGGCTACGTCAACAAAGTATTCAGGTCCCTTCTGTATCGTTATTCGTCCTAAGAATGTCACTATCTTTTCCTTCTTGTTTCGTTGTTTCAATGTTTTTAACTCATTCATTTTATTATCAATAGCATTGTAAACTGTCGTTATTTTTTCTGAAGGAATTTGGTATTGTTTGGTAATGATATCCTTTATGCGATTGCTGACTGCAATGATATGGTCAGCCGCGTCCATCCCTTGTTTTTCGATGGTATAGATTGCTGGATTAACAGATCCGCCGCTACGATCAAAGTCTGTAGAATGGACATGTATGACAAGAGGTTTTCCGGAAGCTTTTTTTGCAGCAATTCCGGCCGGAAAAGTTAGCCAATCATGTGCGTGTATCAGGTGAAACTGATTTTCCTGTGCGATTGTTTTTGCGACAATGGCATAATTGTTTATTTCATCGAACAGATCAGGTCCATATTTTCCTGAAAAACGGATTGTGTTACCCTTCTGAATGAATTTCGATTGTTTTTTTCTGACAATCTCCAATTGATGTTTTTCAGCAAAACTTTCCGGAGTAAGGTATGGACACAACCTGGATTGTACTTCAAGAAAGCTGATAACAGCAGAACGCTCTGCAATAGATATTTTACTGCCAATAGCAATCTTCTCAGCACTAATTAACTGGATGTTGGCTGCTTGCTCGTTCCCCTGAGTTTTGGGAACAACAAATGTGACTTGAACATCAGGACTTGCAGACAATCCTTTCACGATGCCATAACAGGCTGTTCCTAATCCGCCTGAAATATTCGGCGGAAATTCCCATCCAAACATTAGAACATTCATTGATCCCGGGTTAATTAATGCGTGCAAATATCCAACAAGTTACAAACAGCAGTGATTTAAATAAAAACTATTTCATACTCTAATTATTTTAGCTATTAGAGAAATTTAAATAGTTACCTATCAATAAGGGGCAATTACAATAATTCAAAAAAAATAGTTTTAGTTCAGAAAGCATCAGACATTTGCCAATCCACAACGAAAGTGTGTTTTTTACTCCTGCTTCTCCCTGAATTTTCAAGGGAGTACCGGTCATCGTCTTCCTTTAAAACACTTAACCGATCTCTCCTGAATGATTGTTTTTCGTTATCAGGCGTTTGGTTTACAGCACTGTCTTCACTAAAAAACCATAAATTTTCTTTAGGAAGTGTAATCCTCGATTGCTTCCTAACGTTTAAAATCCGTTTACTCGCTCTCATGATTATCAATTATTATTCTATCTCGATCTTGTTTACATGAAAAATATGACAAAAGTTACTTTTAAATGATGTTTTCTCTGAAAAATAAATTATAAAAATTGTTAAAAATCAATATGTTAGTTTTTGTTAACTTTGAGTAGTAATAGTAGATAATATAATTATTATATTATGTTTTTATATATAGAATGAAATATATGATTCCCGAAATGAGTATTAAAAAGCACGTTCAGTTTTGTCTATGAGGACATAACAATTATTGATTGTACCCTTGTTGTTCGTGAAAGCATGTTTTGTACCTTTGAGAAGCAAAAATTAAAATTCAACAACATGTTTAAACCATTGAATATTGACGATACAACAAGTAAAAATACCAATGAGGCTATCGAAACTGAAAAGGTTAAATGCCTGATTGTCGGATCCGGTCCAGCCGGATACACTGCTGCTATTTATGCTGCACGTGCAAATCTGAGTCCGGTGATGTTTGAAGGTCTTCAGCCGGGAGGACAACTAACCACAACCACTGAGGTTGAAAACTTCCCGGGATATCCTGAAGGGATTACTGGTCCGGTGATGATGGAGGATCTAAAAGCACAGGCAGTTCGCTTCGGAACTGATGTTCGTTGGGGATTAGCAACCAAAGTTGATTTCACTGGCCCGGTTCATAAAGTTTGGATTGATGATCAGAAAATCATTGAATCGGAAGTGGTAATCATAGCTACCGGAGCAACGGCCAAATATCTGGGACTTGCGGATGAGACAAAATATGCCGGAAGCGGAGTTTCTGCCTGCGCTACCTGCGACGGCTTCTTTTACCGGGGGAAAGACGTGGCCGTAGTCGGAGGTGGAGACACTGCTGCTGAAGAAGCCATTTATCTGGCTGGCTTAGTCAATAAGGTATACCTGATTGTTCGGAGAAATGAACTTCGTGCTTCGAAAGTGATGCAGGAGCGCGTATTCAGGACTAAAAATATCGAAGTTTTGTGGGAACATCAGACCAAAGGATTGATCGGAGATGGTGTTGTGGAAGGTGCTGTTCTTTGGTACAAAAAAGGTGCTCCGGACGAAAAGGAAGTAACTATTAAAATTGATGGTTTCTTTCTGGCTATCGGTCATACTCCAAATTCTGATTTTGTGAAAGATTTTGTTGAAACCGATGAAGTTGGATACATTAAAACAATTCCGGGTAGTTCGAAAACCAATATTCCTGGCGTATATGCCTGTGGTGATGTTCAGGATTCGATTTACCGTCAGGCGGTAACTGCTGCCGGTTCAGGCTGTATGGCGGCGATTGACGCAGAACGGTATCTCTCAGAAAAACACGGTTAATCCGATGAGTAAAGTTGTAGACTCCCAAATGCTAAACATCTATAACAATACAAGTATTCAGTCATTTGTTTGACGCTGACTGAAAAGATATTACTTAAATTACTTCTTGTAATTCTTTCTGAAATGATATTTTGGAATGAAACAAAAAATCCCGGGATGATATAGCAATATTCAATCCCGGGATTTTTATTTAATTTTGATGCTCTGTCCTTAATTTAAAAACACATCAATTATTTTTCATGAAACGAATCATACAAACAAACAACGCGCCGGCAGCTATCGGGCCATACAGCCAGGCAATAGAAGTAAGCGGAACACTTTACATTTCTGGTCAGATTCCGCTAAATCCTCAAACAATGAAGATTGTGGATGGTGGAATTCAGGAACAAACCGAACAGGTTTTGAAAAACATCGGAGCGATTTTGAAAGAAGCTGGGTACAACTACAGTGATGTGGTTAAATCGACCTGTCTGCTTAGTGACATGACGAATTTTAGTGATATGAATGGAATATATGGCAAATACTATTCGGAAAATCCTCCCACTCGTGCTGCTTTTGCTGTAAAAGAATTGCCAATGGGAGTTCTGATTGAAATTGAAACAATAGCAGCAAAATAACGATTAATGATACCTAAACAGAGAAACGTGATGGTTTGGGTTTGTCAACGTAAGGATATTTTTATATTTTTGAATGATTACGAATATAGATAATAGCCTAAAATATCTTAAACTACTAAATTTATAAACTATGACAAATCGTAGACGATTTTTGAAAACAACTGCAGCTTTTGCTGCTGTAACAATGGTTTTCCCAATGACAGCCTGTGCCCAGGAGAAAAAAACAATTGGATTGCAATTGTATACCGTGCGTGACAAAATTCAGCAGGATTTAAAAGGTACACTCGAGAAATTGGCCCAAATAGGATACAATTCTGTTGAAGCTGCTGGTTATAATGTAGCCGACGGCACCTTCTACGGAATGGAACCCAAAGCCTTTATTAATCTATTAAACAGCCTGGGAATGCCAATGAATAGTTCGCACACCGTGTTTGAACTTGATTCAGCAGAGAAAGTCATTGCTGATGCAGCAGCAACAGGAGCTAAATACATCATTTATCCTTATTTGTCCGATCAGTTCCGTACCGACCTTGATGGTTGGAAGGCAACTGCAGAAAAGTTCAATAAGATGGGTGAAATTGCTAAAAAGAACGGAATTCAGTTTGGCTATCACAATCATGCTTTCGAATTCGAAAAGATGGAAGATCAAATTCCATATGATTTACTTTTAACTGAAACTGATCCTTCGTTAGTGACTTTCGAAATGGACTTGTACTGGGTAACCCGAGGTGGTCAGAATCCACTGGATTATTTTAAAAAATATCCAGGTCGTTTTCAGTTGTGGCATGTAAAAGATATGGTTAAAACTGAAGATATGTTCTTTGCACCGGTAGGCAGCGGTCGAATGGACTTTGCCAGTATTTTTGCAGAAAAGGAATCTGCCGGTATGAAATATTTCTTTGTTGAACAAGACAGTTTTAAAGATCTTGATTCGTTGGAAAGTGCTGAAATGAGCTACAAGTATTTAAATCAGGCTAAGTTTTTATAAGAATTATAATCTTTCTTAATCCCCGCCGGAAAACTCATCACACCTTACCCGGCGGGTTTTTTATGCCCTTTAATTACTTCTGATGTATTGATTTGAGAAATTGATTGGCTGAACAACATTTGCAAATGTGCCGTTAATTGCTGCCATATAGGCCAAATACACTTCAGCAGCTTTTACTGTTTTTTCGTCGAAAAAGAGATCGCTGATTGCACATGCGTCAGAAATAAGTGTACATGAATATTCCAGATTGCTTGCTGCGCGCACTGCTGTGTCAATGCACATGCGACTCATAGCCCCGCAAATTACCAAATCAGATAATTGAAGTGACAATAAATGTTCATCCAGTTTGGTAATTCTGAAGCTGTTCGGAAAATTCGGAATAATTACCGTTTCATTTTCGAGCGGACAAGCAGATTCATTCCTTTTTCTTCCATAGCTCTACTTTTTGTGTTTCGCTATTTCAGGATGAGACATTGAAATGAAAAAAGAGATGACTTTTCGAAAGTCACCTCTTTTTATTTTCAGGAATGATTACAGGGCAAAAAGGTGAGTAGTGTATCACCCCTAAGTCCAAGTCTCAAAGTTTCGAGAGATATGATTTCGTTGGTTGCAATATTTCCCAGATTTACATTAGGCCCCAGTAGCTTTATGAACCATACCTGTTGCGTTTTCAACGGAGCCTCCCATAAAATAACATTTGGATCAACGGCCTTTTTAATGTCTAAAATCAATTCGAAGTTTGCAGAGCCGTCATCGTTGTAAATTCCCATGTTGCCACTTTCGCGCGCTTCGGCAATAACTTTCCAGGCACCGGCCTGCAATTCAGTCTGAATATAGGAAATCCATTTGGCATTCGAAATTTCTTTCCCTTTTAGCTTTGATCCAACTTCAGATAAAACGGTGAAATCTTTACTAAGATTAGCGATATATTTGCATTTCAGATCATGGTCAAGTTCCATTACTCCATCAGAAACTTCAACAACCTCCATTTCATATTCGTCCAGGAAACGGCGGTAATCGTCGAACATATCACGAACTGCAAAGGCTTCAAAAAGAGTTCCACCAAAATACGGTTTCAATCCGGCTGATTTGTAGAGCCTTATTTTTTCGTGCAGACGATTGGTAATAATTGAGGTTCCAAATCCTAATTTTAACAAATCGCAGTATGGGGCTGAAATGTCGCATAGATCTTCTGCTTCACGTAAACTCAACCCTTTGTCCATAACCATTGTAAGTCCGTTTTCGCGGGGTTGTGCCGGTCGTTCAGGCATGTTTGGCAATCGAAAATTCATTATTTTATAGTTTCGTTGTTTGGTATTGTGAAATAAGTTTTTTGATTGATTCAATTTTTGATGCTTCAGGATAAAACTCGAAAAGTTCATTTTGTTTGCTGTAATCAATTTTTAGTGCTTTTTCAAAATGACATACAGCTTCCAACTCTTCATCTTTGTCAAGCAAATAAGCAGTTAACCTGTAATTGAGGAATGCATTCGATTTGTTGATCTTGTTTGCCGTTTTTAAAACTTCGATGGCTCTGTCGGTATCATCCATATCATAGAACATTTCTGAGTAGGATAGCCAGCTTTCTATATTTTCAGGCTCAAGCATGGTGGCCATTTCAAATGATTCAATAGCTTCCTTGTTTTGTTCCAGTTCAGCATGAACCTTGGCGTTCATTGCCCAAAAATCAGCATTGTCTTCTTCGAGTTTAATCGCTTTTTTAAAGAAAGTCTGCGCTTCCTTTAACTGACCTTCGGACCACATAATCAATCCGGAGCCATACCATGCGCTCGAATTGGTATCATTTATCCGGATAGCTTTCTGATAATTGACAAGAGCTTCGTTGTACTTATCCGAATTCAGATAACATTCAGCCAGATAGCAATAGGCATCATCATTTTCCTTGTCAAGCTCCAGGTATTCCAGATAACATTCAATTGCTTCGTCGAACTGGTTATTATTGGCCAAAGCATTGGCCTTGTTGAAATGAGCATGAAGAAATTCCGGATTCAAAACGAGAGAATAATCGTATGCTTCAATGGCTTTTTCGAATACACCTATACGGTTATAGGTAATTCCAATGTTATACCATACCGAATGGTTGAATGGATCGATGTCGAGATATTTATCGTAATATTCAATGCTGTTTTCGAATTGGGAATCCTTGTCGTAGTAATAACCTAATTCGTAAAGAACAATTTCATTTTGAGGATTGACATTGCAGGCTTTTTTCAGGTATTTTATGGCCAGATGCGTTTCTCCTGCCTGACCAAACGAAATACCAATATTATATAGTGTCTCGTCGAGGTCGTCGAGAGGCATTTTCAGTGCTTGTTCGAATGCTTCAACTGCTTTGCCAACATCGCCAAGTAAATTTAACGCTCCGCCTTTGGTCAGGAGTATTTCCGGATTATTAGTTTCAATTTTTTCGGCCATACTCAGTAATTCAAGGCATTCTTCCAGTTTGCCTTCGTGCATGAGTACCTGGGCCTGTCGGATTTTAATGGAAATAGCAGATGGATGAAGCCTAAGCCCCGTTTCAACTGCTTTTTTAGCAAGTTTAATTCGTCCATCTTCAAGGAAATGATCAACAATCCCCTCTACTTCAAATACATCGAAGTAATTTGAAGAATTGCTTTTTACCATATTTCTGAAACGTTCTACGGCCTCCTCGAAATCATCCTCTTCAATATCTCTGGCGTCATCGTTCATATGTTCTCGTTAAAAGATTGCAAATTTAAGAATACTTTTTGATTTGAATCATTTTGACTGATGCTCTTTTCGCAAGAGGTCCGTAACTGTTTTAACCGGATTGAAGGTTTCAATCGGTACTTCGACAAAAAGAGTGTTCCATTCCGACATCGATCCGTTCCATAACCCGGGCAGTTCCTGTGCTTTCAATTTTTTCCCATCTTTCGACTTCTCTGAGATGAAACCGGTTTCCGGATCACTGTATTCCAAAAGATTATATTTTTTACCTGTGTAATTTCGCACTGCACAAACCAGATCAACCGGATTAAAATGCGTGGCATTTCTGGCAATGTCTGCCTGTTCATGGTTTTTAAAATCAATTTGTGAACTTTCCACAATTTGCAGCGAAATTGAGCCGTCGCTGTTCAACGCAAAAAATGGACCTCCACCTGGTTCACCCTGATTTTTCACCATTCCGCAAACTCTTAGTGGTCGGTTAAATTTTCCAACGAGGTAATGGTGAAGCTCTTCTTTTTCGCTGTAGTACTGATTTTTCGGAGGCGTAATGTTCAGAATATTTTCAAGGAAATTGGTTGCTTCAGCATAAAAAGCACTCTCGAGTGTGCTTGGGTAATGTTCTTTCAGCTGTTTCTGGTAATAAAAAATTTGTTCCTGAAGACTGAGTAATACTCCTGCAAGTGCTTTTTTAGATTCAATCGTCGGCTTTTTAAACTGATCAGGAACAACATTGTCAATATTTTTAATAAAAATAAGGTCAGCGTCCAAATCGTTCAGATTTTCAAGTAATGCGCCATGACCAGCAGGTCGGAAAAATAAACTTCCATCGTTGTTTCTGAAAGGCTCATTATCCGGAAGTACTGCAATGGTATCAGTAGATGGTTTTTGTTGTGAAAAACTAATCTGATAGCTTACGTTGAATAATTGTTCATATTTGGGTTTTACTTTAGCCACATGCTCCTCAAACACCTGCTGATGCTCAGTTGAAACGGTAAAATGAAGATCAATGATTCCCTCTCTGTTTTTTGAATACAAAGCACCTTCCACAAGGTGTTCTTCCAGAGGAGTTCTGTTGCCATCGGGATAACGATGAAACTTAAGTAATCCTTTCGGGAGATTTCCATAATTTAAACCTTGCTCCAGAAGTACCCATTCCAATAGTTTTTGAACCGGAATATCTTCAATCGATTTGTTTTCTTTCGCGGCCAGTTCTTTGATGTCGTCGTAAAATGCAAATTGATCAAGCTGATCCAAAAAAGTTGCAACTTCCTTGTCATTTAAGATTTCTTCCTGAGTTTTACCTTTCTGCAAATCCTCCAAAGCCGAGAACAGCGACTTAAACATCCGGCTGGCAGCTCCTGATGCTGGTACAAATTTCAAAAGCTCCAACCCTTTTGAAATTTTCGCATCAAAAACTGAACTATATTTCTGAATTTCGTCGCCTGATAACTTAATGAGCCCGTGGTAAATACTGGCTGCTTCGATAATTTTAAGGAATGGAAAATCAGTCTTGAAATTTTCAATTTGCTTGTTAACAACCTCCAACTGACTGCCCCTTGCCTTAATATGACTGATATCTTCTGGTTTAAACATAGCAGCGATTTAACGTTTTATAAATTTATAAATTCGGTTTGAAGAAAACATACCAACTCAGGGTTTCTCTCAAAAAGTTATAAACTCGTTTTTAACAATTCAACTCATTTCGTGTCGACATTAAGCATCACTCAATCAATGCGATAGAACAAAAAACAGCAATGTGTTTTTAATTTATTATTTTAATTTTATTATTTTATAAAAACCAAGGATGTTTTTTTCTTCTTTTCGGAGGCCTGATTTGATGGAATGTAAGAACCAGTTTGATTTTGGAAGCTAATAAATAGAGCTACTTTTGTCGTGAAAGTAAAAATTAAATCTAATGAGCCGATTTCCGTGGGGAAGTGAAAAAAGATACAATGATTTTTCAGGATATTTCCGGAAAAAGTTCAAGGACAGAGTTCAAAAAATATCGATCGATGCTGGTTTTACCTGCCCCAACCGTGATGGGTCAAGAGGCATTGGAGGCTGTTCGTATTGTAACAACCTCACTTTCTCTCCGGGATATTGCAATCTGGAAAAAAGTGTCACCAATCAACTCTCGGAAGGTATTGCATTTTTCTCCAGAAAGTATAAATCCATGCAATTTCTGGCTTATTTTCAATCTTACAGCAATACTTATGCTCCTCTTGAAATCCTAAAAAAGCTTTACGAAGAAGCGTTAGCTCATGAAGGAGTCATTGGACTGGTGATTGCTACCCGACCGGATTGTGTGACCGATGAAATTCTGGATTATCTTCAGGAGTTGGCTCAAAACCATTACATCATGGTTGAATTTGGGCTTGAATCACATAAAAATTCGAGTCTTGAGCGAATGAACCGTGGTCATAGTTTCGAAGAGTCGGTTCGGGCTCTTGAAGAAACTTCCAGAAGAAAAATTCACAATTGTGCCCATCTCATATTAGGTTTGCCAGGCGAAACAGAGACCGATTGGCTTGATCAGGCGAGGATTATTTCGCAGCTTCCAGTCGAAAACATAAAACTCCATCAGCTTCAGATTCACAAAAACACCCGCATGAATCGTGAATATACCAAGGACTCAACTCAATTTACGATGTTCACTGTTGATGAGTATTTGAATTTGGCTGTAAAATATCTGGAACTGCTCAATCCCAAAATAGTTGTTGAACGATTTGTAAGTGAAGCTCCGGATGATTTGCTGGTTGCACCAAGATGGGGCCTGAAAAATTTTGAATTCACGGCCAAACTCGAAAAGATGCTCGAAGAACAGAATACCTGGCAGGGACGCCTTTTCTAATCGCAGTATTTAGTCTTCACGTTTTGTTAATGGTCATTTCCATAATCGCTTAATAGAATTGAATGAAAATTAATGTTCAATATCATTTCAGAATAGCTATAGTTAGCTGATAATTAGGGTTTGCTGAAAAACTCAGAAGCCACTGTATTTCATTTAGATAATGATTATTTATTTCAAATAAGTGCAAGGAAATTTGAATTGATGATGTAAAACCCATGCACTTTTAATATTTCACCTTCAACCTGGGAGTTGTAAGAAATCCTGAAAGGATTTAATATGAATAACCGCCGGTGAAACCGGTGGATGAAAATACGAGATGATTCGGAACCCTGAAAGGAGTTCAATAATAATGCGTTAACATCGATTGAACCCTTATCAGGGTTCGGGACTTGGGTTCTATCTTTTCCCCGAATTCCATTCGGGGCTATTCACATTTAACCACTTCGTGGTTTTATGTAGTTTTTTCAGCAAACCCTAACTGGGTTAGAACTATATCAGTTGAAATTAAATTCCAATTTAATGAAGAAAAAGATTTACCAACTATTTTTGGCACCATTACCAGTGCTGCAAAACAACAAAAGACCCATCTCTGAGTCTTTTGTCTAAATTTATTGCTTTAAGTCTTTGTTCTTAAAGGATCGGGAAAATTTTATGGTCGGCCAGATATTCCACAATCGTCTTCACATTTTGTCCCCTGTTTTCAGGATGCAACAACAAGGTTGGATTTTCAGGTGCAACAAACTGAAGGTCAGCACCCGGAAGATTTTCAATTAATCCCTGATCAAATCTGGTATACAATTCAGGCTTATTCGTTTTGCAGAATTCCAGGCTGGCATCCATATGAATCAGTTTAAACCGGTCTTCGCCAATAATCTGAACAATCTGTTTGCGAATATTTTCGTCCGGAGAAATAAATGAACAAATGGTGATGATTCCCTGATCATTCAGCAATTTACTGATGTGAGCCACACGGCGAAGGTGTTCGGCACGATCAGCCGGTGAAAAATCAAGCTCGTTCGAAAGTCCCAGCCGGATTGAACTACCATCGAGCAGAACCACGGTTGCTCCATGTTCAAACAACTCCTTTTCGAGCGTAAATGCCAGCTCGTTTTTGCCTGAACCATGTAAGCCGGTAATCCATAAAGTGGTTCCCTTTTGGTTGTACCGTTTTTCCCGCTGTACTTCTGTAATCAGGCATTCTCCTTTATGAATCCGGAGTTTGTTGGCTTCCAGTGTTTTTTCGTCAATTATTTTGGATGGAAGGTCTTCTGCACTTAGTTTGTCGATGATCATTCCCACGGCAACTGTATTGTTCGTCATCGGGTCAATCAGGATAAATGAACCGGTGCTGCGATTCTTTTTGTATGGATCGAAGTAGATTGCTTTATTGGTTGTCATCACTACCCGACCGATCTCGTTCAGCTCAAAATGATCAACCGATGATTTCTGAAGCGAGTTGACATCAATTTTATACTGAATTTTGTCAAACCGTACGCGAGTCGTATTGTTGGCATGTTTAATAAATAACTGTTCACTTGGATTCATTGGTTTTTCGTCCATCCAAACCAGCATGGCTTCAAAATGACGCTCAATTCGCGGCAGATTATCCGGATAAACAATCATATCGCCACGCGAAATATCGATTTCATCTTCGAGCGTAACTGTCACTGACTGTGGAGGAAAAGCTTCGTCCAGATTTCCGTCATACGTAATTATTTCTTTTATTCTGGAAGTTTTGCGCGATGGTAAAACCATAATTTCTTCACCTTTCCGGAGTATTCCTGAAGCAACTCTGGCTGAAAAACCACGGAAATCGAGATCGGGACGAAGTACATATTGAACAGGGAAACGCATATCGTCGAAATTCCGGTCGCTGCTAATGTGTACCGATTCCAGAAATTCGAGCATACTTTTGCCGTGATACCAGGGCATTTTGGTTGTTGGTTCCACCACATTTTCGCCTTTCAGCGCCGAAAGTGGAATGAAATTGACATCCGGAACATCGAGCTGAGTGATAAAAGCCTTGTATTCAGCACATATTTCATCAAAAACTTTCTGGTCGTAATTGACCAGATCCATTTTATTGACTGCCAAAACCACGTGTTTAATGCCTAACAAAGAAACCAAAAACGTGTGTCGGCGGGTTTGGGTAATCACACCTTTGCTGGCGTCAATCAGGATAATAGCCAGATTGGCGGTTGATGCACCTGTGACCATGTTTCGCGTATATTGTGTATGTCCGGGAGTGTCAGCTATGATGAATTTGCGCTTGTTGGTCGAGAAATAACGGTAGGCCACATCAATCGTGATTCCCTGTTCGCGTTCGGCTTTTAAACCATCGAGCAACAGCGCATAATCGATTTCCTCACCGGCATGACCAACCCGTTTGCTATCGCGTTCGAGTGCCGAAAGCTGATCTTCGTAAATTTTCTTGCTGTCGAACAACAAACGACCGATCAGTGTCGATTTACCATCGTCAACAGAACCCGCTGTTAAAAGACGCAATAAATCTTTCTTCTCGTCCTGATCCAAATAAGTATTGATGTCGAGCGTTCCTCTTGTTTCTCCGTTTGGAGAATTCACAGTGGATATATTTTGATTATTTTCTGTCATGATAATAAGGAAATAAGAAACTTTTCGGATTGAAATCTATCTTTATAATAATATTCAACCCCTTCAGGGTTGATGTCACATTTTATTCGTGTTCCATGGGTTACACCCATGGTTATTCAAATTCAACCCTTTCAGGGTTTTCTTGAAGCCAAAGTCCGAAGGACTTTAATATAAATAACCTCCGGTGAAACCGGAGGCAAAAGAACGAAAACAAATTAGAACCCCGAAGTGGGTTCAATTATCTATTGAAAGAAATTTAGACATTTTCAAGTTTGGACTTGATTTTTGTTTCTCCAAAGATAGAAGACGTTACTTCTTTAGAAATACCCTTCACGTTTCTTCTGTTCCATTGAACCGTCCTGATCGAAATCAATCACACGGGTGGTTCGTTCTGAAACAGTAACAGTCATCATTTCTTCCACAATTTTTTCGATGGTATCTGCTTCCGATTCAACAGCTCCGGTAAGCGGATAACAGCCTAAGGTGCGGAAACGAACCATTTTCATTTCTGCTTTTTCGGCTATTTCCTTCGGCATACGGTCATCATCAACCATGATCAGGTTGCCATCCTGATTGACAACAGGACGCTCTTTGGCGAAATAGAGTGGTACAATCGGGATTTTTTCCAGACGAATATATTGCCAGATGTCGAGTTCAGTCCAGTTTGAAATTGGGAATACGCGAATTGATTCGCCTTTGTGAACACGGGCGTTATAAATATCCCACAATTCAGGACGTTGATTTTTGGGATCCCACTGGTGAAATTTATCGCGGAACGAGAAGATGCGTTCTTTGGCTCTCGATTTCTCTTCGTCGCGTCGTGCACCGCCAAAGGCTGCGTCAAACTTATATTTGCTCAGTCCTTCAAGCAAAGCCTGTGTTTTCATAACATCGGTGTGTACCTTACTTCCATGAGTAAAAGGGCCAACTCCAGCTTCAAAAGCTGCCTTATTGTAATGAACAATCAGGTTCCAGCCATTTTCTTTGGCATAGTTGTCGCGGAACTCAACCATTTCTTTAAATTTCCATTTCGAATCGATATGCATCATGGGAAACGGAACTTTTCCGGGATAAAAAGCCTTTTCGGCCAGACGAACCATTACCGAAGAATCTTTTCCGATGGAATAAAGCATGACCGGATTTTCAAATTCAGCCGCAACTTCGCGGATAATATGGATCGCTTCGGCTTCCAGTTCTTTGAGGTGTGAAAGACTGTATTCTGTCATTTGTTTTATTTTCGTTTTATTTCAAGTGTGCAAAAATAATACTTTATACTCTTTTATTGAGTAGTATTCAAACTAAATTCCAAATTTCAGGATTAAAGTTTAACCTTGAGTTGAATATTTTTCTGTTTCAAATCGGGAATTAATCAATTAAAAGCTCCAGAACAATGGAATCAACAATATAGCAACCAGGAATATAATGATGTTTAGTGGGAGTCCGACTTTTACAAAATCCTTGAAACGGTAATTTCCTATCCCCTGAACAATCAGGTTGGTTTGATAGCCAATTGGAGTGGCAAAGCTTGCCGATGCAGCAATACAAATGGCTACAAAGAAAGGTTTCGGATCGACTCCCATCTGGTTTGCTGCAGCCATGGCAATCGGAAAGGAGATAGCTGCAGCAGCATTGTTGGTAATCAATTCAGTGAAAATATTTGTTAAAAGGTAGATACAGGCCAAAACTCCAATTGGACCCCAGTTTTTGGCAAAAGCAATCGAAGTGTGCGCAATTCCGTCAGCTACACCTGAGTTTTGCATCGCTTTGCTAATTCCGAAAGCGCAGGCAATCGTAATTAAAAGATCCCAGCTTATGGCTTTGGTGTATTTTTGATGAGGCACAATTTTCAGCCAAATCATCAACATCGCTGCAATGGCTGAGAAAAAGAACATGTCAGTATTCACATTCCCGAATTTCGGAAGGTAATCGGCAGCTGTTGCTCCGGCAATCATCAGGACCAGAATACTTAATGCCATCCACTTCTTGCTTTTGGCTTTATTCTCATTGTGTTCGCCAATATAAGTAGTGAGATAGAAAATTTTAGACTCTCCCCAGTTTTTAATGAAGCGCTCGGTAGTCAGAAGAACAAGATTGTCACCTTCTTTTAATTTCAAACTTCGGAGATTGGAAGTAATGCGTTCTCCATTGCGGTGAACAGCTACAATGACAGCCTGGTAATGATCAAAAAAATTGAACTCAACTATCGTTCTTCCAATACCCGGGAAACGTGGTGCCAAAACAGCTTCGTATTGTTGCAGGTCGCTTGTCTTTACCTGTCCTTCCAGTAGTTCGAGACCTTTTATTCGTACACTTTTTAAATCTTTGATGATATCCAGACCATCTGATTTTCCGGCGACTAAAAGATGATCATTGGCTTCGATGGTTAATCCCGGGGTTTTGCCCGCCAGTTTTGCCCCTTCGTGTTCAACCTGAATGATGTCAAATCCTTTCAGTTCCTTGGTTCTGCCGTTTTTAAGGCCCTGACCAACCAGTTGACTTTCTGGCGGAACAATGAGTTCGTAATAATAATCTTTCTGGTCATAAAGTGGTCGCCGGATGAAATTTTTCTCTCCCGGAAGTAAATGAACACCAATGTAACTCATGTAGAAATAACCTACAAACGCCAGCGGAATACCAACCAATCCCAATTCAAACATGGAGAAACCGTCAAATCCGTTATCAAGCATCAAACCGTGAACGACCAGATTCGTTGAAGTTCCGATGAGCGTGCAAACTCCTCCGAGAATAGTGGCGTACGATAGCGGAATAAGGAATTTCTGCGAAGAGAGATTCAGGTCTTCCGCCCATTTTTTCACAATGGGTGCAAATATGATGACAATCGGAGTGTTATTCAGGAAGGCTGACATAAATGAAATCGGAAACATGAGCCGAAAAAACAAAAGCCTGATGTTGCCTCTTCGTTTAGGAAGAAATGTAATTGCCAGTTTATTTAATGCTCCCGATTGTTTGATACCCTCACTAACAACAAAAAGTATGGCGATGGTTATCATTCCTTTGTTCGAAAAACCAGCCAAAACTTCTTTTGAGTTGACAATTCCAAATATCATCAGGATGATAAGCGCTGAAAATAAAACCAGCCCGGGACGCATAATCTCCTTCGCCAATGCAATGACGACCATGACAATGATAGCCAGTACAAAAAATCCTTCTGTTGTCATATGACTATAAAATGTGGGTTCTGTAGATTTTCTTTATTGTATATCAATTCTGTTTTCAAATCCGGAAGAAAAATATTCTTCCCGGCGGCTTTTATAATCGCATGCCCAGCTGCTGTGTCCCATTCCATCGTTTTGCCAATCTTTGGATAAACATCGGCTGTACCTTCAGCTACCATGCATATTTTTAATGAACTTCCTTTGCGAATCAGTTGAACTGCCCCCTCTTTTTGCCTGAGTTCTTCAACGTATGCTTCAGTTTCCTGATTCATGTGCGATCGGCTCAGAGCAACGACATACTCCAATGATGTTCTTTTCTCCGGAAGTTTTGTTCCTGAATGCTGCATCGATTGAAAGGTACAATTTTCATCAGGATTTAACAACTTCCAGGCTCCGAAATCCGAAATTCCGGCATAAAGTTCACCTGTAACCGGCGCATAAATAACCCCTGCTACTGGTTGGTTTTTTTTTATGAGTGCGATGTTTACCGTAAATTCATCGTTGCGTTTAATAAACTCTTTGGTTCCGTCCAGCGGATCGACCAGCCAAAACAAATTCCAGTCTTTTCTTTCTTCAAAACCCTGATGAATACCTTCTTCACTCAATACAGGAAGACCAGTGCTTTCAAGGGCTTTCAGAATCTCTTCATGAGCTTTGGTATCAGCGAGGGTAACCGGGGTATTGTCGCCCTTTAGCTGCATCTGGAAGTCAGCTGACGAATAAATAGTTCTGATTTGTATCCCGGCCAGAATAGCTGCACCTATGGCTCTGTCGATTAATTCGGTTACTGTCATTTGCTAAAGTTAATCACACCCACTTTACTGGCAACTGGTTATTTTTTAGTACAATAAATTCTCATCAGATAATGAATCCGGATGCAAAAAATCGTATTTACTGAGGCTGATTATTTCTATTAAAAAGCCAAGATCAAAGGTAAGTAACGTTTGGGAGATGCTCTTAGGCTTTTATACTTATTGTGGCTCACTTGCTTTTATCCTGAATCAGACTTTCCCGGGTTGAAATTTGGGCTCTATGACGTTAGGTGTGGAATTTTACTTTTAAAAAAGTCATCAATTTACTTCAGTGATTATTTGGACTTATGCACCGGAGCGAAATATAAATGACCCCAATAAAAATGAGGGTAAAAAATAACACTTATTCAACCCTGTTCAGGGTTGTTTTCTTTGGTCCCTCCTTACCCCCAGTTTTACTGGGGGTAATTAACATTATACTACTTCGTAGTATATGCTTCATTGAATTTGTATAACAATATTGATTTTTCTGCAATCCTTCTCTTACATGACACATACGATTCGTCATAGAACTGAAATTTATTTCGAAACTGATTCTTGTTTATCCTCAGCAATCCGGATGTCTTCGGTTAAAATCTCAACCAATGCAGAATACCCCAGTTGTTCAAGTTCAATAGCGACTTTGTTTTTTCCTTTTATCCGGATTAGTTTTCCCTGAAGGCCGATCAATGGTCCGGAAATAACTTCAATCATCTGTCCGGGCAGGAAAGTTTCTCTGGTAATCTCAATTTCAAGATCGTCTTGCTGAAGCATCAGTTTCAGGTAGTCAATCTGGTTATCCGGAATTGTTGCGGCCGTTCCTTCAAACCTGACATAACTGACCACATAATTTGACTGTAATACGGAATCATATTCTTTACGGCAGATTCTCACAAACAGATAGCCCGAAATAAGTGGCATTTCAACCCATTTCTTTCGGTCGCTCCACTGTCTGAGCTTGCGCTGAATCGGTAGAAAAGTCTCAATTTCTTTGAATTGCAATTCGGTTTGAGCTTTCTTCTCGGCCCTTGATTTGACGTAAACAGCATACCAATTATAAACACATGCCGGATTTATTTCTTCCATACCTGATCTCTTACTGTATAAATGCGTTCAATAATATCCACGACCTTCAAGCCTTCCATCGCATTGGTACTGATTGGAGTCTGGCCGTTTAAGGTTTCAACCACATTTTGAATAACCAGGTGATGGTTTTGGGCAGAGCCTTTATAAAGCCCGTAATCGTTGGGTGGAGCACTGGCTTCGAGTTCAGGCATCTCGTAATCTTTCACGTTGCAGTAAACCACTTCGTTCATGTATTGACCGGCTACTTTAATGGTTCCTTTTTCGCCGATGATGGTCATGCTGCTTTCCAGGTTTTCACCATAGATGGCAGTGGAGTAATTTAATGCGCCAATCCCTTCGTCTACAAACTCGAAATTGACAATTCCGGTATCTTCAAAATCGGTTAAATTCTTGTGCGAGAAATCCATAAATTGTCCGCTGATGTTTTTGATATCGCCAAATAACCAGTACATGATATCGATGAAATGTGAAAACTGAGTAAACAAGGTTCCTCCGTCCAATTTTGCATCGCCATGCCAGTTTTTGTGTGTATAGTAGCGCTCGTCGCGGTTCCAGTAGCAATTAATCTGTACATGAAACAATTTGCCCAGTACGTTCTGACGGATCACATTTTTCAACCAGACAGAAGGGGGAGAATAGCGGTTTTGCATCACGCAGAAAGCACTTTTATTTTTCTCCAGGGACTTAAATACAACTTTTTCGGCATCGGCTCGGGTCAAAGCCATTGGTTTTTCGATGACGACATGGATGCCTTTTTCGAGGGCTTTAATCGCCATCTCAGCATGCAAACCGTTGGGCGAACAGATGTTTAAAACATCCAGGTCAGTCTCTTTTTTAAGTAATTCATCGATCGAACGGTAAAAAGGAATCCCATCGTACGATACTTTACATTCTTCCGGAGTAAGAATATCGCAAACAGCAGCCAGTTCCGACTGCGGGTTACGAAGTATCATTTCAGCGTGTCGCTTGCCAATGTGTCCTTGTCCGACAACGGCAAATCGTATTTTTTTTTCTGTAAGCATCTCGGTTTGTAGTTTAATATTCAAGATATGAGGCGATTGAAAGTGCCTGCCTGCTGTTAAGATTTGGTACTGTCGTGTTTGATGACTCTTCCATTTTCAAACCGATATTTTTCATGGCTTTCAGGGCAAACAGCCATTCCTTCGGAATTGAATTTTAGTTTATGACCGTATTCACTCATCCAGCCAGTTCGACGGGCCGGATTTCCAACCACCAAGGCATAATCAGGAATGTCCCTGGTAACCACAGCGCCTGCACCAATAAAGGCATATCGTCCGATACTTATCCCGCAAACAATGGTCGCGTTGGCTCCGATAGTCGCACCTTTTTGCACCAGCGTTGGTTTGTACTCATTCTTCCGGATAACTGCGCTTCGGGGGTTGATCACATTGGTGAAAACCGCCGATGGCCCCAGAAAAACATCGTCTTCACAAATCACTCCGGTATAAACCGAAACGTTGTTCTGAATTTTAACGTTGTTACCAAGTATGACTTCCGGAGAAATAACCACATTTTGGCCGATTGAACATTGCTGACCAATGTGGCAATTGGTCATGATATGCGAAAAATGCCAGATTTTTGTTCCTGTTCCAATATGGCAACCGGGATCAATCACTGAGGTTTCGTGTGCAAAATAAGATGTTTCCATTAGCTAAAAAAATTCCTGATTTCCGATACAATAAAATTTAACTGTTCGTCGGTTAATTCGGTGTGCATGGGCAAAGATAATACTTGTTCCGAAAGTTCCTCGGCAACGGGGAAATCACCTTTCTGATATCCCAGATACTGGTATGCTTCCTGAAGATGAAGCGGCATGGGATAATAAACCATGCCCGGAATTTTTTTGGCCTGAAGGTATTTTTGCAGCTCATCGCGTCTGCCGGGAACTTTAAGGGTATACTGATGGAAACTGTGCGAACTGTATGAAACCCGTGCCGGAATCGTTATTCCCGGAATTCCCGACAATTCCCGGTCGTAAAACGCGGCAGCTGCCTGACGGGCTTCGACATATTGATCGAGGTATTTCAATTTCACATCCAGAATTGCCGCCTGAATGGCATCCAACCTGGAGTTCATACCGATTTGCTGATAATAGTAGCGTTTGCTCATGCCATGATTGGCAATGGAACGCATGGTTTGAGCAAGTTCGTCGTTATTCGTGAACAATGCTCCCCCATCGCCAAAAGCACCAAGGTTTTTGGTGGGGAAAAACGAATTGCATCCAATATCTCCGATAGTGCCTGCTTTGCCTGTTTCTCCATTCCTGAAATAATATTCGGTACCTAAAGCCTGACAGGCATCTTCAATGACAGATAGTTTGTATTTTCCTGCGATTTCGTTAATCGATTCCATGTCGGCACACTGACCGTAAAGATGAACCGGAATGATCGCTTTTGTTTTGGCTGTAATGCATAGGTTGATCAGTTTCGGACTAATGTTGAACGAAACCGGATCAACATCGGCCAATACAGGTTTAAGTTTCATCAGAGACAGCACTTCAAGCGTAGAAACAAAGGTGAATGGAGTGGTGATGACTTCATCGCCTTCCTTCAGATTTAAAGCCATCAGGGCTATCTGAAGGGCATCCGTTCCGTTTCCACACGAAATAACATGACCGGTATTCAAATACTTCTGCAGATTTCCTTCAAATTCGATGACCTTACCTCCTTTTACAAACACTGAAGATCGTATTACTTCATCGATTTGAGAATCAATTTCAGTCTTTATTTTTTCATACTGAGAAAATAAATCAACCATTTGAATATTCATAGTCACTGGATTTTAGCTGAAAACGGAATTTGTTACGGATTCTGATTGAATAAATAAAAGTTTCATCTTCCCGCTTCTGTTCGAATTCGGGAAAGCGAAAGCGAAAGTAGGAATTTGTTTAAACAGATCATCTTCTTTGCAAATCAAATGTTGGTTTGAGGTATAAAATCTAACATAAATCTCATTTTGAATGGATAACTAGCTCTGATTAATCTTGATTAACTGTATGTTGTAAGTTTATTCAATTTTATTCCATGTATTGTTGATAGTTTGAAGTGAAAAGCATATCTTTGCAACCGCTTTTGAAAAACAAAGGCACATGAGGATGATCTAGTAGCTCAGTTGGTAGAGCACATCCCTTTTAAGGATGGGGTCCTGGGTTCGAACCCCAGCTGGGTCACCAAAGCGGGGATTTTATCAAATTTGATAGAATCCCCTTTTTTTTGTCCTTTCAAAACCCTTGCTAATTCAGGGATTGGTGAAAAAAAAGTATTAATTCTTGTGGTTCGAACTAAGTCTAATTCATGGTTATAGTAGATTCCTTCAGGAAACAGCAAATTTTGAAATACTCTTTTTTCGTTCAAATCACTGGAATCCCACAAAAGAAAGGGACTCTGGCATAATTTTACGGCAAAATCTATCACTTTTTTGAGGTTCGAACTGTATCCGCCTGATCTGCCAAGTTCCTGTTCAATCTCAAAACACTCTTTTTCATATTTGGGTCTGAACTTTTCATAAAGGCTTCGGTCTATTTCGCCAATAACAAACCGCTCTTCTATGGCATTCAGTTTTTTTCTTGTTTCTGTCAGTTGGATTCTTAAAGATTTAGCATTCTCCATTTGTGACTTGAAAAACACCGCCATCAGTTCTTCCAGTTGCACCTTAATAATTTCGATCTCTTCCTTCCCGATTTGAAAAGTTATTAACACCTTCCGAAACAGTTCATGCATTGCTTTGGCACTCCGGTTAACTTTACAGCCATTGGTTCTGCACTTGTAGTAGTATATTCCCTTCTTTTTTACCAGGTAACCGGTCATAGTCTGGCCGCACTTATCACACTTGGTAAATACTTTCAAGGGTAGGTTTTCATTGTCCTTGTCATGAATAAAGCCCTGAGTTCTCTTTTCCTGACGGATATTATGAACCGCTAAAAACAATTCCTTTGAAATTAAAGGTTCATGTCGCCCTTCTATAATTTGTCCCGGAATCATCTTGCTGACAATAAGTCCACAATAAAATGGGTTTAAAAACAATACATTTAAACGCTTGTCATCTATATTAACCCCTAATCGCTTTAATCTGCGGCTAATTTCAACGTTTGGCAGTTGATCATACGCCTTCCATTCAAACGCTTTTTTTAGAATTTTTCCTTCGTCATTAACCACCAATTTGCGTTCAGTAGCTCTCCCTCTGTTTAAATCTTTATAACCTCTCGGTACAGCCCATACCCAATAACCTTTAGATACCAACTCGCGCATACCGGTCACTACTTTGTCCCGCCTCAATTCATTATCCATTTGCCCGAACAAAAACAATATCTTTTGCTGAAAGGAACCTGAAGGAGTTCTTGGGTCAAGTTCCTGGGTGGTTGCCAACGTAATCACACCATACTTTTTCAATAAGTCGTCAGCAATTGAAGCCCCGTTAATGCCAGAGCGGGAAAAACGTTCATAAGAGTAAACGATTATATAGTTGATATTCTTTAAATGCTTGACAAAGGTTAACATCCGGTTGAACTCTTTACGGTCGTCTGTCTTGGCTGATTCATAAGTACCGCCAAAATACCCAACGACATTCAGTCCCCTTCGGTCTGCATACATCTCGCAATGTTTCTTCTGAGATGCTAGGCTGGTATTGTCTTCCTGGTCCGCTGATGATACACGGGTATAAATAACTGCATTATTTCCTTCCTGAAATTGCTTCGGGGCCTGAGGTGCAAATTGCTTAAAGAGGCTTAAATCATTCATGGGATAATATTGTAGTGTTAAAAATCTGAACTAACAGAGATACTATGCTCCTCTGACGTTGAGCCAGACTGTTGTTTTATTTCTTCCCGAAGAGGGCTCTTAAAATCAGCAGGGCAATCGTTTCTGCATTTTTTATAAGTCTTTCATAATCTTCAACAGACAAATCCCTGTATTTGGGCACGAGCCGCAGTTTCTCCAAAGGCAATCTGCTTTTGACTCGTTCCGTTGCTTCTTCAATATTTTTGTTTTTCTGTTCCTCCATAGTGTAATGAAACTGAACCCGGGAATCTATATCCTGTTGTTTCAGCTCCACTAAACCTATGGAATGTATTGATGCATTGAAAACTAGAGGATTAACTGACCTGAACTGTCTGTATTTGTCCTCATTCTTATTTTAGACATTCAAAGAATAAACAATGTTTTTTGTTTTCAAAGGAATAAATTCAATGTTGCCATTCCTCCAGCCCCTTCATTCCGGTCTTTCGTTCCTCATTCCCTATATTCAGGAGCTGTCGGTTACCCACACAAGAGTAACTCCTTCATTTCGCTAAATCACCCTAAACCGGGTTGACCCGCTCATTCAATCGTTACACTTGCCTTAGCCAACGCCATCAAGACTCTCAAATAATGCTCCCGTGCTTCCGGTAACTTCATTATATCCATGACTCAGAACCCGTCCGGAGCATTTCTTTTATTCAGTAACCTTCAGCACCGCACACAAGAGTAAATGCCTCTTTTCACTTCGCTCACCCTGCCTTGGGACAGACCTCGCTACTTTTCATTCTGCATTTACACTTGCCTTTGCCCTCGCACCATCAAGATTTGGGAGAACGTTTAACGGCCTTTGATGGAAAGGCACTTTAGATTTCTCAAATCAAGTATATAAAAGTCTTTCTTTCTCCGTCGTACTATTTAAATCTGGTCTTTCCGCCCGGTGTTGCCGTTCCGGTGACAAAGGTAAATCCGTGTTTTGAGGGTGAGCAAGTTCAAGCCTGCGGTTTTGCAGAAAATCTCCATCCTCCTTCGTCGGATAGTATTTTCCGCAAAAAACCTGCACACCCAAACACGACCTTTTTTAAGCCACCAAAACAACAACGACCGACCCGATGGAAAGACGCATAACGTTAAAAGATAATGCGCTGAAAAAGAAAACTGGTACCAACAATTTTTGCAAATGTCCGTAACGAAAAACAAAACTCACTCACCTCCGGAATCCGCATAAGTTAAGAGAAAGGTTTCCTTTAATGATTCTGGAGTTTGTATAATCATTCCTTTTGCCATTTTATTCGTTCCATCGTGTTCATAGCAAGTCGTTCTATTGTTAAAAACTTTTGACCAACAATTCTTTGTTTTTCCAGATAAATACCCGTTTAAACATTTAAGCGTTTGAACGTTTAAACATTTGAACGCTACATCAAAACAAGCTTTAATTATTGCTGTCATAAATTATTGCTAATCTAAAACGGTTAAATCAATAATCATTTCAATGCCTAGTCCCTCAGGCTCTCATTTAAAAGAGTAAATAACGCTTCGATTACATCCCTGAATACTCTTTTAAAAGTTTGTTTATTCATTTCATTAATCAGACATATAAGTATTCATTTCACAATCGATCACTTTAACTTCAGTAAAAATTAGAACGAAACATCAACCTTAAATTTTGGAATTAGCGTTGAAATTTATCAATGCTAAAAACAGTGTGCACAGGCACACGGCAAGTTGTGTTTTGAGGTCCTCAAAACGTTTTCAGTACCTGAAAACAACTTGCCCCGTTGGGGAAAATCACCATCCGGAGTCGGTGATTTTTGATAAGCATTTGATGAACGTGTAATGCCATAGAAACGGTTAAAACGAATCAACAGAAAGGTCCAAAATCTATTTTTGCTCAGGTCAATTTTAGGTATCTGCATCATTCGTTTCCTTTATTCCGGCGCCTACAGCTTTTATCTCGTGCAACAGCGCGTTTAAAATTTCATCCATTATCAGCAGCTTCTTTTCGGTCAACCGCGAAAGATCATGATGAAAATGGTTGCCTTTATTCACTTCCTTGAAAAAATCTTCTCCGCTTCGTTTTCCAAACAGGTATTCGAGCTTTTCCAATCCTGGGTCCGCGTATACGCAAAGGTTCCAGAGAGTATAGGCTGGCAAATAATTGGGCAGGTAGCTTAGCTTTGCATAAACCAGAGTACGGAATATTCTTAAAACAGATTTGCTGAACAGATCAAAGATTCCTTCAGTATTGCTGCTCTCCGAATGGTTCCTTAGCACAAAATATTGTGCTGAAAGCCTGACGGCAGAACTGTGAAGATATTCAAGGTCGGGATAGACTGAATAAAAAGGGTTTTCCCAATGAATAGTAGGATGGTTGGGTTGGGATTGAAATCGGAGATTCTCCGGTTTCATTATTTTCTTAAAGAACGGCTGCTGGTAAAATAAATTGGTTTGTATCCAGCTCCGGCTATGACCGATTAAAACAACTGAATATTTTCCTTCAAATCTGGAATTCACAGACTGTTGAATCCGGTTCAGAATTTCTGTTCCAAGACCTTCTCCAATGAGCAAAAGAAAGTATGAAGTAAGCTGATTGTGTTGGATTTGATAGAATAAATAGATTTCTTCAACGGGGTGTATTTTTACTATTTTCGTGACTATTTCTGTTATCTGATCATCTGCTGTTGAGAATTCTTCCTGATCAACGAGTGGCTGTTTGGGAAAGCCGGACTTTATCATTGACTTTAACCCGGAAAGGTGGGACAGAATCATTTTGTGGAGTTTTGTCTCTGCCTTGGAAAAATTTTCAATGATCTTATCATTGAGCCGAATTTCATCTCCGTCTTCAGCAAAGTCTTTAGCTTTCTCCAGTTCGAAGATCAGGTAATATTCATTTCCATTCTTGGGAACAAATATGCTCTCCATTTCGGGGACGTGCGGGATCAGCTTTTTGATTCGCTGGTGCAGGTTATCTGACTCAAAACCGCTTCCTGTATAAAGTATTTCCAGATGTTGAATGGTGTATTCAAAAACAGAAAGGTAGGAAACAAATAATCCGGTCAGGGAACCCAGCTCCTGAAACCGATTGACTGCGGTTAACAGGTTATCCCGATCATGAGAGTAGCCGACAAAATATCTTTTGAATCTCTTTTTGAAAGAAGGCCAGTTCGTATCATAACATTCTTTTGCCGTTGGATTCTGATAGATCATGGCTGATTTTTGACAATACCAGGCAAAGAATGGGTCCCCGGACCGAAGTTGAATTTTCATTTTCGATTGACAGGCAATATGAAACTGAATTGTGTTCTCATCCCGGCTGTTACGAATCCATTTTCGGGATTTTATGGTTTCAACATCGCCTGAATCTTCCATTATAATTACGACATGGGCAAGCTCCTTTGCATTTGCCGGATGATAAAAGATATAGGAAAGGGGGAATTCGTGGGTTAACTGGGTGAGCTTTCCGCACAAAGTGTCATTTCCCGGAAACGAAAAATCAGGTTTTATAATTGTTCTCATGTGCTGTGTTTTAGGGTTACAACACAAATTTCCAACCTCCCAACAGCATATTCAATTTTCCCGGAGGATAAATTATCACCGGCAGGCATGTAAATTACAGAGTTTCAGAACCCTGATTGAGCCGAATTCTTTTTTAACACATTCAGAATGAGTACTGTAAAACATTCATCTATCTTGGGTATTTTACCGGAAGTCTTTTGTTAACTTTAGTCTTTTACGTTATTAACCAAAATTGTTTTATCTTTGAATTGATTGAAAAATAACTCGCAATTATGGAAAGTAAAGTACATGAAGGTCGCAATGTGAAAAGGTTTCGTGAAATGTTGGGAATCAAACAGGATGCCCTTGCCTATGAACTTGGTGAAGGATGGAACCAACAGAAAATTTCTTTGCTGGAGCAGAAAGAAACCATTGAATTACCACTTCTGAAACAGATTTCTAATTCTTTGAAAATTCCGGTGGAAGCTTTTCAAAATTTTGACGACGAGCAAGCTGTTAATGTTATCTCAAACACTTTTGATAATGGATCAAATGTGTTCGAGATAAATCACAACCCGATCTTTCACCCTATTGAGCAGATAATAAAACTTCACGAAGAAAAAATTGCCCTCTATGAGCGCATGTTGAAAGAAAAAGATGAGATGATGGTGCGGCTCGAAAAACTTATTAAGGAAAAATAGGGTTCCTTTTGACCGCCTTCTGTTTATCAATAAAAACACAACAACCGTTTGAACTGAAAGCGAAACAGGGGATCATAAAAACCAATTTTAAAAACCTGTCAAATGGCTTGAACCCATCAGGCCGAGAAATTATTGCAAATGGCTCATACTCTCAAAATAACAATACTTTGTCTAAAATGCCACAACTATTTCATGTAGTTATTTAACGCCGCATAAAGTTCCGAAGCTACCCGCAGGGCGTGAGTTTACCCGATGAACTTCCTACGAAGTACTGCTTTCGTCATCCCGATGAATATCGGGATCTATTTCCTGCCAATGAACTAATTTGAATGATGCTCCTTTTTGTGTTCCTGCGTCATCGTATTGATTTTGTGTCATTTACGTTTTAGCCTCTGTTGTTTTAAGACAATACATACCCATTACCAGTTTCTGGTTGGGTTAAATCTACATTTTATAATGCCCTATACAACGAACTTCCCTAATTTTTGTATTCAGGCATTTTACTTTATCAATGGCAATAAATTTTTATGCAACAACCAATTGTAGGCCCATTTCCTTCGCCCTTTTTTGTAAACTTTTCAACTGATGTTCTTTATATCGTTCTTCATATTTTTTTAGTCCTTCTTCAACAAAACTAAATCCCCTTGTCATAAGGTTGTAATAATAAACCGCAATTTTCCGGGCTGTTGCTTTGTTAGCAGTTGGGGCGCCACTCCTGGATTTGATACGTTTGTAAAATCCGGATAAGGCAGAGTTGGATAATCCGGACTAAGCTTGCGGCCTTGTACCATATCCTTATGAGTCGGGAACGAGCATTCACGGACGGAGGAAAACCCATGCCATAAGCGATGTAAAGCTGAAGAGTTTGTTGTCAATGTCAGCAGTGAGTGCGATCCAGCACGATGCGGAATTAAAGTTGTATTACCATCGGCGGGTGGAGGAAGGAAAACTCAAAATGGTGGCATTAAACACCATCAGGAACAAGATTGTAGCCCGTATTTTTGCAACCGTAAAACGACGGACACCCTACGTTGAAATAAATAAATTTGCAGCTTAAAAAAAATGAGAAAAAGCTTGCTTTTGATCTTGGAATGCAAATACACGCAGGGCGGGAGTTTCCCGATGAACTTCCTACGAAGATTTGCTTTTCAAAATCCTAATTTCCTGTCAACAAAGCAGCGAAACCCGGCTTGCGGGTATTTTGCTGTTAGCGGTTCGTTGTTCTTTTTTCGTCATTTGCATATTCCAAAATGTCACCTGGTTGGCAGTCTAATGCTTTACAAATTGCGTCTAAGGTGCTAAAACGAATTGCTTTCGCCTTCCCTGTCTTTAAGATAGAAAGGTTAGATAATGTCAACTCAACTCTTTCAGAAAGTTCATTCAGAGAAATTTTTCGCCTTGCCATCATCACGTCTAAATTTACAATAATTGACATAGCTTAAATTGTTAAGTCATTTTCAAATTTCATATCTATGGCATTTTGCAAGAGTTTTTCGAATATTGCAGCAGCAGTTGCAACTACTATAGAAGCAAAAGTAGTCACAATACAAATGGCAAGAAAACCTGCAGGGTCGTCCTCTTTATTATGAACTATCTTTATATATAGTCCTGCCGCCACAATTAAAATACTTAGTACGATTGCACAATACTTTATATTCTTTAATGTCTTAACTGCATTTGATGAGAATACTTTATTTTGTCCGATGTAGCCAAGTAATTTGAACGCCTTGTAAAGTGCAACAAAAAAAGCGATTGATGCTGCGTATCCATACAAGATGAATGGGTCAAAGTAAATGCTAAACAAATCTAAGTTTACAGCTCTCCCCTCAGTTAAGGGAACCCGAATCAAAATGGCAAGTGCCACAATGCCGATAAGCACGATGACTGCCTGAAGAAATATTATTGAAACTCTTTTCATAATGATTTTGTAAATTTTGATTATGACACAAATATAATAAATAATCATCGATAAGCAATAAATATTTAGTATTTATAGAAATAATCTTTGTCTTATCAAGGTGATTTACAAATTCAGAATTTGAATTACCAGACTGTTAGCATTATTTTGCTGTTAGCGGTTCGTTGTTTTTTGTCGGTATATTTGAGTTTATAATTCGTTAGATACTTTGTCCGAATGTCAGCAAGTTGTTGGCTGGGTCAAGTAATGAAAATTCCCTTTGACCCCAAGGTTTTATGTCTAATTGTCCGTTTGGATGTATGTTTATTTTCTTGTCCAATAGCGATTGGTAAAATTTGTCAATGTCATCAGTTCTGATGTAAACTTGCCCATAATTTTCTTTAGGGTCAAGTGATTTGAACTCAAAAAAATGAATTTGGATATTGTCTTTTTGCACCATAAGGTAACCGTCAAAGTCTGTACTTCCAAATTCTTGAAAGTCTAACTTTTTAGTGTAAAAGTCCCTGGTTACACTTTTGTCACGCATAGGTAACTTTGGATGAATGTCTGTAAGCATATTTGTTATATTAAATTTCAACTCTGGTGTCAACTTTCCTTTGTTGCAGTCGCCTGTTACAATTCTGACTAACGTTAAAAATTGCCAATCAAATTCAGTGAGTTACAAAATCCAATATCATTATAACACAAAGCGTCCTCATTACTCTTGCAATATGCTGACTCCGGGGCTAATGCACCAACAAAAAACGGTCAAAATAAGAACCTATAAAAAATCAGATGGTTTCAAGGCTAGCCTTGAAACCATCTGATAAACTATTATTTTTGTTCTATTAAAATCTGTATCGCTTTTTTAGGACGACACAGCGTTTCCCGATATGCGATAGCCAATCCGATCCAAAGAAAATAAGAAAACAAAAAAAAATGCCACTTTTTTCCAGTCGGTTCAGCAGGGGTTTGGTCAAAGTTTTTGACTCGATTTTTTTATACCGATAAAGACAAACAGTCATAATCAAAGAAATCGAGCAAAGGTCTAAGGACTTGACCTTGTAACAAGACCATGCAATCGACTATCTTTGCATTTGTTTTTTTAGATTTTCAAATCAACCCGTTTCAAGAGGATTTAGCTTGTGTGACAATCGGGAGAACAGGTTGCACAACCATCTGCCGTAGAATAAATCTTTTTTGCTGATTGAACAGCACTTGCGCAAAATGAGTGATAACCGAGCGATGTTGTACTTGAGGCCTTAGCTAACCAAACACAGCCCTCTTTGTGGACTTCATGGTCGCCATTGTTTTGAGCATTGTCATTAACATAATAGAGTGGCATAAGCTTAAAATTAAGGATGAGTAAAAATTAGTTCCTCCAAGTTATTGATTATATTATTGATATCAAAAAAAAACATCAATTAAGAGGCTCTCTAGATAAAACGGTCGAAGTTGTGCCACCCATTTCGGATCAATATTAAGGCTTTCAATTTTTTAATATTCACATACCCATCATTCCACAAGACTATTTCTTTTATACATAGGTTTTATTCCCGTTCCTGTTGATATAGTAATGTCCTCCTCTTGGATCAGTTTGAATAGTTCTATCTAATCCGGTTGAAGTTCTGGAATACTTTACCGAAGATTTGGCAGCACCATTACTCTACTAAAAAGTTCATGGCGGCTATGAGAGTCTATGTGTAAACATCGCTCAACGAAATACAAACCGATGCAATCAAGAAAATTATGTCGGGTATCCGGAAGTTAATACCACTTGGATTTGACCATCACAAGGAATCCCAGAATGAACATTTGATGCCTTTACTAGATAAAATTCCTGAAAATGGAATTATTCTTAGCCAATATACAGCAGCTAAAAAGCAGATTGGTACATTGGGCGGTGGTAACCACTTCATTGAAATACAGAAAGGTTCAGATAAGCATATCTGGATAATGATTCATTCTGGTAGCCGGAATATCGGGCTGAAAGTCGCTGAATACTACAACAAACAGGCGATTCAGCTTAATGAGCGCTGGCATTCGTCGGTCAATAAAAAACAGGATTTAGCCTTCCTGCCTATCGAAACTCAGGAGGCGAAAGACTATTTAGTTGAAATGCAGTATTGTGTCGATTTTGCTTTTGCCAACCGGTTACTGATAATGGAGCGAATAAAATCAGTATTTGCCGAGGTAATTGGTGAAGACTTCTCAGCAATTGAGTTTATCAACATTGCCCACAACTACGCCAGATGGGAATCGCTTTTCGGATCAAATGTCATTATTCATCGGAAAGGAGCAACCAGCGCCCGTGAAGGCGAGATTGGTATTGTTCCAGGCTCACAGGGAACGAAAAGCTACATTGTTCGAGGAAAAGGAAATGCTGAAAGTTTCGAGAGTTGTTCACATGGAGCTGGCCGACTTTTGGGACGGAAACAAGCTCAGCGTGAATTGGTCCTCGCAGAAGAAATCGAAAAGCTCAACAGTCAGGGCATTGTTCACTCCATCCGAGACACCAAGGACTTGGACGAGGCTCCCGGTGCATATAAAGACATTGATATGGTTATGGAAAATCAATCCGACCTGGTTGACGTTTTAGTGGAATTGAGTCCGTTGGCGGTGATAAAAGGATAATGTATGAGGGTTTCTTTTGGAATAACAACCCCAATATTGTACTTTTGCTGATACAAAAAGATTGCTATCTATCTTTGTTCTTTTAGTGAGTTTGAATTTGCTTCCACCTTGGGCGGATTTAGCAGGATTGTTAATTTCGATTAAAGACGTTATTTATAACGTAGGTAAATTTTTGATCAACCTTAAAAATGGAGAGTATATGAAAACAAATTTGATGAAATCAATTTATAAAGCTAAGCTGGGGTGGAACATGGTGGACTAAAACAGACACGCTTGTAGGACAAAGAGAACCATAATAGGAGCATATGTTCCACCACCAAATAAAATTTCATTATCATATAAAGCCGAGTTTTATCAGCTTTTCTTTTTTACAATTTTAACTTTCTTTTTTTGCAAATCAGTATCCATAAATTTCATCACAGCCTCATAATCCTCAAGCAAAAAGTTCGACATTTTTCCGATTGGGGTCACAAGTAATCTACAAATCAACAAAAGCCTCTCAGCGAGAGGCTTTTGTATGTTCGAACATTTTTAAACCCAATTTCATAATTCAAACTTAAAACGCTCACAATAAGAATATTGAGTAGTTCGATTTGTGTTAGGAGCTTATGGTTGCACCTAACATTCAAAAAGAATAAAGGTCGCCTTTGCTGATTCCGACATTGATCCGACTATCTGTATAAAAATAGGCTTCTCTAAGCTCTCCAGCATTTTCAACTACAAAAACCATAGTTATGGCTACATATGTATTTAGATTACCATTCAAGGTTGTATGCAATTGCCACTTTTTTAGATCGTCTGAGGCGCGATCAATTGCACCCCACTGGAATTGAAACTTGGTTGACGGAGTGCGGGAATGCAAAGAAATTAATTCGAGATTACTTGCTAACACATTTAACTTTACATTTCACGATTTAGAAATTTTCCTTTTCAAACTCGTTACGATTCATACGTGAGAAATGCTAATACAGATTGTCAGGCTTCATTCCGGTGCTTTCACAAATAGGTGAAATACGCCTAAATATTTCAGGAGCATTGGTTTGTTCATTAAGTACCCAGAACATAATCTGCTAATTACAATTGCCGTTTGCTTATTCTGCTTTTTCATTTTCTGTAATTGATACCAATTGCTGTGCGAAGGCTGCATCGCCAATTCGAAAAATACGATGAAGCATTGCTTGTGTGGTACAAATGCAATTCGCTGAACTACGATGCTTTGTTCGAGATTGCCACCACCTACGAAGAATTCAATTTTAACAAAACGCTGGCCTTGAATTACTACAAAAGGTATTTGAAAGAAGCTGGCGACAAGGCAAAATACCGATTATGCGCTAGAAAGGATGCAGAAAATTAAGGAAGAATTGTTTATTGAGAATAAGTGAGAATAGGGGAGACCGGTCAGTTGCAGTGATTTAGGAGTTTGTTTTGTGAGTAGTTTTTGAGATTGATAACTGATAACTAAAAATAAGCAACTTATTTATTTACTTTTACCCGTTCAAATTACTCAAAACAAACATGCAGGTAAAGGGTGACAGGGAATATGTGGAATGCTTGAAGAGAGATGATTTTTCGGCCTTCGATGAATTGTTTCATAAATATTCGGCGAGTCTTTATGCATTTGCTCTGAGCATTACCCGTGATTCATTTGCAGCTGAGGAAATTACACAACTTGTTTTTCTTAAAGTTTGGGAGAAAAGGAGACTGATAAACGAACATCTCTCGTTTAAGTCATTTCTGTTTTCGGTGGCCCACAACGAAACAATCTCATGGCTTCGCATGGAAAAATCACAAAAAAGGCGAATCAATGAATTTGTTAATATAACTGAATTTCAGACCAATGAAACCGAATATGCAGTTGAATTCAGAAATATTGAAAACTTGGCAATTCAATTGATTGAAGAAATGCCCTTGAAGCGGAAAGAAATCTTCAGGTTTAGCCGTGAGCAGGGTTTTTCGAACAAGGAAATTGCAGAAAAACTGAGTATTTCGGTGAAAACTGTTGAAAATCAGATGACTTCAGCCTTGAAGTATCTTCGCGAAAAGCTTGGCCAACACGATATAATTGGTCTCCTGTTTTATTTTATCATGTTTCACTAATTTTTTTTACTTCAGGATGGGGGTTTGTTGCTTTTGATTTCGTAGTATAGTTAAAAGCACTAAATTGATCAGATGAATTACCATGATATTAAAAAGTACCTCGAAGGAAATACTACCGAATCGGAATCGGAAGCCATTCTAAAATGGCTGAAAAATCCAGAAAACGATTCTGAATCGCGTAGAATTCTTGGTAAAATATGGTCAAACTCAACTATTAGCCTGAAAAGTAGTCCTCCTGACTATGGCCATCTGCTCCATCAGGTTCATCATCGTATTAATAGTCAGAAAGCGGAATCGCTGAAATCTCAAGGAAAATTCAAGGTACTTCCATCCGGTATTTTTAATATTTTCTCCAGAGTTGCAGCCATATTGATCCTTCCCTTGATTCTATTATCGCTCTATTTTTATTTCAACCCAAAACACAATGGAACTCAGGTCGCATCAAATACAATCCGCGAGATTTATACCAAACCCGGAACCCGCACCAAAATAGAACTGCCCGACGGAACACAGGTTTGGTTAAATGATGGTACTACTTTTCGATATCCTGAACAGTTTACCAGCAATAAACGTGAAGTTTTTGTTGATGGGGAAGCCTATTTTGAAGTAAAGTCGAACCCCGAAAATCCATTTGTGGTTAACAATTCAATGATGAATACTGTTGTAACCGGTACGCATTTCAATATAAACGCCTATTCCGCAGATAGTTATTTTGAAGCTACATTGATGGCAGGGAAAATTAGTCTGAAAAAAAACAATCAGACTCTTCGCATGAACCCGGGAGAGCAGGTTCAATATGATACCCAACTCGAAAAAATATCGCAAAGGATTGTTGATCCAACCAATGCTTCGGCATGGATTGAAGGGAAATTAATTTTCAATGATGAAAAGCTGAGCACGGCGATCAAAAAACTGGCAAGATGGTACAATGTCGAAATTATCGTGTCTGAACCAAAACTCAATGACTATTTATTGACCGGAACCATTCATGATGAAAAATTGGATCAGACATTGAGGCTGATTTCATTGGCTCTTCCGGTGAAATTTGAGTTTAAAAAAGAAAATAATCCAACCAAAATTCAACGAACTATCTATATGATGAGAAAATAAAAAAGGCCGCCGGGAATTTCGCAGATTCACCGGCAGCCCAAATTAATGTTAATAACTTAACGCTTTAAATTTATGGAAAAAAAGTTAAAACTGACCATTCCCTGGAGCTATTCGCCGGGAGTGAAAAAAATGTTGATTTACATGAAACTAACTTTCGTGATTCTTTTAACAGCAGTCCTGCAAACTTTGGCAGGAGTATCGTATTCGCAAACCACTACCTTGTCGATTAATTTAAAAAACGTTCAGGTACAAACCGTGTTGCAAGCAGTTGAGGACCAGTCAGAATTTTATTTTCTGTACAGTCGTTCGGTAATTGATGTTGACCGTACGGTTGATATTCAGTTAAAAGATGCCAAAATCACAGATGTATTGAATACGTTGTTCAACAGAACGGATGTATCTTACAAAGTGGATGGACGACAGATTGTGCTGTCAAAAAAGGCGGAAAATTCGGAAGGCGAAATTCAGGTGCAAAAGACTGTTTCCGGTAAAGTCACTGATTCTTCTGGGTTACCGATGCCCGGTGTTTCTGTAGTGATAAAAGGAACTACAAACGGAACCATTACCGATTTTAACGGAGATTATTCAATTCCAAATGTTCCAGAAAATGCGACGTTGCAATTTTCGTTTGTTGGAATGGTTTCACAGGAAATTCCGATTAAAGCGCAAACCGTCCTCAATATTGTGATGAAAGAAGAGGTAATAGGCGTTGAGGAGGTCGTTGTAGTTGGTTACGGAACCCAGAAGAAATCGGACATAACAGGTGCAATGGTAAACGTTAACAGCGAAATGATTAGCCGTGCACCAGTTGCCAACCTGGCTTCTGCCTTACAGGGACTTGCTGCCGGTGTTGATGTGCAAATGTCAGGTGGAAATAACCATCCGGGTGCCGTTCCCCAGATTCGCATACGCGGAGAAAGGTCGCTCAGTGCAGGTAACGATGCGCTTATAGTTGTTGATGGAATTCCCTTCTCCGGAAGTTTAAATGATATCAGTACCAACGACATTCAAAGTGTTAGTGTGCTGAAAGACGCCTCAGCTACGGCAATCTACGGATCAAGGGGTGCAAACGGCGTTATTCTGATTACGACTAAACGCGGAACCAAAGGCAAGCTGAATGTAAGTTACAGCGGATATACTGGTATCACTACTGCAATAGATCATTTTGATATCATGAATAGTGAGGAGTATATGAAACTAAAACAGTGGGCTACTTATAATGCCGATCCATCCAAATATACCGGCTTTAATGATCCGGCTTTAATGGTAATAGGTGTCGTTTTCAGAGATCAGGATGAAATGGAAGGTTATAATGCCGGAAATAATACAGACTGGCAGAGCCTGATATTCGAAAACGGTAGAACTACCAATCATCAGGTATCTATAAATGGTGGTGGGGAAAGGACCATTTACAATGCCTCGGTTGGCTATTACAAAGGAGAAAATAATTATCGAGGACATGGGTTCGAAAGAATGACCGCAAAATTTTCTTTGGATAGTGAAATTAACAACTACTTAAAAGTTGGATTATCTTCTCTTAATACTTTCTCAAATACAGTAGGTCAGGATGTAAACCCAATGGACCAGGCATTAAGGGCCTCTCCGTTTACGACTCCTTACAAAGAAGATGGAACCTTAAGAACCTTTCTCCCAGGAAGCGGTCAACAGGTTTGGAATCCACTACTCGATGAACAGGACGGCGCCGTTGTTGATGACCGTAGGGCAATTTCAACGTTTACAACTGGTTATCTTGAGGTGAGTCTCCCGTTGGGATTCAAATATCGATTCAACGGAGGATTGCAACTGAAACAAAACTCAATCGGAAAATTCCAGGGAACGAATACGACCAAAAGAATGGGAGCTGAAAACTGGGCATTCTCTGAAAATGGTTTTTCAAAGGATTATACGCTTGAAAACATTGCATCATGGGATTACAGCCTGAATAAAGTACACAATTTTGGTGTAACAGGATTGTTCAGTTACCAGGAAATGACCTACGACATGAATAACATAGACTCGTACAATTATTTTGATGACAATGTTCAGTATTACAATCCGGGAAAAGCCCTGGGTGCCATAAAAGGTTCGGGTAGATATGAAAAATGGAGCATCCTATCATACATGGGGCGATTAAACTATAATTACAAAGAAAAATATTTTTTGACCGCAACTGCTCGCTACGACGGATCTTCACGTCTGGCAGAAGGCAACCAATGGCATGCTTTTCCTTCAATTGCTCTTAAATGGAATATCATGAGTGAATCTTTCATGAAAAACACTGAAGTAATTTCTGCATTGAGTCTGCGTGCAAGTTGGGGAAACGTGGGTAGTACTGCTATTAGTGCCTATCAAACAATTGCTCGTCTTTCAGATAATAAATACATGCTAGGTTCTACTGGTGTAATGGGAGTTTATCCAGGATCAGTTCCTGATAAGTCGCTTGGTTGGGAAAATACATCAACAACAAATATCGGTCTGGACTTTGGTCTTCTTTCGAACCGAATTTCAGGATCAATTGAAGTATATGAGCAAAATACGACAGATCTGCTTCTTCCTGTAAGTCTTCCTGCTACTTCCGGTTATTCCAGTTCGTATTTGACAAATCTTGGAGCCACTCAAAATCAGGGAATCGAGTTTAATGTTACCACCATTAATATTGGTGCCGGCAATAATAAACTATCCTGGTCAACTGATTTTAATATTTTCCTGAACCGAAATAAAATTGTGGACCTTGGCCCGGGAGTTCTACAGGATGCGAGTAATGGATTTTACTTAGGTAGAGATCGCTATATAATCTATACGCTTGAAGCTGACGGAATTTGGCAGAATACCCCCGAGGATTTAGCTTTGGCACAGACTTTTGGATATGCAACCACAGGAGCAACTTCAGTAGTTGGAACCGTTAAAGTTAAAAACCACTTTGTTGATTACGAAGCTGACGGTGTTTCTCCTAAAGCAGTTCAACGTATTAACGACGACGACAGGATATTTTCAGGAAAAAGAGCTCCCGATTTTGAGGGAGGTATCAATAACCGCCTAGCATATAAAGGGTTTGATTTTTCAGCGCTGATTTCATTCCGTTATGGTGGAATCATAACTTCTGATATGCACAACAGTTGGATGAATACCATGCAAGGAGGATATAATAACCTGAACATTGACTACTGGACACCTGAGAATACAACTGCGCGCTGGCCAAAGCCAACTTCAGGAACAGTTTCCAACAAAGGCTTGTTAGCCAGATATGATGCCTCCTATTTGAAATTAAGAAATATTACACTCGGATATACATTGCCAAAATCACTGGTTACTCTATGTAAAATTGAATCGGTAAGGCTACACGCCACAGCCTCGAATTTATATACATGGTTCGATTCTCAGTATAAAAAAGACGGAGGTATTGATCCTGAAACAACAAGTACTGTTGGCCTTGTTACTCCACCAGTTAGATCGTTTATTTTTGGTCTAAACGTCACATTCTAATTATATTAAAATGAACAACAAAATGAAAAAGAACATCATATTTGTTTTAGCTATAATGCTGGGACTGCTCTACTCTTGCAACGACGCACTGGTAGAAGAATACCACTCGGACATTACTCAGGATTTTATGAAAACACCCGGTGGATTCAAAATGGGGTTAAATTCGGTATATGCAACCATGAAAACCATGTATGGCTACGAGGAAGGCATTCATGGTATGATGAATCCCGGAACTGATGAACTTAAAAGTAATATAGGTGGAGGTAACCGTACTTCAAACATTGCTCAGTATCATCTTGAAAACTACAACACGGATAATGAATATCCTCGAAAATTGTGGGAAGATGCTTATTATAACATCAATACACTGAATTATCTGATCGAGAACGCCGCAACTGTTGATGTTACAACGACTGCTTTAACAGTAACTCAACGCAACCAGTATTTAGGCGAAGCCAAATTTATGCGGGCATTTTTCTATTTTAATCTTGTACAGCAGTTTGGAGATGTTACAGTAACTACAACATACAATACCATGCCGGTAACTTCGGCAACCCGCGAAGATATGTTGAAAGCATACGATGTGATTATTGCCGATTTACTTGATGCGATTAATCTCAGTTCTCCGTCGCCACGGATGAACAATCTGGAATCGGGCAGGGCTTCGGTTGTCGCTGCCCGCCATCTGTTGGCCCGCGCTTATTTAACGCTGGGTTGGGCTTACGATAAGAGTACTGCCAATTATCCAAACAATTCGCACAATAAGTATTACAATCCGGGCAAAGCAAAAGAGTTCTACCAAAAAGCGTATGATACCGCAGCAAGTCTTATTATAGATGCCCCAGTTATGGGCATATCGTTAATGCCTAATTTTGCTGATGTGTTTGATGAAGCCAATGATGCACCAACCATTAAAAACACTGAGGCTTTGTTTGTTGCCCGTATGGATTGGGACGAAAACAATGTGTATGGTGGCCGGTCGACTCTAAATCACTATTATGTTTGTGGATATGATGCTTATTTGGGTGAACGCAACCTGAAAGATGGTCGTTCATATTCATGGAACAACCCAAATGCATATACTTATAATACATTCACCAACAGGGACATTGATACCCGTTACAACGGAACTTTTCAAACAGTTTGGTATGCTACAAAACTTCAGAATGGAGGAAAGGTTACTTATGCAATTGATGGTACATCGCAAACTTTCGACTGGAAGCTTACCACAATTGGCGATACTGCTCTTTATTATCCTGGGTATAAGTTGAGTGCTGCACAAATCAAGGCTAAAACCCAAGGCAGGAACGGCAAAAATCAATACATCATTTTTACCCCTGAAGCTTACAATGGCAGAAATATTTTCCCAACCATTACCAAATTTCTGGACCGGACAAAAGCTGTTCCTAATGATAACACCGATCGTTCATACATTGTGTTTCGTTTAGGCGAAACGTATCTTTTAGCAGCTGAGGCAGCTTTTAAAAATGGAGACAACGCCAATGCAGCAAAATATATAAATGTACTGCGCGAAAGAGCCCGAAATAAAACAAACTCAACTGCAGGCGCATTGGACATTCAGTCTTCGGATGTTACGCTTGACTTTATTCTGGAAGAGCGTACCCGTGAATTGTTGGCCGAACATTGCCGCTGGGCTGATTTGGCCCGTACTGGAACCCTGGTTGAAAGAGTAAAAAAATACGACGAGGGTCCTGCCGCCATCAACATTCGCGATAAGCACATGCTTCGTCCTGTTCCAAAACGTCAGATTGAAAGGGTAACAACTGGCGAACCCTACCCACAAAATACCGGATGGTAGAAAATTCAGCAATGAATAATTTCGTTTCATCCGAATAAACTTAAAACCTATGGAAAGCTTATATTCTTTTCATAGGTTTTTTTTAATGCTCATTTTCAAACAAGAAACATGAAAAATATAGTATTACTCTTGTCTGTTCTCATTCTTTTTCAGCAGAACCTGACAGGCCAAATAAATATTGCAGCACAATCGCAATCGGGAATTATTCCGGGTGCTGCTACTGATGACTATTGGTTAACTACACAGGCGCCATACAACGAACGCCGCCAGCTTTACCTTGATTATTGCGCTTCAAATCAGGCATATATTGGTGGTCGGCAGGGGATATTCAGCCAAATTGCCTGTCTTGAAAAGGGAATTCCGGTCAATGAAAAAATAATTCGCGAAGCCATCACCTTTGTATATTCCAACCGCGACTGCAACGATTTTACTTTGGGCGGAATGCTTCGCCTACTATACCTGAATCAGAAAAAGCAGGTATTGCCGGCCCAACTTGTTAACGATATTAATCAATGCCTGTTGGGCTTTAAATACTGGTGGGACGATCCGCGTCCCGATACCGAATACCGTTGCTACCACACCGAAAACCATCAGGGATTATATCACTCGGTAGAATTATTATCTGGACAAATTTTCAGAACTGAAAAATTTTTGGATGGGCAAACCGGACAGGAACACATCTTGCACGCGAAGGTGTTGCTCGAAAAATGGCTGGAACATCGAACCCGCTTTGGTTTCAGTGAATGGCTTTCGAATGCGTACTACAATGTGGAAGTGATGACCTTGGCCAATCTGTACGATTTTGCTGAGGATCAGGCCATCCGTGATCGAGCCGGTTTGTTGCTTGATATGCTGATGTATGACATGAGCCTGAATAATTTTCAGGGTGTTTTTGGTTCAACACATGGCCGGACGTATGCCCCGATTATTCGGTTGGTGAACGAAGACGAAAGCTCGAATTTAATGAAGCTGATGTTTGGTGTTGGCGTTTACAATTCGTCGGTAGCAGTAGGCGCTGTTTCGCTATCAACCAGCAGTTACCGCTGTCCGGAAGTGATCGAGAAAATTGCAACCGACTACTCGGCAACTGTCAGGAGTAAACAGCGCCAGAGCATCAACGCCGAAGAAGCTGGTCTTTACGGATTGAATCACAACGACGAGCTGACGACCCATCTCTTCTGGGGAATGCAGGAGTTTATTCACCCCAATGTGGTTGACATGTCGCGAAAAATTTCAGAAAAATACAACACGTGGCCATACCACGACTACGACCGTTATCAGGCTGAATACAAAAAGCAGAAAGAAACCTACGGCAAAGTGATAACTCCGTATCTTGACCGGTTTGCGTTGAGCGAAGCCAATATCGAAACCTACCGGACACCAAACTACATGCTAAGTAGTGTTCAGGCTTATCGCTCCGGAAGTGTAGGTTACCAGCAACACATCTGGCAGGCAACTTTGGGGGTTGATGCGGTCGTTTTTACCACCAATCCCGGATCGCGCGAAGAAGGTATTTGCCCGAATCAATGGGCTGGAAATGCCGCTATGCCACGTGCCGCCCAGTATAAAAATGTGCTGGTTTGCATTTATAATACTCCAGAAAACATTAAACTTCCAATCTCTCACGCATATTTTCCAACTTATTTGTTCGACGAAGTGATTGAGAAAGGTTCATGGACTTTTGTCCGAAAAGGGGAGGCTTATCTGGCGCTTTATTCTCAGAATAAAACTGTTTGGCGATACAATAAAACCGGTCAAAAGGCTGAACAGGAAGTGAATTCGCCCGACAATATCTGGGTGTGCGAAATGGGCGACCAGACACAATGGAAAAGCTTTCAATCTTTTGCAGAAAAAATAGCGGGAAATACAGTTCTTTGCGATGGGTTGACAGTAGAATACGATTCACCGTCAGCAGGTAAAATACAGTTTGGCTGGGAAGGTGATTTTAAAGTTGCCGGAGAAATTCAACAGCTTACTAAATATCCGCGTTTCGACAATCAATATTCTCAGGTTGGTTTTACAGATCAGCAGATGTTAATTACCTATCAGGATAAACAATTGATTCTCGACTTTGAAACCGGGAAACGAACAGAAAGGAAAAAATAGTGATGAACAGAACAAAAAAATACGTTGGAATACTTTGCAGTCTGTTGCTCTGCTGGGCGACAACAAATGCACAAGAATCAGATTTGAAGCATTTTCCGAAAGAAGCTTCGCCCCGGAGCATTGGGAAAAATGTAGTCAACCGTTACCTCAGTTTCGGGTTCCGCAATTTTGGTGACATTCATGCTGATCCGGCCAACGAGATCACTTATCCTGAAGTTTGTACCTGGTTTGGAGCGCTTCGTTTTGCTGAAATTACCAAAAACAAAAAGCTGGCATCCCGACTGGAAGAGCGTTTCCTCCCGTTGCTGGGTAAGGACAAAAAATTGACACCAAAACCCGATCATGTTGATCACACTGTTTTTGGTTCCATTCCGCTCGAACTTTTCAGGCATACCAAAAACAAGAGCTATCTGCACTATGGAATCTATTATGCCGACGAACAATGGACACTTCCGGCCAAAGCATCTGATGAACAGAAACAGCTTATTGAGAGAGGTTTAACGTGGCAAACCCGATATTGGATTGACGATATGTTTATGATCACGCAGGTTCAGACGCAGGCGTATCTTGCCACCGGAAATCCTGAATACATCAACCGGGCAGCCCGCGAAATGGTAGTTTATCTCGATAAAATTCAAACTGCCAACGGACTGTTTTACCATGCCGAAAGCGCTCCTTTTTACTGGGGTCGCGGCAATGGCTGGATGGCTGCCGGAATGGCCAACCTGTTGCGCTATCTTCCAACCGAAAATCCCCATTACAACCGTATCATGCAGGCCTATCAACTAATGATGTCAACCCTGAAAACCTATCAATCTGCTTCGGGCATGTGGCGTCAATTAGTAGATGATTCGCAGGCCTGGGAAGAAACTTCGTGCACCGGAATGTTTACTTATGCCATGATTACCGGCGTAAAAAGGGGCTGGCTCAATGCCAGTGAATATGCACCAGTAGCCCGCAAAGGCTGGCTGGCTTTGGTTTCTCACATTGATGAAAATAGCGACGTGAACGACGTTTGTGAAGGTACAAACATCAGCAAAAGCCGTCAGTTTTACCTCGACCGTGGAAAAAAACTGGGCGATATGCACGGACAAGCGCCGGTTTTGTGGTGTGCTTATGCGCTCTGCGAATAAAATTAACCATTTAAACACCAAACTAAATAGTATAAAACATGAGACAATCAGATTCGTTACTGAGTTTTAGGTTTAACAACCAGATCATTGCAATTTTACTTTTCTTTTTTGTAACCGGAACGTCTTTTGCATCGGCCAAAGGAATAGAACTTCTTTCTCCTGACGGGCAAATCAAAGTTGAGCTTGAAATGAAAGATAAAATCTATTATACCGTCAGCAGTAATAATCAGATTTTGCTAGAAAACAGTTCGCTGCAATTAAAACTTTCAGGAGAAACATTGGGTGAAAACCCTAAGTTGTCCAATAAGAAATTCAGCATCATCAACGAAACCATTCAGCGCGAAATTCCTTTGCGCAATGCGCAGGTTAAAAACAACTGCAACGTATTGCTGCTGAATTTTAAAGGCGATTATTCTGTTGAATTCCGTGCTTATAACGATGGTGTGGCTTACCGCTTTATCACCAAAAAGAAGTCACCCGAAATTGAAGTACTTGACGAAGAAATCTCGCTGAAACTTCCTGCCGAATTTGGGGCTGTTTGGTCTCCAAGTAAATCATTCAAAACGGCGTATGAAATTCCGTACAAAAAGGTAACGACTACTGAAATCAGGGAGATGGGAAAAAGCACGTTGCCGGTATTGCTTGATTCATACAAAGGTTACAAGATTTTGGTTTCCGAAGCCGATTTGTTCGACTATCCGTGTATGTTTCTGAAAGGATTGGAAGGAAATACGTTGCAAGCTGTTTTTCCTAAATGTCCTCTTGAATTTGGTTCTGACGGCGACCGTAGCCAGAAAATTCTGAAGGAAGCCAACTACATCGCCAAAACAAGAGGAACCCGCAATTTTCCGTGGCGTGTGCTGATGATTAGTCACGATGATCGCCAGATTTTTGAAAACGAGCTGGTATTTAAACTTTCACGCCCCAACGAATTGGGAAATACCGATTGGATTAAACCCGGACAGGTAAGCTGGGAATGGTGGCACGATGCCCGTTTGTTCGGTGTCGATTTCAAATCGGGTTACAATCTCGATTCGTACAAATATTATATCGACTTTGCTTCCAAATTTGGCATTTCGTACATTATTATGGACGAAGGCTGGGCCAAAAGTACTACCGATCCATTTACGCCAAATCCTACGATCGACTTGTTTGAGCTGATTAAATACGGACAGTCGAAAAATGTAAAAATAGTGCTTTGGTTAACCTGGCTAACCGTTGAAAATAACTTCGACCTGTTTAAGACCTTCAGCGAATGGGGTATTGCCGGAGTCAAGATTGACTTTATGGATCGCAGCGACCAGTGGATGGTGAACTATCACGAACGGGTTGCCCGCGAAGCTGCCAAATATCATTTGTTCGTCGATTTTCATGGCGCTTTTAAACCGGCCGGAATGGAACGTGCCCTACCCAATATTCTTTCGCACGAAGGGGTTGTTGGCATGGAACAAAACATTGGCGGAGGTCTGGCCACACCTAACAACAATGCGTGGTTGCCATTTATACGCAATGCCGTTGGTCCGATGGATTTTACTCCGGGAGCCATGAATTCGGTACATCCACAGGATTACAAATCAACCCGCACCAATCCGCAAAGTATTGGAACACGCGCCTATCAACTGGCTTTGTTTGTAGTGTTTGAAAGTGGATTACAGATGCTGGCCGACAACCCGTTTTACTATTATCGCGAAAAAGAATGCACCGATTTTATTACCAGCGTTCCGGTTACGTGGGACGAAACCAAAGTGCTGGCAGCCGATGCCGGTGAATATTTTGCAGTGGCTAAGCGGAAAGGAGACAAATGGTACATCGGAGCTATTACCAACAGCAATGCCCGCGACCTGGAGTTAAAACTGGACTTCCTTCAGGATGGAAAAACTTATCGCATGACAGCTTTCAAAGATGGTGTCAATGCAAGTGTTCAGGCTATGGATTACAAAAAAATAAGCAGAACAACTACAAAAAGCGAAACCCTGCAATTAAAACTGGTTCGCAATGGCGGCTGGGCAGCGGTGATTGAATAATAGCTATTCACAGTAGAAAAATTAGGTAAAAAATACGAATAGAAACAACCTAATAATCACCTTTTTTTTCTCTTGGGATTGCTGACTCTTGGACCTTATGCCGATTTCGGCATAAGGTCCAAGAGTCAGGTCACATCAACAGGACTTGGCGACATGAAAAACTGCCTGATCAAAAATTCGATTCCCAGGATTATCCTAACTATATAATTATTCCCAACTTTTTATCAGAATATTCAGATACATAAAGAGTTAATGGCGTAAAATGTTGCGATAATATTTGGTTAAAAATGGAAGTGGGATGAGAACGGATGGTAACTTTAATTCGGCTGAAGACCGCGGCCTTGAGCGCTTTACCGACCTAATGATTGAGCGCATAAGAACCTCCAGCATGACTGGAAGCAGCCTTAGTTCGCAAAAGGTACGATGAAGTGGCCACGTAACATAAACGGACATGCTGAGGCACAAGTTGATTTCAATCATATCGAGAATGGCGGTATAACTATCGAAGTGGTGCATGTGGATAATAAGGAGCAGCCTTTTGAAGTATCTTAAATTTCAAAACAGCTTCATAATCATCGATCAAAAAGTTCGACACCTCCCCGGTTGGGGTCACCAAACAAACATTAAAGCCTTGCAAATCATTGATTTGTGAGGCTTTTTGTTTTTAGAGGGGACGGATTGTTTTGAAATAATACGTATTAGCGACCCCATGGATTAATTTGATTTTTTATTAGCCATACAATTTTGGGGTCGATAATTTCAAATATTTTAGCATTACCTCTTGTTTGATTTAATTCTATTATAATTCCATGTATAATGAGATTCTTTATTAAACCATTGGCTGTTGGAATCGAAATATTTAAATCTTGAGATATATCACTGACTTTGAACGTAAGTTTTCCACAATATAAAATCTTTGATAGACTTTTTAAAATATCATCTTTATTATTGATCTGCGGAAGTATTGAGTAATATTCATAATCTGAAATAAATTTCAAAATACCCTTCCTTATCGCAAGAATAGATAAATATGATGATCTATTATCAATATCAGCTTGCTCGTAATAAATCGTGAAAATTAATTTCAATAAGTCTCTTGGAGATTTATCGGAAATAGAAATAATATCTTCAGAACTTCTGGGATCTGCAAGAATATCTTCAAATTTTATTGAATTTTGAGGTTTGATGCTGGAATAATTTAATCTTACATTTATGATGTCCTCTAGTTCACTATTATTCCAAGTCACATCAATAGGACTAATCTTATCAAACCTTACACCGATTTTGCTCAAATCAGATTTCAACTCACTCCAGATACTAAAAACCAACCCAAAATCTCTATTTAGTAATAAATTAGTATCCCTTAATATTTCATTTAAAAACTTTGTTATTTGGGTTATATCTCCTCCAAGGTATTTATATTCGTCAATTTTATCATACATAATAACAACCTGTTCAAAACCGCTATTTTTAATAATCTTTGATAAATCACATAGAATATCTTTATACGCTGAGTAATTGGCGCTTTCTAAAAATAATGTTTTGTTTGGGATATATTCCTTAAACTCCTTTAAATAGTCTTTATATACCATCGTTGTATTGAAAGTGTCTAATCCGATTGATTTCTTTACAACATCTCCACCAATTTCAATTCCTAATGACAATGCAGAATTAAACGGTTTTAGTAGATAATTACAAATTCTTATCCAAAAATTTCTCGATTTATAATTAGAAGTAATATTCACATAATTCTCAAATTCTTTTTTTGTAATTGGATCGAAAAAATTTTCAATAAAAAAAGTTAATTTTTCTTTTTCGTTTTTTTTCAATCTTTTTAAAAGAATTGGAGAATTTATAATTGAAAAACAATATCCGGTAACAATCTTTCTTATTGTATTTTCCAAAAAGAATTTGCTATTATTTTCTGTTGGAATTCCCTCGTAATCATCTATAATAATGGAAAATACATTATTCTTATCTAATTGTTTTTTTAATTTTATTAAAAGGGCTGTTTTCCCACTCCCTCTTGCACCTAGAATAAATCTAGTATGACCAGTCTTAATATCAGAAAATAATGGTTGAAAATACTTTGGACTATAGTATATATCATCAAGATAATCAATTTCTTGCTCTGCTGAGAAATTAGAAAATGGATTTTGCTTTAAGCCTAGTGCATAATGTAATTCCAATAAATCAAGTTTTGGCATTTGGATTGACTCCTTTTTACTTTTTTTAACTGTTTTTTGTAATGTGCTTTTGTTTAAGTAGTATGCAGTTAATACAAAAAATATAAATAATATTATTATTGTGAAAGTTGGCTCAATTGGAATAAAACTCACAGTTACAAAACAGATAAGACTATACATTACCAAGATCAATGTTGTAATTAAATGATTTGACGTCTTTTTTAATAGTATATGATGAATATGATTCATGTCAGGATTAAAAGGACTCCTTCCTAAGTATATGCGTATTATAAAAACACGAATAGTATCAAATAGAGGAAGTAAAAATAAGCTAATAATAGTAGAATTTGGAACAATAACTATGTTAATTGATTTAATTGCACTAATTGTCAATATGAATCCTACGAAAAAAGTTCCTGTATCTCCAGCAAATATTTTATTGATTTTACCAAAGATATTGAAAAATAGAAATGCGATTAGACTACCTGCTAAAGCAAAATTAATAAATGAGTAAGATTGATTTTCACTCCCCAAAAATATGATGCCAAAACACACACTTATTATAAGACTAATAGACCCGAATAATCCATCGATGCCATCAATCAGATTAATTGAATTTAATAGCATAAGAGATAAAAGAATAGTGAATATGATACTTGTGAGATAAGTTAGCTCATGTATTCCTAAAAATCCATTAAAACTTAAAATTCTAATATTCAGCCAAATGGTAGTATATGTAAAAGTTAATAGTTGGATTGTGAGTTTACTCTTTGCCGAAATACCAACTAAGTCATCTTTAATTCCAACAAAGGCAATAATGATGGAGATACCAATTATTGAATTTATTTCTAGAGAACTATCTGAATTGACTATAAGAAATGTAATTATTGTGGCTATAAAAATAATAAGACCTCCTAGAGTTGGCACAACTCTTCTTACTGCTAATTTTCTCTCATTCGGGGTATCAAATAATTTTTTCATTAAAGACACTTTGACAACTTGAGGAATTGAGTAGTAAGTTATAATGAAAGCGATTAATATCGACAGTGTTATCTCATAAAAGTGAGACTCTTTAATTATAGAATGAAATTCAAGCATTACGATTTTTTAATTTTAATAATTAGGGTATTAAAATATACTAATCATCGATATTACAAACACGATATTAAAACTTGCTGTAAATCACATTATAATATTTTCAGCTAATTTATCAATTTAATTGATTAAGATCTATCTATTGAATCAAGATTGCAATTATTCCCAATGCGTTTAAGCTGGGGTTCTATTGTCGTATGTAAAATACTTCATTAACTGAATCAATATCCTCAAAAACTTTCTTGTCTGGAATGAATTTAAACCCTCGTTATTGAATAATTCTATTTCGTGTAAATTTGGAATATAGCCAGACTTGAATACAAAATCGAAGGGTTTTTCTTGATGAGAAAAATCTGTTTAGTTGAAACGGTTAATCTGTTTTCAATCGGAAAGGTTAGACTTCAACTAAAGCCAATTACTAATTCTACGTTAACACATTTGAAAATCAACCTATTTTACCCCGAATTCATAAAGGGAAAGGTTGATTTTTCAGCTTTCTCGCTTTATGGACGGGGTGAAAAAGCTGAAAAATTGTTTGCTGAATTGAATCTTTTAACGTAGAATTAATAGATTGCATTATTGTTTTTCTCATGCGATCATTTTTCATTACCCTGACAAGGATAATATTTCAATAACCGTGGGCTTCGGCGTGAGCTCAGTCGAACGGTGAAAACCCACAAAAAAGGTAATACGCACATTATCAGCCATAAAATGGGCTGAATAATGTTTTTTCAAAGTTCAACCACTTCATGGCTGATGTTTTGTAGTTCTCGCCTCCGTGGGTTAAACACCTATGGTTATTCAGATTGAACCACTCCGTGGCACGAGGAATTGAAATTAATGAACCCAGCCCAAACATATTTGCTACATCCATTTGAATTCCGTAATTTCCAATTTCCATATTTTGTATATTGTTGGCAATAGTCAAGCGTTTGATTAAATAAAATGTGTTTAACCCGTAACTAACAGGTTGGAATTATGCAAAAATATATCTTGTCAATCGATCAGAGTACGACGGCAACGAAAGCTGTTTTATTTGATAATGAAGGCAGTATGATCGCACAGAAGAACATCGATCATAAACAATACTTCCCAAATCCCGGCTGGGTAGAGCACGATGCTGAAGAAATATACCGTAAAACAAAACAGGCCATCCGGAAAGTAATCGAAAAAAGTGGAATTTCAGGAGGCAAGATTGCGGCACTTGCTATTACCAATCAGCGCGAAACAACTGTTGTTTGGGACCGAAAAACAGGCATCCCGGTATTTCATGCCATCGTTTGGCAGGACAGGCGTACTGCTGATTTTTGCACCGGATTAAAAGCGGCAGGTTCAGAAAAAATTATTACTAAAAAAACAGGTTTGTTAATCGATGCTTATTTCTCGGCTTCCAAAATAAGATGGATTCTGGATCATGTGGAAGGCGTAAAAGAACGTGCATTAAAAGGTGAATTGGCTTTTGGCACCACCGATACCTGGGTAATCTGGAATCTGACCAATGGGAACCTGCATATTACCGACGTTTCCAATGCCAGCCGTACCATGTTGTTTAATATTCATACCCTGAAATGGGATGAAGAATTACTGAAGATTTTTGATATTCCGGCATCCTTACTTCCCGAAGTTGTTGCATCAAGTCATGTAAATGGTATGGTTACCGATATCGAAGAAATAAATGGTGTTCCCATTGCCGGTATCGCCGGCGATCAGCAGGCAGCCTTGTTTGGTCAGATGTGTACCAGCGAAGGCATGGCCAAATGCACCTACGGAACAGGCTGTTTTCTGGTGATGAATACCGGTTCGAAAGCAATTGTCTCGAATTACAAACTTTTAACGACCATTGGCTGGCAAATCGGGAATGAAGTTACTTATGCCCTTGAAGGCAGTGTTTTTATGGGTGGTGCAGTTATTCAGTGGCTTCGCGATGGACTTGAATTTTTCGATGAAGCTCCTGACAGTGAAGCATTGGCTAATCAGGTGGAAGATAGTGGAGGTGTCGTTTTTGTTCCGTCACTGACAGGACTTGGGGCGCCACATTGGGATCCATACGCACGGGGCTCTATCTTCGGAATTACGCGCGGAACAACCAAAGCTCATGTGACCAGGGCAGCCCTCGAAAGTATCTGTTTCCAGGTAAATGAAGTAATTGAAACAATGAAAAAGGATTCAGGAGAATCTATCGCCGGATTACGCGTTGATGGTGGTGCAGCAGCCAATAATCTGATGCTTCAGTTTCAGGCTGATATATCAGAGATTGACCTTGTAAGATCAACAAACGTCGAAACTACAGCTCTTGGGGTTGCTTATCTGGCGGGTCTGGCTGTTGGAATGTGGAAAATTGAGGAGCTTCAGGAAAAATGGCACGTGGATAAAGTGTTTCAACCATCGATTAATAAGGAAGAAACAGAAAAACTTAAAGCATTGTGGTCTAAGGCAGTTGAAAGGACAAAACACTGGATAGATTTGGATACTCAGAGCATAAATTAAAAATAAAAAAATGAAACGATCAGAATCATTAAGGGCAATTCAGTCTTCACCCAATAAAATCTGGGATATTGTTGTAATCGGTGGCGGTGCAACCGGACTTGGTGCCGGAGTCGATGCTGCATCGAGGGGTTTTGAAACCTTGGTTCTCGAAAAATACGATTTCGCCAAGGGTACTTCTTCACGAAGCACCAAACTGGTTCATGGTGGGGTTCGTTATCTGGCCGCCGGCGATATTGCCATGGTTTTGGAAGCCCTTAACGAAAGAGGACTGCTTTTGCAAAATGCCCCTCATCTGGTACAAAATCAAAAGTTTATAATTCCAAATTATGAATGGTGGGACGGTCCGTTTTATACCGTCGGATTAAAAGTATATGATATGATGGCCGGGAAACTGGGATTGGGTCCTTCTATTCATATTTCGAAAGAGGAAACGATGAAGGCCATCCCCAACCTTGTTGAAAAGGATTTAAAAGGCGGTGTAATTTATCACGATGGTCAGTTTGATGATTCAAGGCTGGCAATTAGTCTGGCTCAAACCATTACTGATAATGGTGGATATGTATTGAATAATTGCGGTGTAAGCGGATTAATCAAAAATGAGGATGGTATGATTTCAGGTGTCCAATGTTTTGATTCCGAAACGAACAAATCATATTCAATAAAAGCAAAAGTAGTTGTCAATGCAACCGGTATTTTTGTCGATTCGATTAACAGCATGGATGAACCTAACCATAAAAAGACGGTGGTGCCAAGTCAGGGCATCCATATTATTCTCGACCAGTCGTTCCTTCAGGGCAAATCAGCGATAATGATTCCCAAAACCGCCGATGGACGCGTGTTGTTTGCTGTTCCATGGCATGGGAAAGTGGTGGTTGGCACTACTGATACATTGGTTGATAATCCGGAAATTGAACCGAGGGCGCTGGAAGAGGAAATCAAATTTATTCTCAGTACTGCCGCGAAATACCTGACCAAAAAACCCCGGCGAAAAGACGTATTAAGCATTTTTGCCGGTTTACGGCCGCTGGCAGCTCCTGAAGATAAAATTCAGGAAACCAAGGAAATATCGCGAAGTCACAGGTTAATTATTTCCCAGTCTGGCTTAATTACCATGATTGGCGGGAAGTGGACAACCTACCGTAAGATGGGCGAAGATATTGTTGATAAGGCAATCCTTCTGGGTGGGCTCGATGATAAGGAATGTGTAACCAAAAATATGCCCATCCATGGATATAAAAAAAATCACAAAAATTACGGGCATTTATATGTTTATGGTTCTGATGTTCCAAAGATAAAGTCAATGATTGATGAGGATCCTCAACTTGGAGAAAAGCTCCATCCGGATTTACCCTATCTGAAGGTTGAGGTAGTCTGGGCAGTTCGCGAAGAAATGGCACGCACCATTGAGGATGTCCTTGCACGAAGAACAAGAGCTCTTTTACTTGATGCAAGGGCAAGTATTGCAATAGCTCCGCAGGTGGCAGTTCTTATGGCTGATGAATTGGGATACAGAAGAAAATGGAGAAATGAACAAGTACGATTGTATACTGAATATGCAGCTGGTTATATTTTAACCTGAAAATCAAATCGTCAGGTTGATAATTAAATTCAATATCTCACACATTAATTAGATTCAATGAATCCACTTGTTGCAGAATACCTGGGCACATTTATACTACTACTGATGGGAAACGGAGTTTGTGCCAATAGTTCATTGAAAGGAAGCTTTGCCAAAGGCGCCGACTGGATGTTAATCTCATTTGGCTGGGGTCTGGGTGTTTTCCTTGGAGTTATCGTCGCAGGTCCGTCAAGCGGGGCACATTTAAATCCTGCAGTAACAATTGGATTGGCAGTTGCCGGAAAATTTCCATGGGCTAATGCACCTTTATATATTCTGGCTCAATTGCTTGGCGCTATGTCCGGAGCTTTTTTAACATGGATGCTTTTTGCCGACCATTATAATCTTACAGAAGATCCCGGGACAATAAAAGGTACATTTTGTACATCACCTGCCATAAAAAATACTCCCCGTAATTTACTAAGCGAAGTTGTCGGAACCTTTGTCCTGATTTTAGTGGTTTTATTAATTGCCGTTCCGGAGTTTAAATCTTCTGATATGGGAGAGGTGAAAATTGGATTGGGATCGATGGGAGCGCTTCCTGTTGCATTATTGGTTGTAGCAATTGGTATGAGCCTTGGAGGATTAACAGGCTATGCGATCAACCCTGCCCGTGATCTTGGTCCCCGGATTATTCATTCGCTCGTCCCGATAAAAACCAAAGGTGGCAGCGACTGGGGATATGCCTGGATACCAATTGCCGGACCTGTTATTGGAGCTGTAATTGCCGCTGTTGTTTATCTTGCAGTAATTTAAAATAGAGGAATCTCTTTCGCCTGATTAAAACTGGTCGTTGATGTTAGCTTTTTATGCAATACAAAAAGGATTTATTTAGAAAATGATGGACGTGGCAGCTTATTTTTATTTGCTTTTATTGGACGTGTAATTTTTTTTGTAGTTGTCTGTTTTATTCTGATGGTGAAATCGTTCAGCACATTCATGTAATTCATAATTGCCTTATTAGGGTTTTCGTAGGGATTAAAATAAGCATTGACATCGCCGTTAGAAAAATATTTTGTACTCATAGAATTATACTACTCCCCATTGTTGAGACAATAAATACTGCTCATCTAAATGGCGCATGATCGCCAGATTCTCTTCAGACTCTCCCGTTGGAATATCGTAAAAACTACTTCTCGCAAGTGTGAGCAACTGTCATTGTGTTGAAATACTCAAAAAAGGACAGCAATGTTCAATCATACATTTTCATTGCTCAGGACTGATCATTGTAGCTTTTTTTCAACAAATCATTCTCAACTTTTAACTGACCAATCCGGGCATACAAGATGTGGGTTTCTACTCCTTTATCTTTTTGATCCACTGAATCAGCAGAAAATAGATTTCCAAAGTTTTTCAATGCTTGAGATTTCCATGTAGAAATCCGGAGTGGGGCGAGTTCGTACTTCCTGGCTAAAACCTCTAAGGTGACTTGCTCTTTGAGCAACTATAAAACAATCTTGGCTTTAAACTCCTTTCTAAACTGAGTTCGCTATAAAATTGGTTGTACGAAATTTGTATAATCGCCCCATCGCCTGCCCTTCCCCAATGAGGGAAGGGAGTTTCGGATGCTGAAATTCCTATTTTTTGTTCTTTAAAGATTGTTTTTTTTTTAGAACTTGCAGGATGCAAAGTCCCAAGTTTAGGGAATAATGGGGGCAATATCGAATTCAATCTTTTTATGTGGTTGATTTTCAGAAACTAATATATCGAACACAGGTTACTAAACTTCCTTCGTGTTGTGGACTTAAATTTTAATTTTAAAGATGATCAATTTATATCTTAACTTATTGTCCTAATTTTGGGGAGTATCATAGATGCGTGAACTGGCCAAATGGAGCTTTGAAGGAAAAATCAAATCGGTGGTTGAGCGTGAAGACCATGCTGAACATACCATCGACCTGGGCGCATGGGAGGTTAAGGTGAGTTTTGGTGCCACAAGAAGGAACATCGTGCAACCCAGTGCAAAGCCGATCAGCAAAGCCATGATTGTGCAACTGGGTGAAAACGAATTCCTGCTGATTGGAACACTTTGTCCTTTTTACAATTAAACCTCTTGGCGCTAACGCCGTCAAAGCGTGGCAGCACCTGAAGGTCGAAGAAGCACAATATGAAAATGAAACATTCAAGCTTTTGTGCATCCGTAATGGCGACGAAACCGATTGGGGCGGACCAGAGATTGGGGCTAAACAAGTCGTGCTGAGGACTACTTTTGTTATACGATAAAGAGCTAGTATCCTTTGCCGTTGACTGAAATTAACGGTTGAATAATGATTGAAAATCAGTAATTTAGCCCAATAAGATGAGGTTAAAACCAATTTAATATTTGTCTGCTGATCCGTCATCTGAATCAAACAGCAAAGAATAACTGAGATAAATAACTTGTTAATAAATCAAAGAATAGAACATAAACTATAAACCCAAATGAAAACCTATCTAACCAACCAATTAACCATCAGTAAATTAAAAGAAATCATCCTTTTCGTTTTTCTTTTTGCTTCTGGAATTGCCTATGGTCAAAAAACTGATCAACAAACCTATCCTTTCCAAAACCCCGATATGCCTATTGAGCAGCGGGTTAGCAATATTGTTTCTTTGATGATGCTGGATGAAAAAGTTGCGTTTCTAAGTTCGACGCCAGGTGTGGCGCGTTTGGGCATTAAAAAGATGGGACATGTTGAAGGACTGCATGGTCTGGCTCAGGGAGCGCCCGGCGGTTGGGGACGGCGGGGTGCCGTTACCACAACAACATTTCCGCAGTCATACGGTATGGGCGAAACCTGGGATCCCGAAATCATCCGTCAGGCAGGCGCCATCGAAGGGTACGAAGCACGTTACGTTTACCAAAGTCCTCAATATGGCCGTGGAGGTTTGATCATCCGGGCACCCAATGCTGATTTGGGTCGTGATCCTCGTTGGGGACGCACCGAAGAATGTTTCGGAGAAGATGCATATTTCAATGGCGTAATGTCTGTTGCAATGATTAAGGGACTTCAGGGTGACGATTCCAAATACTGGCTCAGCGCTTCGCTTTTGAAACATTTCTTTGCCAACAGCAATGAAGATAAACGTACCGAAACATCTTCGAATTTTGATACACGCCTTTTCTATGAATACTATTCGCTTCCTTTTCACATGGGTTTTGTTGAAGGGGGAGCAAAGTGCTTCATGACATCTTATAATCTATATAACGGCATTCCATGCACTGTAAGCCCGATGATTGAGGCGGTCACGGTCAAACAATGGGGTGTTGATGGCGTGATTTGCACGGATGCAGGAGGATTCAAAAACTTAACCGGCTCGCAGAAATACTATGAAAATACAACTCAGGCTGGTGCTGGCACAGTCAATGCCGGCATTAACCAATACCTCGACAAAAATTATGAAGCACCCGTAAAAAAAGCCATCGAAGAAGGTTTGCTGACCGAGAAACGACTTGACGAGGACATCAAAGGCACATTGCGGGTTTTTATAAGGTTGGGATTGTTAGATCCTGCTGATCGGGTTCCTTACGCCAAAATTGGGAAAGACACTTCGGAAATCAAACCCTGGAATACACAGAAAAACAAGGATGTAGTTCGATTGGCGACTCAGGAATCAATCGTACTCCTGAAAAACACAGGAGATCTTTTACCCTTGAATAAAAAAACAATCAAGTCAATCGCGATGATTGGACCGCGTGCTGATCAGGTCGTATTCGATTGGTACAGTTCTGAGCCGCCCTATTCAGTAACACCTTTGGCTGGTGTAAAAGACAAAGTAGGAAAAAAAGTTAAGGTGCAGTTCGCTTTGGGTGACGATGTTGCTGCAGCGGTTAATCTGGCGAAATCGTCGGATGTAGCCATTGTTTGTGTGGGTAACAACCCCAATCTCGACAATGGCTGGAAGAAGATTTCTGGTCCGGACGAAGGGCGTGAAGATTTGGATCGCAAAATCATCACTCTTGGCGCTCAGGAAGAACTCATTAAACAAATATTGGCTGCCAATCCAAAGACAATAGTCGTGCTTAAAAGCAGTTTCCCTTACGCCATCAACTGGACTCAGAAAAATGTGCCCGCGATTGTACACATGGCTCACAGCAGTCAGGAAGAAGGCAATGCTCTGGCCGATGTGCTGTTTGGCGACTACAACCCAGCCGGACGTTTGGTACAAACCTGGCCAAAATCATTGGATCAGTTGCCTGAAATGCTGGATTATAATATCAGAAATGGAAGAACCTACATGTATTTCAAAGATGAACCGCTCTATCCTTTTGGCTTCGGTTTGAGCTTCACTACATTCGCATGGTCGAACCTTAAAACCAGCGACGTGAACCTTGCCAAAAATGGTTCAATCACAGTAAATGTGGATGTGGAAAACACCGGTAAGCGTGATGGCGATGAAGTGGTACAGCTCTATGTCAAACACCTCAATTCGCAGGTTGGACGTCCAATTCAGGAACTCAAGGGATTCCAGCGTGTAAATATAAAAGCAGGCGAACGCAAGACCGTGTCAATTCCACTGGATGCGAAACGTTTGGCTTACTGGGACATCAGTAAAAATGACTGGCAGGTTGAACGCGACAGCATTGAAGTTCGGGTTGGCGCCTCTTCAGCAGACATAAGGTTGAAACAGGCAGTGAAAGTGGAATAGATTTGCCCGAAGGCATTATCTATTGTGAAATTTCTCCCATCGCAAATATTATTGAGAATATTACCTATACAAAATTCAATATTTAATAGACTAACACATGAAAGTAGCTTTATTTTTTACCATCATCTTTTTTGCTTTTATTACTGTAAATGCACAAAAAACTGAAGTTCAATATTTGTCAGGACTTGACAAGGACCGTACTGTTCAGTGGGATTTCTTTTGTACACATGGTATGAATAGCGGCAAATGGAGCAAGATTGCTGTTCCTTCCAACTGGGAGTTGCAGGGCTTCGGCACTTATATCTATGGAAACACGGATATGGATGCCAACGAAAAGGGGCTTTATAAATATGAGTTTACCGTTTCCAAAAACTGGAACAAAAAAAATATTTACATTGTTTTCGAGGGTTCGATGACAGATACCGAGGTGAAAATCAATGGAAAGTCGGCAGGTGCGATCCATCAGGGAGCATTCTACCGCTTTAAATACGATATTACTGACCTGCTTAATTTCGGTGCGTCGAACCTCCTGGAAGTGACTGTAAGCAAGGAATCAACGAACGAAAGCATCAACAGAGCTGAACGGAAATCTGACTACTGGGTATTTGGTGGCATATTCCGTCCGGTTTATCTGGAAGCTGTGCCGGTGCAATTTATTGATCGCGTTGCCATCGATGCCAAAGCGGATGGTTCATTTTATATGGACGTTTATACTGAAGGTATTGGCAGCGCTAAAACAATAGAGGCTCAATTGCAAACAATAAATGGTAAGCCTTTTGGATCAGCTCTCGTTTCGAACATTGATGGTAACACAAATAAAACCATCCTGAAAGGGACATTTAAAAATCCTGCTTTGTGGAACCCGGAATTTCCCAACAGGTATCAGGTAGTAGTGACTCTAAATGATGGGAAAAAAGCCCTTCATCAAATCATCCAAAAGTTTGGTTTCCGCACGGTAGAACTAAAAGAAGGTGATGGAATTTATGTGAACGGTCAGAAAATAATGTTCAGGGGAGTTTGCCGCCACACTTTCTGGCCTTCATCAGGCCGTACAAGCAGCAAGCAATTGGCCATTGACGATGTTAACCTGATGAAGGATATGAATATGAACGCGGTAAGGATGAGCCATTATCCGCCCGATCAGTACTTTCTGGATGTTTGCGACTCAATGGGCATGTTTGTGCTCGATGAGCTGGCCGGATGGCAGGCTTTTTATGATACACCTACTGCTCAACGGTTGGTGAAACAGGTGGTTGAACGCGACGTTAATCATCCTTCTATCGTTTTGTGGGACAACGGGAACGAGGGTGGTTTTAACAAAGAAGTACGTGGGGATTATGCTCTTTATGACCCGCAGAAAAGAACGGTTATTGAACCCTGGTCAATTGTAAATGGAACAAATACAAAACACTATCCCAAATATAATTATGTAGAAAATGCCTTGACCAAAGGTAAGGAGATATTTTTCCCGACCGAATTTTTACATGGTTTGTTCGATGGAGGTCATGGAGCGGGTCTTGATGACCAGTGGAATCTGATGATGTCATCACCTTTGGCGGCTGGTGCATTTCTTTGGGTATTTGCGGATGAAGGTGTTGAGCGCAGGGACTTGCATGATTCTATTGACACGAAAGGGAATGCAGCTCCCGATGGAATTCTTGGTCCTTACCACGAAAAAGAAGGGAGTTTTTACACTGTTAAAGAAATTTGGTCGCCTGTACATTTTAAAGAAACAGTTATTAATTCCGAATTCAATGGAAAACTTGAGGTGACCAACCGGTATTTATACACCAATTTAAAGCTATGTACCTATGCATTTGAATTGGCAAAGTTCGGGAAAACCTTCCCAAAATTAGAAAATGAAAAACAAATTGGAAATATTCAATCACCTGATATTGCTGTTGGCGAAAGTGGTTTCCTTAACCTGAATCTTCCTTCCGACTGGAAAACTTATGATGTGCTGTATGTTACTGCTACTGACCAGTATGGCCGTCCTATTAATGTATGGTCGTGGAATATTACCAAACCCAAAGATTTCATTTCAAGATTGGTAAAGACGAATCAGGATAAAGTAACAGCAACGGAACACGATAGTATTTTGGTTCTTTCTTCAGGAAAAACAGAAATTACTTTCAATAAAAATACCGGACTAATTACAGGAGTTCAGAATAATAGTAAAGCTATTTCTTTCAGCAATGGAATTCAATTCGCAGGTTTCACCGCTGATTTTAAGCAGATGAAGCATTATGCACTGGATAATAAACAGATAGTTGAGCTTATTTATGATAGCCCCTGTCATGCTAAATTTACCATGTTACCTGGCGGATGGCTGCAACTCGATTACGATTATCAGCCTAATGGTTTATTGGATTATGCAGGAATAACTTTCTCCTATCCTGAAACCCTTGTTAAAGGAGCTACACTTTTAGCTAATGGCCCTTTCCATGTTTGGAAAAACCGGTTAAAAGGGGTGCAGTTTGGTCTTTTCGACAAGGCCTATAACAATACAATTACCGGGCAAACATGGGATTACCCTGAATTTAAAGGCTACTATTCCAACTTCTATGCAGTTGAGTTGCAGACCAAAGAGTTGCCAATCACTGTTGTATCGGCAACAAGCGATTTGTTCCTTCACCTGTTTACTCCTGAACCAGCTAAATATTCCAAAGGAGTAAGAGGAACTGTGAACCCACCTTTTCCTTCAGGCAATATTTCCTTTTTACATGGGATAAGTGGTATTGGCACCAAGTTTTCATCGGCTGAAGCCGAAGGACCGCAAGGTCAGAAAAATAGCTATAACGGTGAAACTTTAAGTGGTACGCTTTATTTCAGGTTTGGAGAGTAAATACTTTATTAAAAAACTGTAAAAATGAAAAAATCATTTATCATTCACATTCTGGTATTAATACAGATTCTAACCGCAAATGTTTGGGCTGTTGTACCACAAACCCGCCAGCATTTGTTGATGGATTACAATTGGAAATTCATTCAATCGGATACGAAAGATGCCGAAAAAACTGATTTTGATGATACCAAATGGCGAATGCTCAATCTGCCTCATGATTGGAGCATCGAAGGTGAATTTAAAGAAGATGCCACCTCTCAAGGTTCCGGAGGTTATCTTCCAATGGGAATCGGTTGGTACCGGAAGGAATTTAGCTTGCCTGAAATGAGGAAAGACCAGCAATTCAGCATTGTATTTGATGGCGTTTATATGAACAGCGATGTCTGGATCAACGGGCAGCATCTGGGTAAACATGTTTATGGATATACCGGTTTCTCCTACGATTTGACTCCTTACCTAAAAAAAGGAAAAAATACTATCGCGGTCAGGGTCGATAATTCGCTTCAACTCAGCAGCCGATGGTACACCGGTTCAGGAATTTACCGCCATGTTTGGCTGAATATTACCAATCCTGTTCATATCGCTCAATGGGGAACTTACATTACAACACCACAGGTCGATTCAACTTCTGCAACAATTTCGATCCGTACTAAAATTGAAAATAAACTTTCCATTCCTAAAAAAATGGTTTTGCGATTGGTGGTCAGAGATGGTTTAGGCATAGAAATAGCAACGGTCGAAACTCCTGTTTCAATCTCTGCTTCAGGAAAAGAAGAAATAGAACAAATCCTTAAAGTCACTTCGCCTTCGCTGTGGTCAATCGACAATCCTGCTTTATATACCTTGAAATCATATCTTTTGGAAGGGAAAAAAGAAGTTGACAACTATTCTTCAACTTTTGGAATTAGGAAAATAGAATTCGATAAAGACAAAGGTTTTCTGCTGAACGGAAAGCATGTAAAAATGAATGGTGTGTGTTTGCACCACGATGCCGGTTGTCTGGGGGCAGCAGTTCCTGAACAGGCGTGGGTTCGACGATTACAGACGTTAAAGGAAATGGGTTGCAATGCCATCCGTACATCGCACAATCCGCCAGCTCCCGAATTTTTGGACCTTTGCGATAAAATGGGCTTCCTGGTAATGGACGAAATATTTGATGAATGGCTTGAGTCAAAAGCTCCGGAATTCGGCTACCACAAATATTTCGAGGCAAACTGGAAGTCTGATTTGATATCGATGATCCACCGCGACCGCAACCATCCATCGGTTGTGATTTGGAGCGCTGGCAATGAAGTTCCTGATCAGGTAAAAGAAAATGGCAGCGAAACACTCCGGAAATTAATGGACACTTTCCACAAAGAAGATCCAACACGACCGGTAACCCAGGCGAACGACCGGATTGCTGCCGGCGACGGCCCTGCAAAACTTCCTTTCCTCGAAATGCAGGATATCGTTGGATACAACTATGTTGACCGTTGGCTCGAACGACGGGAATTATATTACAGCATTGACAGGCACGACCATCCGAACTGGAAAATGATTGGTACTGAAAATGTTTCTGTTCCGGGTATTCGGGGACAATATTCACTTCAAACCGACAAGTCTGATAATCGTCCCGGTCGCCCAAGAGATTACCGTAAAAACATGATTCAGGCTGAACAATTGTGGAAATTTACTGCAGTAAATGATTATGTGATAGGCGATTTTATGTGGACAGGCATCGATTACCTGGGAGAAGCACGCTGGCCCAATAAGAATTCAAGTTCAGGAGTGATCGACCTTTGTGGTTTTCCAAAAGACGGTTTCTATTTTTACCAAAGCCAGTGGACTAAAAAGCCGATGGTTCACGTTTTTCCGCATTGGAACTGGAAAGGCCATGAAGGTGAGGTTATTTCAGTAATTGCCTATTCGAATTGCGATAGTGTCGAACTTTTCCTGAATGGAAAGTCTTTCGGTGTAAAGTCTGCCATTTTTCCGCAGCAGGGCGTTTCGGTAGCCTGGAATGCTTATGAAAAACCTTTTATTCCGGCAACAACCTCCGATTTGCATTTGAGTTGGGATGTACCATACGAACCGGGCATTCTGAAAGTAGTTGGGAAAAAAGGCGGGAAAGTAGTCACCGAAGAAATACACACCACTTCCAAACCTGTGGCAATCCGGATATCAGCCGACCGGAATGAAATGGATGCCGACGCCCACGACGTTGCAAATATTAAAGTTGAAATTGTCGATGAAAATGGATTCGTTGTTCCTGATGCCAGTAACCTGATCGAATTTAAAGTTGAAGGCGAAGGAATTCTGAAAGGTACTGATAATGGTAACCCTCAGGACAAAACCCAAATGCAAAGCAAAAAGCGCAATGCTTTCAACGGACTTGCGCTGGCAGTCATCCAATCGACCAGAAAAACCGGAAATATACGTTTGACGGCGGTTTCAAAAGGACTAAAAGAAGCGGCGATAGAAGTCAATTCAATCAAATCAGTTAATATTGTAAAAACTGTTGAGTAAAATCAGGAAACTGTTTAAACGTTATTCGATCTTCCGTTAAGAATCAGCCGAATGGCAAATAAGTTGAAAATTAATAAGATAAAACCATAAACGCTAAAATAATGACCAATCTCAAATTTTTTATTTTTATTGTCACATTGTTAATAATAAACTCCAATACAGAAACACAGGCACAAAACTGGCCCAACTGGCGTGGCCCCAATGGAGACGGAACCAGTATCGAAACCAACTTGCCGGTTAAGTGGGATTCAATAACCAATGTAATATGGAAAAGCCCTATACCGGGAATTGGCCATTCTTCGCCAATTGTATGGGAAGAAAAGCTTTTTACTATCACAGCTTTACCTGAAACACAGGAGAAAGTTCTGCTTTGTTATGATTGTAAAAGCGGCGATTTATTGTGGCAAAAAACGGTACTAAAATCTGCATTCGAGAACAAACACGGCGACAACAGTTTTGCCTCCGGCACACCTGCTACCGACGGAAACCTGGTTTATGTGTCTTTTCTTGACGTGGATGATGTGGTAGTGGCGGCTTACGATTTCATGGGAAATCAGGTCTGGATTCAACGGCCCGGCAAATTTTCCAGTCCTCACGGGTACAGTTGTTCGCCAGCGCTATTCGAAGACAAAGTCATCATCAATGGCAATAGCAAAAGCGATGATTCTTTTGTTGCTGCTTTGAGTCGATCAGACGGGAAGTTAATTTGGAAAGTATCGCAAAAAAATCCGGCCCACAGTTTTAGTACACCAATTTTCAGGAAAATGGCAGGTAAAATGCAGATGATTATTTTGGGTAATAAGGAAGTTGCTTCCTATAATCCTGACGATGGCTCAAAATATTGGTTTGTAAATGGCCCGTCTGAAGATTTCTGTGCCAGTCCGGTTTACAATAAAAAAACAGGATTAGTATTGATTAGCAGTGCCTGGCCTCAACGCCATTTATTGGCGATAAAACCCGATGGGAAAGATGATGTAACTGAAAGCCATGTAGTTTGGCAATCCAAAGAAGGCGCTTTTTATGTGCCATCTCCGGTTTGTACTGACGATTATCTTTTTACCACAATGACCACTGGTAAAGTTCACTGTATTGAAATTGCCACCGGCAAGATTCTATGGGTGGAAGAATTGGGCAAACAATATTCTTCGTCTGTTTTAGCAAATGGCCTGGTTTATATGCCAAACGACCAGGGTGTAATAACGGTGATAAAGCCTGGTCCAACCTTCGAAGCCGTTGCAAAAAATTCAATCGGCGAAAGAATGAATGCATCTCCAGCCATAAGTAATGGGAAAATATATCTGCGCGGTGACAAACATCTCTTTTGTATAGGAAAAAAATGATTGGTGTTTTGTCAGCTATCACGCATACCGATCAGGCCAATGGAGTTTCCTTGTTAAATATAAAACTTAAATTATATAAAATGAAAACTAAATTAATCGGATTATTCGTACTTCTATTCCTGAGTTCCACAATACTCAGTGCTCAGAAAAGTAAAGTTTTTGAGATTAAATCTCCGGACAACAAAATCGCGTTAAAACTCGAAGTTGGCGCAAAAATGGTTTGGTCGGTTCAGCACGACGGGCAGCAGGTAATTGCTCCTTCATCTATTGCCCTGTATCTTGAAGGTGGCGAAGTGTTGGGCGATCTGGCTAAAATAACATCATCAAAAACGGAGAAGATAGATCAAACCTTTAATGCTGTTTTGTACAAAAAAACAACCGTTGCCGATCAATGCAATCAATTGACAGTTAATTGCAAGGGTGATTATGGTGTAGTTTTCAGGGTGTATAATGATGGCGTGGCTTATCGTTTCACCACGAAGATGAACGGTGAAATCATCATCAAAAACGAAGAGGCTAATTTTAATTTCATTGCCGATTACAAAGCTTTCATCCCGTACATGTGGGATTACCGGGGTGGTGAAAAATTCAACCATTCGTTTGAAGCCCTGTACAAAGAAATAAATATATCGAAATTTGCCACCGATTCGCTTGCTTTCCTGCCGCTATTAGTTGATGTCGGCAACAATAAAAAAGCAGTTATCCTTGAAGCCGATCTGGAAGATTATCCGGGCATGTACCTGAATATGAACCAAACTAAAAAAGGATTTATGGGCGTTTATGCAACTTATCCTTTGGAAGCTAAGTTGGGTGGCTATCAGAATATGAATCTGATTCCGACCAAAAGGGCCGATTACATTGCAAAAACCAGCGGAACACGAAATTTCCCATGGAGAGCGGTGGTTATTAGTGCGCAAGACAAAGATTTGCTGAACAACGATATGGTTCAGAAACTTGCTTCACCATCAAGAATTGCTGATCCTTCATGGATCAAACCCGGACAGGTTGCATGGGATTGGTGGAGCGACTGGAACATTTCTCATGTCGATTTTAAGGCTGGTTACAATACAACTACTTACAAATATTACATCGATTTTGCAGCAGCTAACAAATTGGAATACATCGTTATGGATTGGGGATGGTCGAGTCATACTGATATTTTGGAAGTGATTGCTCCTGACATTAATATTCAGGAAATAGTTGACTACGGTAAGCAAAAAGGTGTCGGTGTGGTTCTTTGGGCTTCATGGTATGCCGTTACAACTGAAATGGACCAGGCATTTCCAAAGTACTCCAAAATGGGAGTGAAAGGTTTCAAGATTGATTTTGTTGACCGCGACGACCAGATTGCAGTGGCTTCGTTGTACGAAATCGCAAAAAAAGCAGCTGAATATCAGTTAATCGTTGATTATCACGGAGTTTTTAAACCCACAGGTTTGCAACGAACTTATCCGAATGTGGTTGGATACGAAGGGGTGAAAGGCCTGGAAAACTACAAATGGGCTACCGAAGATCAACCTCGTTATACCGTAAGCATTCCGTTTATCCGTATGATGGCCGGACCAATGGATTATACTCCGGGTGCCATGCGCAATTCAAATAAAGCCAATTATCGTCCGATTGATGCTTTGCCGATGAGTATGGGAACCCGATGCAACCAACTGGCTATGTATGTAATGTACGAAGCGCCTTTTCAAATGCTATCTGATAATCCTACTACTTATATGAAAGAGCAGGAATGCACCGATTTTATTGCCAAAGTCCCAACAACAACTGATGAAACAGTGGCTCTCGACGGTAAAGTTGGAGAATTTGCCGCCATTGCCCGCAAAAAAGGAGATACATGGTTTGTGGGAGCAATGAGTAACTGGACTCCGCGCGAAATCACACTCGATTTTTCATTTCTGGGTGCCGGAAATTATCAGGCAACAGTATTTAAAGACGGAATTAATGCCGATCGCGATGCGACTGACTACAAAAAGGAAGTCATCAAAATCACTTCAGGAGATAAACTGAAGATACAAATGGCGCCAGGCGGAGGTTGGGCTGCCCGGATCGAAAAACTTAACTAAACCAGAACCAATGACAAACAAAATAAGCCTTTTAATAAGCTTCGCGTTGATCCTTTTCTCTTCAATTCTTTTTGCTCAGGAAAAAGTTTCTGTCAAGGTGTATCCAGAAATTAAACGTCAGAAAATAGAATCCGTAGGCGCAAACTACTGTCAGACACGGTTAACCAACAGCGCCTGGGATGCCATTGGCGAGCAAACCTTAAAAGAGTTTAAACCGGGATATGTAAGAGTTGCACTTCCCTTGCAGTTCAGAAAAGAAGAATATGCGAACTACAAAGGCAGTAAAATAAACGATCAACCTCTGGTAATCAGCCTGCTGGAGTCGATGAAACGTATGAAATATGAATTTGGCGTGAAATCATTCACTGTTTCTGTATGGAATGTTCCCAATGTATTGGTGATAGATCCGGAAAAACGTAATCAACGGGTAATTAAACCCGAATCATACGATGAAATACTCGATATGCTGGTTGCTTTTTTCTTAAAAGCGAAGAATGATTATGGAGTTGAGGCTGATTATTTTTCATTCAATGAATCGGATGGTGGCTGGCAAATTCAATTTTCACCTCAGGCAACTATTGCTTTTATTAAAAAGGCAATGGTACGATTTGAAGCCGCGGGGATAAAAACTAAATTTTTGCTCGCTGATACGGCGCAAACCAAAGGAACAGTGGAGTTTGCCACCATGATTATGGCCGACTCGACCATCTGGAAGGCGCTTGGTCCGTTATGCTTTCATAGCTGGTGGTCTGAAAATATTCCTGATTCGGAATTTGAGCGTGTAGCCGCTTTTGCGAAAGCTCAGAATAAACAGGTTTGGTGCAGTGAACTGGGTTTTGATGCTGCAGCACATAAAGTAAAAGGCATGTTTCAAAGTTATGATTACGGTTTACGGTTTGCCAAAATCTCGCACCGTATGATGAAATACGCTGAAGTTGAGGTTTCCATGTACTGGACCTGGCAGAACGACTACAGCATCATGTCGATGGATCTGAAAACATTATATCCATCGTATTATGTGACCCGGCATTTGGTCGATTACCTCAACGCGGGAACACAAATCGTACACTCTACGAGTTCAGATCCTGAAATATTAGCCATTTCTGGAATTCATGAAGACGGGAAACAAGTGATGCAGCTCATTAATATGAAAAAAGTACCGGTAACGGTTGATGTTGATGGCTACAACAGTAATTCGGTTGATATGGTCACTACCACTGAATCGAACAATTGGAACATTCAAAAGAATTTAGCCAAATCGAAAAAAGGTCAGACTTTCATTAAATTATTGCCCGAATCAGTAAATACATTAATTATAAACTAATCAACATCATGAAGAATTATTTGATCCTGTTTATTTGTTTCCTGGGATTCATCGCTCAGGCAAACGCGCAAAAACCAGCCGACCAAAAGGCCACAAAAGCGACTGTTAAACTCTATAATAAATTGTCATCATCGATTGAAAAAGGTATTATGATCGGCCACCAAGACGATTTGGTTTACGGACATTCGTGGAATGTTGATGGAGTTTCGGATGTAAAACAAACCACTGGTGATTTTCCTGCGGTTTTCGGTTGGGAACTCGGCGATTTGGAACTTGGTAATCCGGCAAGTCTCGACGGTGTTGTTTTTGAAAACATGAAGAGTAAAATTCAGTGGGTGAATGCTCAAGGCGGAATAAATACAATAAGCTGGCATTGCAACAATCCACTTACGGGTAAAAATGCCTGGGATGTATCTTCAAAAGAGGTGGTGAAAAGTGTACTTCCTGGTGGCGAAAAAAATGAAGAGTTCGTCAAAATTCTCGATAAGCTGGCCGATTTTATCCTTTCGTTGAAGGATGAAAAAGGTGAATTAATTCCAATAGTTTTCAGGCCCTGGCACGAGCATACCGGCAGTTGGTTCTGGTGGGGGAAAAACCTGTGTTCGGTCGATGAGTATGTTTCTTTGTGGAAATACACCGTCGATCATTTGCAGGCCAGGGGAGCTCATAACATACTATATGCCTATTCCACCGGGAGTGGATTGAAAAGTACTGCCGATTATCTTGAACGTTACCCTGGTGATGAAATCGTTGATTTGCTTGGTTTTGATGAATATCAGGGCGGAGTTGCCGCAAAGGATAGGTACATGAAATCGATCGCACAGGAAATGGGTATTATTCTTCCTCTTGCTAAAGAACGGAATAAAATTGCCATTCTATCCGAAACTGGCATGGAGTCACTTACCGATTCAAAATGGTGGACAGGAACAATTTGGCCAGCCATAAAAGATTATCCGATTGCCTATGTGCTGTTTTGGAGAAATGCTCACGATAAGCCAAATCACTTTTATGTGCCATTTCCCGGTCAGGCCAGTGAAGCTGATTTCAAAGAGTTTGCTAAGATCGACAGAACTTTATTCCTCAACGATATTGCTGGCACAAGCAATTTATCGGGCGTAAAAAACACTTACAAATTAATTCCTGCGGGTAAGCTTAAACAAGCCGACATTGGAAATCCTGCCATCGCAGGAAAGATGAATATTACTGAGAAAGGGTTTGACATCACCGCTGGTGGCTCAGATGTTTGGGGAAAACGCGATGAATTTCATTTCAGTTACCAACCCTTAAAAGGCGATTTCGATATGTGTGTTCAGGTAATAAGTCTTAGCGCTGCCCATCAATATACAAAAGCAGGAATAATGGCCCGTACCGATTTGACAGACAATAGTCAGCATGTCTATTACCAGATTTTTCCTGACAATAGTCCGCGAAATAAAAACAATGGAGGATGCGAATTTCAGTACCGTTCTGAAAAGGCCGGTGAAATGAAGGCTATCTATCCTGACATTAAAACTGCTGGCAATCAGTTCGATGTAGCTTTTCCTGATACATGGATTCGCCTGAAACGTACTGGCGATGTATTCGAATCTTACATTGGTAACGACAATAAAAACTGGAGACTTTTTTCAACCTTTACGCTGAAGATGCCCACTTTATTATATGTTGGCACTGCCGTAACTTCGCACAATGCAACAAGCGCTACAATTGCCAAATTCGGTTTCGTTCAGTTGATGAAGTAGATATTCATACAATAAACCATGTATTTAAAAGGATTGAAAATTTCGTTATTGATTGTCTTTCTGATGGCTGGGCTCAACTCCAAAGCTCAGCCAAAAGACAATTTTTCGGGGCGTGTGGCCACCGATTTCATCCGCAGGTTTCCCAATCCTGATACCATTCATTGGCTTGGACAATCCAATCATTTCAGTTGGCAGGCTGGGTACATCATGTTCGCCATGGAAAAAATGTGGAAAGCCACAGGCGATTCGGTTTATTTTAGATACATCAAACGATATGTCGATCAGCAAGTTGATAATGCAGGGAATGTTCCTGATTTTAAAAACAATGCGCTTGACAATTTCCTGCCTGGTTATGCCATTCTGTTTATGTACGAACAGACCAAACTGGAAAAGTACAAAATAGCAGCTACTCAAATCCGAAATGGTTTTAACGGATATCCTCGGGCGGGCAACGGTCTGTTTTGGCACGCTTCCGACAATTGGGCCCGTAATCAGGTTTGGGTCGATGGCGTATTTATGGGGCAAATATTTCTTGCCCGTTACGGTAAAGTGATTGGTGACAGCGATTATACATTCGGTGAAGTGGTGAAGCAAATGACTTTAATTATTGAGAAATGCCAGAAACCAAACGGATTGCTGCTTCATGGCTGGAATGAAAGCAAAACTGCAAAATGGGCTGATAAAACTACCGGTCTTGCTCCTGAAGTATGGAGTGAAGGTCTTGGCTGGTTTGCGGTACTTATTGCCGATGTATTCGATTATCTTCCTGAAAATCAATCAGGCCGAAAGGAACTTATGGCGTCTTTGCAAAAGTTATGTGTTGGGCTTAAAAATACTCAGGATCCAAAAACCGGAATGTGGTGTCAGGTAGTCGATAAATGCAATGAGCCTGGAAACTGGAACGAAACTTCGGGTACTGGCATGTTTATTTACCTTATTCAACGATCAATCGATAACGGTTACATTTCAAAAGCTGAATACCAACCAATTGTTGATAAAGCCTATTCCGGGATAATTAAAAAAGCGGTCGTAAACAATCAAGGTTATTTCGATTTGATCGATTGCAGCAGCATTGGAATCCAAAACAGTTATGCCGATTATATTGCTCAACCAAAAGAAGTAAGCCCTTTCGCCGCCTTTGGTTCATTCATTATCGGAACAGGCATTGCCGAAAAAAGAATTGTACCTCCATTTGTTTGTACCGACTATACCCAGGGGAAAGTATTCATTGTTTCGGCCAATGGCAAACCCGAATGGGAATATCCGGCTGAAAATTGCAACGATATTTGGGTCCTGCCCAATGGCAATTTGCTTTTTAATACCGGCCACGGAGTGAAAGAAGTCACACGTAAAAAGGAGGTGGTATTCTCTTATGAATCGAAAAGTGAAATATATGCCTGCCAAAGACTTGCCAACGGAAATACATTTGTTGGCGAGTGTAATTCAGGCCGATTGCTTGAAATAAATTCCAAAGGAATAATTGTAAAAACCATCAAACTATTGCCTGATAGCGTTGACGGCGGTCATTCTTATATGCGCAATGCACGGAAACTTGACAATGGAAATTATCTTGTGGCTCACTATGGACTCGACAAAGTTTGCGAATACGATTCTGTTGGCAAACTTGTATCTGAAATACCTGCCAAGGGTGGGCCGCATTCCGTAATCCGTCTTCCCAATGGAAATACACTAATAGCCTGCTCCGATCATAATGGTGAGCCACAAGTTATTGAAGTGGATAAAGGACGTAAAATTGTATGGCAACTTACAAAAAATGAACTGCCGGGAATTGAACTTAAATTTATGACCGGAATGCAGTGTTTGCCTAATGGGAATCTGGTTTTAACCAATTGGCTGGGACATAATCAGTTTGGGAAAGCTCCTCATGCGTTCGAAATTACCCGCGACAAGAAAGTGGTTTGGGTATTTAACGATCAGTCATTCCTGAAAACCATGTCAAGCATTCAGTTATTTGATTCACTTGGGACGCCCATAAGTGATAAAGTATTACACTAATTGACAACCCAAGTAAGTGAAACAATTTATTGGCACATTTTATAATTCTCTTACCCCGAAGCCCGATAAATCGGTCTTGCATCCAATGCCGCCCACTGTTTCATCAGTATCCTGCCCCATGTGTCGTGCATAAAATCCAGAAAGGCTCCAAAGTTTTCCTTGCCATTGGAGTATTGTACCATATGGGTCACTCCAGGAAGCACTAAAACCTTACATATAAATGTCTTGTAGCGTTTTTACTGGGGAGGTGTGGTGTCAAATACGGCATGAATAAACTGGTGTGTTTTCTCCAATTTTAAACAAAGATTTTTCGATTTCAAATACCCTTCGCCCCTCAGTGTTCTAGAAGAGTACGGCAAAACGCCGCTTTATTATTTAGTCCGTTTCCTTTTAAAAAGTAATTCTAAATCAAAAATTGGATGTTTACGATTGGGAGAAGATCGCCATGTTTAAAGTCGAAAATCCACAGGAAAAACTAAATGACTGTTCAGTGTGTTTTAACAGGCAAGCTTTTGAATATCCAACAAAATCTTCTGACCTTGAAAATAATTAAGGAATTCATTCAGACAAACATTTACATTTCTGTTGCTGCGGTTTTATTAACTGTTGAATCACAAATTCAACTGGGAATGCAAGCCCGATGGCATCCCTACTTGTTTCTGATTTTCTTCGCCACTTTATTTGAATACAATCTACATCGGCTAATTACGGTTTTGACAAATAAAGAAGCATTAAACCGTGAGAAATACCGCTGGGTTAGCGAAAATACAAGAAGCTTTTACATCCTGGTTTTTATTTCGGTCACAGGATTCATAGCTGTTTCTTTGATGGCAACAAAGGAAGTTCTTCTGACCTTTGCACCAATTGCTGCTTTAACAATTTTCTATTCCATTCCTGTTAAAGCAAACAAAAACCAACTTTTCAGATTACGGGAAATACCTTACGTTAAACTATTACTGATTGCATTTGTCTGGTCAGCTTCAACCGTTTTGCTTCCTATTGTTCAATCACTTGAATCGTTTAACAAAACCGATGTATTGCTGATATTGCTGGAGCGTTTTCTTTTTATAGCTGCCATTACTATCCCTTTCGATATCCGCGATCTGAAGACAGACCGATCTGAAGGATTAAAAACCCTACCCATGTTAGTCGGAGAAAAAAGAGCATGGCTCCTCTCCTATTTATTGTTGCTCAGCTTTTTTCTGATTTCATATTTTCATTACGGAAGCATAAATCAAGGGTGGATGATTTGGGCATTGGGTATTTCAACTGCCACTACATTTTGGGTCCTGTATTCAAAACGAATCAGAAAGCATCATGATTATCATTATGGAATACTGGATGGGACAATGATTCTTCAGGCAATTTTGATGATCGTGTTTTACTATTTTAACTGAAATCTTTCCCGGCAATAATTTTCAATGTTTCTTTCACATGTTTCTGAGGCGAAAACTGCGAATTGAATATCTTTATCAACCGACCTTCAGGATTAAAAATATAGGTTACCCGACCCGGTAAAAGGCCAAATAAATCAGTGGGAACTCCCAGCAGTTTCCTGAGTTCACCTCCGGTATCGGAAAGTAATGAAAATGGCAGTTTATATTTTTGCATGAACCGGGCATGAGAGTCCGGCTTATCGCTGCTGACACCGTAAACAATTGCACCTGCATCAACCAGATCCTGAAACGAATCGCGAAAACTGCATGCTTCTTTGATGCATCCGGGAGTATCGTCTTTCGGGTAAAAGTACAAAACCAGGTATTTACTCGTAAATCCAGAAATATCAACCGGATGATGGTTTTCATCATTCATAATAAAGTGAGGGAGCTCATCGCCTATGTTCAATTGATTTTCAGACATTGGTAAAGTTATTTTCAGGAATACAACTAAAACGAAAACGGCATAAGTTTGTATGGACATTACCTGTTTATTTTAAAGAATATCTTTCAAGGCAATCGAAATATCGTCAACCCCCTGAACCCCTTTCCCACTCCATTGAATTTTACCAGACTGAAACACAACAATGGTCGGCACATTCTGTACCTTGCAGGAAGTGGCGATATCAGGATAATGATCGACATTTACTTTCAAAAACCGAACGTGTTCTTTAAACTGAAGTCTGACTTCTTTCAGAATCGGCGGCATCAAACGACAAGGCACACACCAGTCAGCATAAAAGTCAACCAAGACAGGTCTTGGAGAATTAACAATATTATAAAATCGTCTGCTCATTTTTATTTTCACGTTTCTTCATAATACCACTCAACAAATCGCCTAATAAGTAACCCATAGCCATCCCCCACAAGGTTGAGAAATACCAAACAGACTGAATCGGACAAGTTCCGGTAGTGCAACCAACCAATTTCCAATAGAGAAATCCTCCCACAGCACCAAAGGCAGAGAAAATGACTTTAATCCAGAAGAATTTATTTTTTTTCATTACGTCTAGTTTAAGTTTTCAAACAACAGCTTAACCGATTAGTTCGCCAACCGGGAATAGAAAAAAAAAATTACCCATAGATATTCTTGATACACAGAAATAAAAGTCAAAGAGATTGACACCCACCAGCCCCAAATATTGATTGAGTAACAAATAATCGATGGCGGACTCTATTCCATCCGGACCTGACAGAAAAGAAATTTCAAAAAAAAAAAAATGTAGTGTTGCTTATTGAATAAACTCCCGGCGAATGGGATTAAAACTATCGATTAGCCTTGCAGTTGGTGACAATAAACGAATCGTATGTTTTTTCCCTGAGGTAGCTGCAAACATATCACCAGCCTGAAGTTGCTGTTCCTGCTCTCCTTCGCAGTAAAAAATGATCTCACCCTCCGCAACATAGCTGGTTTGCTCGTGTGGATGCGAATGGAATGGTTCTGCTTCAGCCCAGGGACCATCCGAAAAATCGACGATGACCGTCATTAAATTGGGCGTATAAATATTGCGGCGTTCCAAACCTTCGCGAACAATTTCCGGAGTGCTTTCTAAGAATTTCAATACTGGCATGACTTTGTAATTATGAATGAATTATAATTTATTGCCTTTCGGTTGCCATGGCTCAAATCTGAATACTGAGACTGCACACTGATTTCTATTTTTCTGCTCTTATGATCTGCTTCTGATTCATTTCTCCCTGATAAACCAACAAGGAATAGTTCAGCACCAGAGGTTTATCAAATGGAATAGAAACTGGCTGCCGGCCAGGATAAACGGCATTTTGCATACTGGCCGACTTCCTTAAAATCCAGTTGGTTGACGGAACCGGATTATGAGAATTACTAAGGATTACAACGCCACCTTTTCTCCCGTCCTTCAGGAACGAACCATTTATATTCATCGTATTTCCGGCATTGATCGCCACATTGGTTGGCTCAATCCATCCATTTTCATCCGAAAAACGAACATCTTCAGGTAATTTTAGCCGGGCCGAAAATCCACCGTATCCTTTTTCGTCATCAGAGCCACCAATACTTAAACCATCTGTCAGCGCTTTCAATTCAATTTCAAAATCGATCCGGCGGTAATTGCCTGTTTTGGGATGTATGGTAATGGTCGTCCTTTCCCGAAGATATGCTTCAGAACCATTTTTCCACAAAGGCGATTTCCATTCAACTATTGTATTTAAAAGTCCAATTCCTTTCTGAAGCCGAAACTCAATGGAGGAAACCTTTTGCTCAAAGTTTTTTAATTCCCAGCCATCCGAAACCTGCTCGCCGTTAATCAGTATTTGATGCCATGCCCAGAAGATTCCCCGATGATGAAGGTGGTCAGCCGGAAAATCTTCAGTCAGACTTGAGCCATCTATCCCATAAAGCGGATGAATGTAATTGCAGCGGCTATACTCTCGTCCCTTGTCTTTCGGACTTTTCTGATAAAAGAAGACACTGTCCTTTCCTTCCATAAAAAGAAAACCGTCTGGTTTTACAATCATGTTGATTTGTGCCGATCCGGTAAACGAAAAGAAAAGAAGCAGAATAAGAGGGATCAGTTTTAGCATTTTGTCAGTTTTAGTTTTGTGTCAGTTTGACGAAAATAGCCAGAAGGATTGATAATCGTGCAACAATCTGCAAAGGACATCCTACAGAACTTGATTTTTGATTTAGATGAAAAGAAGAGGCTGTCTCAAAAATCAAATCACACGTGAATATCGTCACCCCGAATTCATTTCGGGGTCTGATATAGTGTTCGTTGAGATCCTGAAACAAGTTCAGGATGACGAGATCAAAGATTTTGGCACAGCCTCTTTTATTCTATTTATGTGCAAAATCGTTTTTTACTTTTATCCTGAATTAAAGTTTAGGTTCCCAACCTTTTTGATATTCGCGATCCCATAGTTTCATTCCATCCTCGTCAAGTATGTGACCATCAACAGGATTCACACGAAATGATTTATCAATACGGGAAGAAATATTTGCATAATGAGTCATCATCTGGCTGATTGCACCTTCCTCTATGGGAGAATTAAGCTGGGTCTCTTTTCCTCGAATGACGTTGAAAAAATTTGCAACGTGTCCGTCAGTCATATCGCCACCACCGCCAAGTGCAGTACCAGCTTCACTACCCGAAGATTTGCTGTCTCTTATTTTTTTACCGCTGCGGTCAAAAACGGAATAACCTTCGCGGTTAACAAAAACAGTTCCTTCGCTGCCGTAAACAATGGTACCACGGTCGCTGCCGTATGTATTGTATCCGTTTCGGCTTTTCCCGTCCCAGGTAATGATTTTATTTTCAGGAAACCGAAAAGTGGCATCCATGGTGTCATACATTACCCAACCATCATTTTTAAAATGACGTTTTGCGGCTTCAACTTCCACTTTTTCAGGATATTTCACCTGCATGGCCCAGCGTGCCACATCCAGCTCATGGGTAGCGTTATTGCCGGTTTCAGCAGTTCCCCAGTTCCATCCGTACCAATGCCAGTTGTAATCCCAAATGTCATCCATATACTCAACGTGTGGGGCTGGTCCCTGGAAAAGTTCCCAATCCAAGCCTTCCGGAACCGGAGCTTTTTTAGGTACCGGACATTCTCCGCGGCTATTGGAATAGAAAGCAACAGCTTTGTAAACATCGCCAATTGCCCCTTTATGAATTTCAGAAATAATTTCCTGAGTTTCTTTGGATGACCTCTGCTGATTACCCATCTGCACCACTTTACCATATTTTTTCTGGAAAGCAACCAGTAATTCGCCTTCGCGCGGATTGTGACTGCATGGTTTTTCAATGTAAACATGTTTACCAGCCTGCATTGCCAGCCAGGTACCGGGTGCATGCCAATGGTCAGGAGTAGCATTAAAAATTGCATCAACGCTCTGATCAGCAAAAACATCGTGAATATCATTAACCAGTGTGGCTTTTCCTGAAACTTTTCCTGACAAATCCCTACCAACCTTTTCGCGTTGTTTTTTCATCACATCGCAAATATAGGCCACATCCACATTGTTATTTTTATCCTTAAGCGCAGCATAATAAGCACCAACCCTGCGGCCGCAACCCATCAATGCTACATTGAGGCGATCATTCGCACCTACAATCCGTGAATAACTTTTTGCACTGAATCCGCTGGCTACTCCGCCAATGGTAATTCCGGCAGCCCCTACTGACACATTCCGAATAAATTCCCTGCGATTTGAACTCATGATATATTGATTTAGTTTTTTTAGTTAAATGGTTGTCCGTTTGTTTCCCGATTTACTCCTTCATAGCAGTCAAATGTTGTCATTCATAGTCATTCCGTTGTCAGTTATCGTTTCATGGCAACTTAATGACTACAAAAAATGACCATTGAATGACTATAAAACGACCTTAGGTAAACTCACGGATATTTATTTTAGTTAATAACGGCAAGAACTCCTTTGACATAACCCATCGACTCCGCCAGTCCGGGGACCGGATCTTTGTCATCTTTTTCGTATTCGAACGAAAGAATCCCTGGGAACTTCATATTCACAACTGTCTTCAGAAAACCAGGCATATCAATGACTCCACGTCCGATTTCAATGGCCTTACCATCACTGTCAGAACTGGTTACATCTTTCATGTGAATTTCAAAAATACGGTCGAAGTAATCTTTCAAATCAGCCGAAGGATCGCGATGAATGCGTTGAGTATGCCCAATATCCAAACAAAGTCCCATTCGTTTATCCATGTCTTTAATCAAAACCCAGGCGCTTTCACAACTGGGGTAAACTTTATCTGTTGGTCCATGATTGTGGATTGCCAACCGGATGTCATATTCTTTTACTTTCTTTTCAGCATATGGCAACATTTCATGCTGAGGTACGCCAATAATCATGTTCATACCTGCCTTGCGGGCATATTCAAAAGCGGCATCAACCTCTTCTTCCGATTTCATGTAAATAACACCACCCGAACCCAGTTCAACACCGGCATCTTTACATTTCCTGACAGCTTCGGCAATCTGAGCATCTGTTGAATCCAGCTTCAGATGAAAATCTTTAAGCGAAATATGTTTCAGATCCAATTGCTGACAAACAGCCAAAGTATCATCCAGATTCATTTTCCGGAGGGTATAAGAAGCAAGCCCCAGACGAACAGGTAAAGAACTTGTTTTTTTAGCAGGAACAGGTTTTGCCTGAGTCATACCCGGCAGACCAACAGCAGCCACTCCAAGTCCTGATATTTTCAAAAAGTTGCGACGGTTTGATTTCATTCTAATCAAATTTTTTGATTTTTAAACTTCTGAATTTAACCTGATCATCATGGTATTGCAGTAAAACAGGCGCTTCCTTCACCATTCCAAATCCTTCAAATTCAGCATATTTACTGCGGGCGACCAAAGCGTTGTAGATATTTGAACCACGAACGTATTCGACTACTTTTAGGCCATTCAACCAATGTTCAACACGGTTGTCGGGATAAACAACAATCCGGCCAATATTCCATTCGCCGGCAGGTTTGGTAAAACGTTCCTGTGTCTCTGAAGGTATCAAATCATAAAGTGAACCCATTTTCCGGTTTCCTACCACTCCTTTTTTTGCATCCGGATGTCTTTTGTCGTCGAGTATCTGATATTCAAGACCGATTGATGGACCGCCATTTCCAGTAAAATACTTCACTCCGCTGTTTGCACCTTCAGCAAAATTAAATTCGAACTGAAATTCGAAGGCAGAATATTTATTATCAGTAACAATATCAACGCCTTTAACCGGAGTTTCCGGACGATTGGCGACTGTCATCAAAGTTCCAGCCACGACTTTCCAGCCTTCAGCAGGAAATGTATCCTTGTCGACCGCTTTCCAGCCAGTAGTTGTTTTTCCGTCAAAAAGCATCTCCCAACCTTGTTGTTTTTCGGCCGGGCTCAGGTTATTTGGCAATAAATTAACCACAAAAATATCCGGAGTCTCAGTCGCTTTCAAATCGGTTGTTTGAATTCGGATATTTTTCCAGCGGATTTGTTTTCCGGCTTGATCATTTTTACCGATAGCATGAACCTGAAGGGCAATCAGCCCAGCTGGAGTCATGTCGTCAATCAAATAAGACACCGGAACATTGTTGAGCCAGGTTCTGATGCTGTGTCCGACACATTCAATACGATAATGATTCCACTCACCAAGCTTAAAAGCTGATTTTGCAGCTGGATTTAATTCGCAGGTGTAAAGCCAACCGCGACGGGCTTCGTCGTAAATTCCGCCACTCCAGGCACGAGCCGAAGGATCAACCTCGCACTGGTAACCATGCACCCGGCCATTATTGACATCAGGCTTACTGATACTCCGGAACTGGATTCCGGAATTCATGTCATTGTCGACCAAAAGATCAAGTTCAAGAATAAAATCACCGTAATCCTTATCGGTAGCTAAAAAAGAATTGGGAGTATCTGAAACGGTTGTTCCAACAATTTCGCCATTCGAAACTGAATATTTCGCCTGACCATTCAGTTGGTGCCAGCCAGTTAAATCGGTTCCGTTAAAAAGAGATTGCCAGACCTCTTTATTTTGTGCTGAACCTGCTGAAACAAATAACAGGAGCACAAGAACAATCTGAATTTTTCGCATGTGGTTTTTGGTTTAGGATTTAAATCTGTGTTTCCGTTGCCGTACACGGCAGTAAAATTAAAAATTATAATGGTTGCTGGTGCAATGTTCTATAACACAATCAAAGGCGGCTTTCATCTAACGGATAGAAATACTTCGACTTAGGTACCGGAATCAGGAGACTCAAAGATGGGAACGATTCAATTGTGCGGAAAGATCGTTTTATCCAACTAAATATGCTCAAATTTACCGGTCATGTCATTTAGTTTTATTTATTTGCACGAATGAAGACGATCATCCTGATTATATATGCATTCGTTTTATTTCTGATCGGAATTTATTCGTTTCTGAAAATCAAAACGCCTTTAGACTATTTTCTTGCCGGGAAAAAAACGGGTGTATGGCAGATTTCCGGAAGTCTGCTGGCCACGATTCTGGGTGGTTCTGCCATTCTTGGAACTATCGGATTAGCCGATATCCAGTCGTGGGCATCGGCATGGTATATTCTGGCGGCCAGTTTAGGCTTATTCGGATTACTACCCATTGTCCGGAAAGTCTATTCACAAGGTAAATTCACTTTACCTGAACTGATGGGGCAGTATTACGGCGAATCGGCACGGAAAGTCACTTCGTTGATTATTCCTGTGGCCTGGCTTGGAATTGTTGCTGCACAAATTATTGCCGGAGCACAAATTATGGTCAGTTTTTTTCAGATGTCCTACTCTTCCGGAGTATTTCTAACGGGCATTATCTTCATCATTTATACCTACATTGGAGGGCAGGTTTCCATCATGAAAACCGATTTATTTCAGGCATTCTTTATTCTGGCTGGTGTGGTATTGACGGCTGTTTTGATTCCTGCAAATCAAACACCTGCTTTGCCCGATTTCGGAAGTGACTTTCCGTTTAACGCACATTTTTCGCCTTTCGATTTGTTTATTTTGATCCTGACTTTTTCAAGCACATTTGTCGTTGGTCCCGATATTTATTCGCGTGTATTCTGTGCCAAAGATTCAAAAACCGCTTTCCGCAGTGTTTTGATTGTTGCATCGATCCTGATTCCGTTTGCATTTGTACTTTCGTACGTAGGAATTTACGCCGCCACATTTCATTCCGGAGCACAAAACAGTTCGGCACTGGTTAACCTGGCCAATACCATTTTACCTGAATGGGCTGCCGGTCTTCTGATTGCAGCCTTAATTTCAGCTGTACTTTCTACCGCTTCAACGACCCTTCTAACGTCATCCATGATTTTAAGCGAGCTTTTACATAAAGACATCAACAATCAAAAATCCTTCCGGCAAACCAAATTTTTCATCATTGGCATTGGCGTTTTAAGCATGATCATCTCCTTAAAAGTAACCTCCATTGTTTCATCGTTGTTGCTGGCTCTTTCGTTTTATTCCGGAGCATTTATTATTCCAATGGTTGCCGCGCTTTTCAACTTGCCATTTAATAAACGGTTCAGCATTGCAGCCATGTTATCCGGAGGTATTCTGGCTTTATCAGGGAAATTAATGATGACTTTTCACGATCTTGAAATTGGTCAATATGTTCTGATTTCAGGATTTTTAGTAAATATATTATTGCTTTTTTTACCTTTCGGAAGAAAACAGGAACTCCTAAAAAGATTATCATGAGATCACTTGTTCTGGAAAAATACAATGAATTTATCCTCCGGGAAACAGAAATTCCGAAGTTGAAATCAGGTTGGGTACTGATTAAAGTAGAAGCTTGCGGCATCTGCGGAAGCGACGTTCACGGAATGGACGGCAGCACGGGTCGTCGACAACCTCCGGTAATCATGGGTCACGAAGCTTCAGGTATTATTCAGAAAGTAGCTCCGGATGTTTCGGGATGGAAAGTGAACGATCGTGTCACTTTTGACTCAACTATTTCGTGTGGCGAATGCTTTTACTGTAACCGGGGCGAAATCAATTTATGCGAAAATCGCCGTGTGCTGGGCGTTTCGTGTGACGAATACCGGCAAAACGGAGCATTTGCCGAATTCGTGGCAGTTCCGGCTCACATCCTGTATGCCATTCCTGAAAACATCAGTTTTGAGCAGGCAGCCATGATTGAAGCGGTTTCGATTGCTGTTCATGCAACAGCCATCAGCTCCGTTCAACCCAACGATGCGGCTGTGGTGATTGGGTGCGGAATGATTGGATTACTTTGTATTCAGGCCTTAAAAGCTGCCGGATGCGGAAAAGTGATTGCCATCGATCAGGTGAACGAAAAACTTCAGCTGGCAAAGGAATTAGGCGCTGACCTGATTCTGAAATCGACTGATTCTGATTTGATCCAGATGGTTTTGAACGAAACCAGGCAACGCGGTGCTGACCTTGTTTTCGAAGTCGTTGGGATTGAACCGACAGTTAACCTGGCGATTGATTGCACCCGAAAAGGAGGCACTGTAACCTTAATAGGCAACCTCGCTCCGGAAGTCAGATTTCCGCTTCAGAAAGTGGTAACCCGTCAACTGAAAGTGCAAGGCTCCTGTGCCTCAGCCGGTGAATATCCGCTCTGTCTGGATCTCATTGCTTCAGGAAAAATTAAAGTTGATCGCTTGATTAGCGCAGTGGCGCCACTGGAAGATGGAAACGAATGGTTCCATCGGCTTTACAACAAGGAAGCCGGACTGATGAAGGTGATCCTGAAACCGTAAAAAAAGTATTCAGTAGTCAGTCGCAGTAAAAATCCATTATTTGGAGATATTGTAAGGCCACGAGATCTCGTGGCCTTACGAAGTGAATTGCTTTTTTACATGGAACTTTAAACTATATAAATCATGTCTATAAACGTCGCCATTATTGGCTGTGCAAAGATTGCCCATTTGCACGCCAAAGCTATTTTACAAATTCCTGAATTGAGTTTTAAAGCAGTTTGGAGCCGGACTCCGGAATCAGCACAAAAATTTGTTGACGAATATGGGGTGAAATCCTATTCTACAATTCCGGAGATGATAAAAGCAGAAAACATCCAGATGGCTATCATCTGCACGGCTCACCCATACCATGCCAATCCTGCCGTTGAAGCCATGGAAGCAGGAGCTCATGTTCTGATTGAGAAACCGCTTGCTTCCACTTTACAGGATTGTGACCTGATTATTAAAGCCGCACGCCGTACCGGAAGAAAAACCGGGGTGATTAGTCAGAGGCGCTGGTATCAGCCGATTGTGCGCATGAAAAAAGCCATTGACGAGGGTAAAATCGGAACTCCAATGCTCGGAACTGTACAAATGTTGGGATGGCGCGATCGCTCCTATTTTGAAAGCGATGCCTGGCGCGGATCGTGGAAACAGGAAGGTGGTGGCGTTTTGGTTAATCAGTCGCCTCACCAACTCGATCTGTTGCAATGGCTGATGGGCGATATCGACGAAGTTTTCGGGTACTGGAGCAACATCAATCACCCGTATATTGAAGTGGAAGATACTGCTGTTGCTGTGATTCGCTTTAAAAATGGCGCTTTAGGAAATATCCTGGTCAGCAACTCTCAGAAGCCCGGCATCTACGGAAAAGTTCACATTCATGGCAGTAATGGGGCAACAGTTGGTTCTCAGCCTGAAGGTGGCGCCATGTTTATTGCCGGGAAAACAACAATCACCGAACCACCGAAACTCGATTTATGGACTATTCCGGGAGAAGAACATCTGATGGAGGAATGGAATAAAGCAGATAGCGATGAATTTCACTCGGTTGACGCAATGACCTGGTATTTCAAACAGCAACTGGAAGATTTTGCTGATGCTATCCGGAATGACAGACAACCCATGGTAACCGCTGAAGATGGACGTAAAACAGTAGAACTTTTTACGGCTATTTACCGCTCTCAACGCGATGGCAAACCAGTTAAATTTCCACTTCAGCCAGAGTATGACAGAAATGATATGGATGGAAGGATCCCTTCAATCTAAATCTTTGGATGTATGGGCAGACATGTCCTGACCGACCCGGCCTTACTATTCCTTTGCAATTGGGCAGGACATTTCTAGGCCATACTATGCACATGCCCCGGCTATTCAAACTTCAGATTAAACACGACAACTTCCGGCCTGTTTCCGGTTCTGACGGGTGGTCCCCACGAGCCGAAACCTGAAGACACATAAAAATTGGTATTTCCCTTTTTCATTAGTCCCCAGCTTAATTCAAAAATGGCTTCAGTCATATAGTTGAAAGGCCAGAGTTGCCCGTCATGTGTATGTCCTGACAAATGAAGATCAACATTGGCCCGGGCAACTTCATCCAGATTAAAAGGTTGGTGATTCATTACAATAACAGGTTTGTCCAAATCAAGGCCAGAGAGTAATTCATCAAGTGATTTCAAACCGCCGTTTATATTTTTTCCGGAGCGGTCGTTGCGCCCAACAAGCTGAATCCCATTCGGTAAAGTAAGCGTTTCATCGATCAGCACCCGAATGTTAATGCTTTTCAGGTAAGGCAATGTTTTTTCGATTCCTCCTATGTATTCATGGTTTCCCAAAATGGCATAAACGCCGTATGGTGTATCGATTTCCTGAATGTGTCGTCCTAGATTTTTTCGCAGAACAGGCGCAATTTCGCCGTCAACCAGGTCGCCACACAGCAGAACCAGATCGGGTTTTTGATTCCGGATAATATCCAGCAGACGCTTCTCACGGCTTTCGCCAATCAAAGCTCCGAGATGAATATCCGAAGCCATCAGAATCTTTACTTCCGGAGAACCTGAAACCTTTTTATGAATTGTAAGTGGTATCTCTTTCACCTTAATACACAAAGCATTGATGTATCCACCAATCACAATCAAAGAAACCAGGGAAAAAACGCTCAAACCCAAACGAAATCTCATGATCGGCGAAAATGAGGGCAGGAAATGGAAAAAATGATTGATAATCCTGACGAAATCGATGAGTACCATTGCAATAAACAGGTACAACATAAAGGCCAGCCAGAAAGCTCCGATCCGGTAAATCCACTCGCTAAATGCGGAAGTTGCTGTACGTTCAAGTACATTGCCCACAATAAACATAGAAACGACAGTCCAGAATATAACGACATACCACCTCTTCATCGGCTGGCTCAGCGAAAAAACCTGAAGCCCACGGACAAACAAATAATAGTTAACAGAAGAGTATACAATCAGGACAATGCTAAAAAAAATCAAGAAGGTGATGCTGCGCATGTGTTATGACAAAATGTATGAATAAAAAGCTTCCTGAAGATGAACTATTCGCCCGATTCAGATTCAGGTTCTTCTTCTTTTTCTTCAATTTCGATGATTTCCTGAACATTCATAAATGCATCGGCAAAACGCTCAATCCATTCATTCATTTGAGTGGTAAAAATCACACGCTGGGCTTTGGGCATACTTTCAGAAAGACGGTCAATCTGAGTATAATTCAGACTTTTTATAACCAACTCGGCATTATCAATCGCAAATATTTTCACAACACCCAGATTCAGCGCATACAAGGTATAAATCTGATTCAGACGTCTGGCGGTTCCAATCACCACATCCGAACCCATGTAAATTTTATCCTTTTGATCAGCAATTTTTTCATCCTCACAGGCGGTATAAACACGCAAGTCGGTGTATTCGCCCAGGCGATCAAATTCAGCTTTCATTTCCTGAGCACGCTCCTTGTTTTGGACCACAATGATCGCCCTTGGATTATCATCCAGCGAAGATTTCAGGCGCTGAAGAACACTAACAATTATGGTGCTTGTTTTACCACTGCCATCAGCAGCAATGCACAACAGATCGCGGCCACTTTTAATTTTTGGAATGCAAACTTGCTCAAGTTCTGTTGATTCGGTAAATCCGTTTTCTTTCAGAACTTCAATGAGTTGAGTATCTAATTTTTCGTTTATCATCGGCCTATGGTTTTTAATAAATTCTATTCAAAGTTTTAATGCATTAATTTTATCGCCTGATAAAGGTGTTTTCTATTTCGTCCGAAAGAAGAAAATTGCCTTTCCTGACATTATTTTGCGGACTATTTTTCGCTTTACTTCTGAACCTAGGGTGCCGTTCCTTCGTCACTTTACCCCGGGCTATTGATATGTCACCCTTTCAGGCTTATTAAACTGAATACTGCGACTGAATACTGATCACTATCCAATCTCAACGATTGTAATTCCTGAACCTCCAAACTGAACATGCTCGTCGCGGCAAGACTTCACCACAGGTTCCGACTTCAGATAATTCCGGATCATTTCCTTCAGAATACCATTCCCTTTGCCATGCAATATCCGTAATTCACTAAAATTAAGCATGATCGCATCATCAATAAACGACTGAATGATTTGGATGGCCTCTTCCGTGCGCTGTCCCCGAACATCAATTTCCGATTTGAAATTGAGTCGTTTTTCACTCATTCCTTTGTTGATATTGGGCATCGTCTGGTTGTATGTCCGGTGTATTTTCTTCGCCTCCGTGTTGGTTATTTTCTTCAATTTATCGCGACTGACCGATGTTCGCAACTGACCGAAAGCCACCACTACATTTTTCTCATTCAATTCCAGAATTTCACCAGCATTCTGACTGCCAGCCATTAATACTTTATCGCCAGCTTTCCATACCTCAGGCTCAATCGCCTTTTCTTTTTCAACAACCGGTTTCTTTTCTCTTCTATTTTGATTCCGGTGCAACTCTTTTTCCTTTATTTTCTTAATCTTTTGACTGATAAAGTCATCAGTTGCAGTGGCTGATTCATGCAACTCCTGTTTAAACTCAGTCAAATTTGACCTGACAAGTTTCGTTTTTGCCTTATCAGCCTGACTTTCACGAATTTCGAATATTGTATTTTCAATCCGCTTATTGGTTTCACTCAGTAATTGTTCGGCTTCCAAACGGGCCTTCTGCAAAATTTCCTTGCGCTGTTTTTCAAGCTGATCAAGGTCAGTTTCGTATTTCCCGGCCAGATCGTCGAGCGATTTTTCTACCTTCCTGATCTTTTGCCGTTTGGTTTCCCAGTATCTTTTGTCGCGCACAATATCGCGCAAGTGTTTGTCAAAATCAATGTGGTCTTTTCCAATTTTTTCAGTGGCAGCTAAAAGTATTTGCTCCGGAAGACCAATTTTCCGGGCAATTTCAAAGGCAAATGAGCTTCCGGGTTTGCCAATATCGAGCTGAAACAAGGGTTCCATTTTAGCGGAATCGTACATCATGGCAGCATTTTCAATGCCCTCCGACGAAGATGCATAGTGTTTCAGATTGGTATAATGAGTGGTAATCACTCCAAAAGTTTTCATTTCAGTTAACTGAGCCAGAATAGATTCGGCAATCGCGCCACCCAGCATTGGCTCGGTTCCTGATCCAAATTCATCGATTAATACAAGGGTTTTTTCATTCGAGTTCTTCAGAAAAAACTTCATATTCATCAAATGCGAACTATACGTACTCAGGTCATTTTCAATCGATTGCTCGTCGCCAATATCGATAAACAGATTATCAAAAATACCGGTCACACTACTATCCTTCACCGGAATTAACAATCCGCACTGCAACATATACTGCAGCAGACCAACCGTTTTCAGGCACACTGACTTTCCACCGGCATTCGGGCCTGAAATCAGTAAAATATGTTTTTGAGGAGTCAGCGTAATATTCAGCGGAACCACTTTCCGGTTCTCGCGCCGTAATGCCATCATTAAAAGTGGATGGACAGCACCCTCCCACTCCATCTGACATTTGTTTTCCATATACGGTTTGATGCCATTGATATCGACGGCATAAATAGCTTTGGCACGGATAAAATCGATCCTGCCCAGAAACTCATAGGCCATTAATAAATCAGGCAAATACGAACGAATATCATTCGAAAAATTCATCAAAACATGAACAATTTCGCGTATTTCAGCATATTCCAACTCGCGGATCTGGTTATTCAGTTCAACAACTTCAGCCGGCTCAATGTAAGAGGTTTTTCCGGTAGTTGATTCATCATGAACGATTCCGTTGAGCTTACGCTTAAATGCTGAAGCAACTGGAATTACAGCTCGTCCGTCGCGAATCGCCACTGAAGCATCCTCTTCAACCAGACCTTCATCCTGCGCTTTTTTCAGAATAGCATGTAAGCGTTTCGAAACTCCGGATTGTTTGCTGAGCAATTCCTTCCGGATACGCGACAATTCAGGAGAAGCATTATCCTTTACTTTTCCGTATTTATTCAGAATAGCATCAACTCGCTCAATCACATAGGGATAAACCTGAACGGTAGAGAGCATTCGTTTTAAACAAGGCAACTGGCCTTCTTTTGTTTGTTTCAGAAAGCGTACGATTCCTGAAATTGTTTCAAGAGATCGTTTCAGATCAAATACTTCCTGCACTTCCAGGAAACGACCTTCAATCCTGATTTTTGCAAGTGCTTCGCGAAGATCGAAATAATAACTGGTTGGGAAATTTTCCATTTCCTGAATAATGGAAACAAATTCACTGACCAGCGAAAGATCTTCTTTCAGTTGTTCGAAATTGCTGTTGAAACGAATTTCGTCAACCAATTCTTTACCCAGTGTGCACAGGCATCTTCCCTGCAGCAATTCACGGATTTTATCAAAACCTATTTTAGATTCAAAATTTTCAGGATATACCAGACTCATACCAATTTATTAATCCACAAAAGTAACAAGGAAATCCAAATTTCAGGTACGGAACCCGGAACTTGTCAGCCTGTTGGCAGATGAAACTGAAATTGTTTAGCCTTTGGGAACTTTCTCTCCCGGAAACCGAACCGCCCATTCTTTCCAGAATAGACCAACTTCAGATTTCATTTCCTTGTGCAGCATCAAAATGCCGAATAAATTGGGGATAGTCATCAAGGCTATGGTAATTCCGGATAAAGTCCAGATGATGGTCGTGTCGGTGAACGAAGCAAGGAAAAATCCAATGACATAAACAATCCGGAAATACATATCGGCTTTCACACCAAACAAAAAGATAATTGCCCTTCCACCATAATACGACCATGAAATAGCTGTTGAAAAAGCGAATAATAAAATACCTATTGAAACAATATACCGGCCATAATCGCCGAACCAACCTTTAGAAAAAGCCTCTGTGGTAAGCGATGCACTGTCAATAAGCGACTTCCCGATAAATATCTGATTTTTGGTATTTGTAATTTTTCCGTTTTGAACCTGAACTTCGCCGGTCATATTTTTTCCGTTTTGCTGAACGAGCACATTTTCAGCCACCGAACGCGAATGGATCACTGTTACCGGATTGGATATCTGCCCATCAACAACCGACAAATTACCCGTAAACATGTCTCCAATTTTCTCTCCGGAAATATGTTCATTCAAGGTTTTTATTCCTTCCGGATTTTGGTCGGTAAACGAACCATTCATAATTTGAAGGTCGGTATACTGAAACTGGTTATCAAACTTTTGCGACCAGACGCCCGAAGACAAAATAACCATTCCGGTAAGCATGCAGATAATTATGGTATCAATAAATGGCTCAAGTAAAGCAACCAATCCTTCTGATACAGGTTCATGAGCCCGGGCTGCAGCATGTGCAATCGGTGCCGAGCCCTGTCCTGCTTCGTTCGAGAACAAACCACGATTCACCCCACGGTTGAAAGCGAAGGAAAATCCGGCACCCAGAAATCCCCCAACAGCAGCAGTTCCGGTAAAAACATCCCTTACGATAGCAATGAGTGAAGGAATAATATTCGCATAATTATATCCGATAACCCCGAAAGCACCGATTAAATAGATGATTGCCATAATGGGCACGAGCTTTTCAGTAATTTTTGCAATGCGTTTGATTCCACCAATAATTACAAAGCCGAGTATTACTGCCAAAACCGCTCCTGTAATTACCGGATTAATACCGAAGGTGGAAAAGGCTGAAGTAGCAATGCTGTTAATTTGTGGTAAGTTACCTGTCCCAAATGATGACAAGACTGTTGCAACTGCAAAAATTACAGCAAGCCACTTCATATTTAAGCGGTTTTTCATGTAATACATCGGTCCGCCCGAAATTGAACCATCAGCAGCTTGTTCTCGGTATTTATGCGAAAGAGTAACCTCCACAAATTTGGTTGTCATACCAATGACGGCAGTCATCAACATCCAGAATAAAGCGGCAGGCCCGCCCAAATGAATGGCCAGCGCGACACCGGCAATGTTTCCGGTACCAACCGTTCCCGATAAAGCAGTAGACAACGCCTGAAAGTGTGAAGTATCACCAACATCACTTTCACGGTCAAATTTTCCACGAACAATTTTGAGTGAGTATTTTAAAAACCGGAATTGGGGAAATTTGAGGTAAATAGTGAAGAACAAACCGGTTCCGAGCAAGAAATAAACAAACCACTGAGAACTACCAACATAACTGTCAATCAATGTCAAAAACTCATTCAATCGCTGCATACTTCTGTTTTATAGTGAACCAATGAGCGTTAAAAATAGTAATAACTTTCAAAACTGAACTATATTCATTCGTTCAGGGTGTACGACAAAATTCCCTTTTTGGTGTTTCTTTGTGATTTTGTTTCTTGCTTGCAAAAAAATTTAATGCCCCAAAAATTAAGGTATTGATGTTTTTGATCCAAGCATAAGATGGAGTTTTTATACCAATAATATTCAACCCGTTTCGGGTTGCTACCTTCGGTCGCTCGTTAAGCTCCAATTTCATTGGAGGTCATCAACATTTAACCCATACGGGTTAAGCACCGCAACCATTGAGTTTAACGGGCTTTTCCATAACTCCGAAGGAGTTTAATGTTAATCACCCCCAGTCGCAACTGGGGGAATGATACCTACCACAGAACACAACCATAAACGGGTTGAATACCAACACATTAGCCGCCATTAGAGTAGTCGCAAAAGCGCCAGGGCTTAACAAAGCAATAGATCACATATTAGAAAATATTTTTCGTTTTATGAATTTTGCCGTACACCCTTTCGTTCAATATATCATTATCAAATCATTAAAAATATCCGGATAAGTTACTGAATTATTAAAGTCTTAAAATTGCTTCATATTCATGCAATGATGTTGCCATTTTTGCCTAAATTTGCGTAACAAATATCCAAACTACAAGTTATGCTACCAAAATTTTTGCTCGCCGACAATTCTCAGGACATGCCTGATATGCTTTATGTTGTACACAGTGAGACCCCGCGATTCATTGTGGGAAGTGACATTGAAGATTTCACAGTTAATCAGCAGATTTACTGGATTGATGAAGAACCTAAAGATAAAGATCTTATCGCCAAACTTCTTGAAGAAGCAGAAGCTTTTCTTGAAGCTGAATTAGATAATCAGGATAATTATTTTGAAGACGGAGAGGACGACTAAAATGACAACACCGAAACGACTGACCAGATCAAAAGAGAAAATGGTTGCCGGCGTTTTGGCCGGAATTGCAGACTATTTAAACATTGATCCGACAATTATTCGGATTCTGTACGTTGTTTTGTCTATTGCCAGTGTCGGGTTCCCCGGACTGATTGCCTACCTGATTATGTGGGCAATTATTCCAGAAGAAAAAACCATCTAATTTTGAGGTACCTGTTTCAAGCTTAATTGAATTCGTTTTCGTTGAAAATCGAGTTCAATTACCTTGACTTGTACATGCTGATGAAGTTTCACAATTTCTGATGGATCACTTATAAAGCGGTCAGCCATCTGTGACACATGAACCAAACCATCCTGTTTCACGCCCACATCAACAAACACCCCAAATTTGGTGATATTGGTCACAATTCCAGGCAACACCATTCCTACCTGCAAATCCTCAACCTTATAAATATTTGAGGCAAACTCAAACACTTTAATAATGCTCCTCGGATCGCGCCCGGGTTTGGCCAATTCCTTTTGAATATCATCAAGAGTTGGAAGTCCGATTTGATCAGTCACATAATTTGACCAGACAATTTGTTTCTGAAGTTCTTCACTCGAAATTAACTCCTGAATATTGCAATTTAATTCTTTGGCAATTTTCTGAACCACAAAATACGATTCGGGGTGAACTGCTGAATTATCCAATGGATTGGCTGAATCCGTAATCCGTAAAAATCCTGCTGATTGTTCAAATGCCTTCGCTCCCATTCTTGGAACTTTTTGCAATTCAGTACGGGCAGTGAACGGGCCATTTTCTTTCCGGTAATCAATTATATTTTGAGCCAGCTGGGGGCCAAGTCCCGAAATATAAGTTAATAAGTGTTGTGAAGCCGTGTTCACATTCACTCCAACCAGATTGACACTCGATTCCACCACCTTATCCAAACTGCTCTTCAGCTTTTTCTGATCTACATCGTGTTGATATTGTCCGACTCCGATCGATTTCGGATCAATCTTCACCAGCTCTGCCAGTGGATCCATCAGCCGTCGTCCAATGGAAACAGCACCTCTGACAGTCACATCGAACTGAGGAAATTCATCACGGGCAATTTTGGATGCAGAATAAATTGAAGCTCCATCTTCTGAAACAACATAAACACGAAGATCATGGTCAAAGTGAAGCTTTTTAATGAAATGCTCTGTTTCGCGGCTTGCAGTACCATTTCCAATCGCAATGGCTTCAATCTGATAGGAACTTACCAGAGACGATATTTTTCGGGATGCCTGTTTAACTTCTTCCTGCGGTTTATGCGGATAAATTGTTTCGTTATGTATCAAATTTCCCTGAGCATCCAAACATACCAATTTACAACCGCTACGGTAGCCCGGATCAAGAGCCAGAACCCGTTTTTGACCCAGTGGAGCCGCAAGCAAAAGCTGACGTAAGTTGTCGGTAAAAACCCGGATAGCTTCTTCGTCTGCTTTTTCCTTCGACAAATTGGCAAATTCTGTTTCGATGGAAGGCTCCAACAGTCGTTTACAGGCATCAGCAACAGCCAGTTCCATCTGATCAGCACAAGCATTCGTGCTGTTAATGAAGAACCGTTTTAGCCGACGAACTATTTCTTCACTTTCCGGAGATACCGAAATTCTAAGGAAACCTTCGTTTTCACCACGACGCATGGCCATTAACCGGTGAGAAGGACATTTTTTTAACGGTTCATTCCAATCAAAATAATCATTGTATTTGGCAGCTTCTTCCTCTTTGCCTTTGATTACTTTGCTGGTGATAATTGCAGATTTATCGAATTCACGTCGGACAATGACTCTGGCTTTTTCGTTTTCATTGATCCATTCGGCAATGATATCACGGGCACCAGACAAAGCTTCATCAGTCGACTCAACCAGCTTATTAACAAACAGCTGAGCTTTTCGCTCAATATTTAGCTCCAGTTGTTTCATTATGATTTTTGCCAGCGGTTCCAGTCCTTTTTCACGCGCGATTGAAGCCCGGGTACGGCGTTTCGGTTTAAAAGGCAAATATATGTCTTCCAATTCTGTTGAATCAAAACAATCTTCAATTCGGGTTTTCAATTCAGGTGTCAACAATTCCTGTTCCTGAATGGTTTTCAAAACGGTTTCCTTGCGTTTAAGCAATTCTTCCATCTTTTCTTTTGCATCTTTAATACATTCAATCTGAACCTCATCCAGACTGCCGGTACGTTCTTTTCGGTATCTCGAAATAAATGGGACCGTTGCGCCTTCATGGAGTAGCTGAATTGTACTGACTACATTTAAAAGCTGTATTCCAACACGTTGAGCAATCAGCTGTATGATTTTTTGATCCATTTTCAATCGATAAATTTGAGGTTCGAAGGTAACTTTTTTGATGGAATTTTAAAACCCGATCAATCCATGGAGAAATCGACCCGCTTCTTATGTAAAAAGCAACAGCTACTAAAAACAGTTGAAATGAATCGCGCAATTCATTATAAGCAAACTGATTAATTGGAAAATCATTCATAAAAGCAATTCTGTAATATAAATAATTATTAACCATTTCGATGAAGTCTGATTTTTATAGTATGACATACGATTTTCTCAATAAAATGCTATAAATTTGTCCTTTCAAAAAAAAACTGGAACATGAGTTTACTTTATTCTACAATAGGGTTCTTGTTAGGTTTCATTTTGGTTTCTTTAGCCATTCCCCCAATCATCAGAGTATCAATTACCAAACATTTATACGATACTCCAAATGCACGAAAAGCCTCCAAGGTTGTTGTTCCCACCCTGGGTGGTGTTGCCCTTTTTATCGGTTTTATTCTGAGTACAATCATTGCTACAGATGGATATGACTTCAGCGAACTTAAATATTTGATTGCCGCAGTTGTCCTTATGTTTTTTGTTGGATTAAAAGATGATCTGATAGACATTTCGGCCATTAAAAAACTAACGGCTCAACTTATTGTCGCTACAATTTTGATTGTTCTTGGTAATTTCAGATTTACCAATCTGCAGGGTGTTTTCGGATTGTATGAAATCAATTATACAATGAGTTTTGCGATCACATTATTTATAATGATAGCTATTATCAATGCGTTTAATCTGATTGATGGAATTGATGGTTTGGCTTCAGGAATAAGCATCATCATTTCAGCGGTTTTCGGTTCCTGGTTTCTGGTTTCCGGCCACACAGAGTATGGCATCATGTGTTTCAGTTTGGCCGGTAGTTTAATCGCATTCTTTTTCTTTAATGTTTTTGGAAAAAAGAACAAGATTTTCATGGGCGATACAGGCTCGTTAATTCTTGGTGTTATCATGATTACTCTGGTAATAAAATTTAACGAATTCAATATCAACCAAGAGGCGCCATATGCAATCAAGAATGCTCCGGCGGTTTCAATCGGGATTCTGATAATACCCATAATTGATACATTGCGGGTGTTTTTTATCCGGATTTCAAAAAAGCGTTCACCTTTTTCTCCTGACATGAACCACATTCATCATAAATTACTGGAACTGGGAAATTCACATTTAAAATCCACATTACTGATCGGATTTATTAATGTTTTATTTATCGCTTTCACATTTATATTGAATCGGCAATTAAACATTAACACCATGATTGTCAGCATACTTGCAACTGGTCTTCTAATTGCTTATATCCCTGGCCTTCTATTAAATTATCAGTATAAAACTGATCTCAAGCTATTAAAATCAGATAGCGTAATGAAAAAGGCTGCAATAAAAATCAAAATAATTGGTGAGCCCTATTATCCAATATCAAACATTGAGCTCAAACATTCAAAACCTTCAAAAATATATGTAAAAAAGGAATTAATGGATTCTGTTGGTTAATGAATTATTTGATCACCAACTAAAAACAGACAGAACCAGACTCCCATTCTCCATTTTTATATATATTTAAACCATAACCAAAAATCAATCAACATGAAAAATCTTCTATGGTCATTTATGCTATTAGTCACAATTACAATGGTTTCAAGTCCTCAACTTCAGGCTGAAGTAAAGAATAAATCGTTACTTGGAGAGTGGATTTATGAAGTAAGTGATGCTCCCTACGGTTATGAAAAAGGAAGTTTAATCTTTTCTGAAAAAGATGGTCAAACGGTTTGTGTCGTAAAACTTGAAGCTGGAGAATTGGCAGTAAGTAATTTGAAAGTTGATAAAAACCAGATCACCTTTACGACCAGTGTTGATGGAAGTCCAATTCATGTAGAACTAACGCGCGAAAAAAACAAACTGACCGGAACAGTCGACAGTCCGGAAGGGCCAAAGATATTATCAGCGGTAAAGAAATAAACCACTATGGACTGAAAGTACCATAGTTTTCGTTCAGACTGAAAGTCTGATGCTATTCGATGATGAAATTTGAATCATCTTTGTCTGTCGGTTTTCTGTGATGCTCCAAATATTCATTCACCATTTCATCTGTAA
>DASRMB010000075.1:0-26271 GCA_035648135.1 Prolixibacteraceae bacterium
CCTAAGGTGGGGAACGCTAAAAAATTATTTTACAACTCAGAAATATATTGTACTCTTTCTAAAAGAAAAGTATAAGACTTCTGACATTTATCTAAAAAGTCTGAATTACAAATTTCTGGTTGATTTTGAATATTTCCTCCGAAAACATTCACCTGTTGACCATCAACGACCGATGGAGAACAATACAGTAATGAAGCATATTGAACGTCTTAGAAAGATGATTAATATGGCTAATGAACTACTCCGCTGCAAGCAGACGGGGTATCACAGAGGAATTAGTCCTTCAATTCGCTGCAAGCAGCGGGGAACTAACCCCACAGTGATTAGATATGAATGACTGGAGTGCATCTTCTGGATTGTTGAACGAGATAATAATTTGTAATTCAGGTTTTCCCTTTTTGTCCTTTCCTTTTGAGGCAGCGAGATAACACAGTTGATTGTTCAGATACACAATCCGATGATTCACCCGGCAACCATTTAATGGCAAATTTGAAAACAGCCAGCTGGCTTTTACTCGTTTGCCATTGTGAGGTTGCAATACCCAAAAGTTTTCGAGGAAGCGGATATAATACTGGATCTGCTGATCATTCAGGTATTTGATCCATTTTTCTCCAATAAACTCGCGATCGGCTGTCAAACAATCCAATGCATCTGCACCAAAAAGATGGATAAATCGCTCAATCAGTTCAATACGCTCGTTGGTGTTGGAATTGCCGAATTTGGGCAACATTTTAAACAACAATGGGAATGCAACACCTTGATAAATTACTGCGATCACCAAAACATTGATATTCTGCTGCCCAAACTTCCAATTGGTCCTGTCCATTGCCAGACGGAAAGGTGGTTTGTGTGGGAACATACTGAATATAATCTTAGCAATCAAATCAGTATCAATTAGGTATGCAGCCATAAACCTTTGAATTCTACGCAGAGAAGAACTAATATCTGCACAGCAGTCAAAAACTGTAGCTAACTTCTCAAAACCAACAGTTTGCACTTTGCATAGTGCCCTGATCATTAAAACAAAGAACTTTATTCGTGCCAAATTTCAACCTGATTGTTCATGGGAAATGGTGACAAATTCACTACTTTTAGACTCTACTCTGGGTATCATTATTCTTACTTTAAAGCGTGGTAATTTCTTATAAGATACTGATATTCAGAATTTTATCCTAATATTTCAACACTTATTTTGCTGATAATCAGCTATTTGTATTTTTGTCATGTACTAAGTCTTTTTTAATATGAAATTAAAAATTTGTCTATTAACGACCATACTCTGTTTTTACCTTGCCGCATTTACTAGTGAAACTTTTGTTATCGGTTTTTCTCAATGTGGACAGCATGAAAATTGGCGTCAAAATATGGAACGGGAAATGGAAACCGAGTTAATGTTTCATGAGGAATTGTCTCTGGTAATCAAACAGGCAGAAGACAACAGTCAATTGCAGATTGAGCAGATTAAAGAGTTGGTGAATATGGGCGTTGACCTGTTAATAGTATCTCCCAATGAAATTAACCCGATTCAGCCTGTAATCGAAGAAGCTTACAATAAGGGGATTCCGGTAATCTTAATAGATAGAAGAATTGGATCTGACTTATATACGGCATATGTAGGGGGAGATAATTATCTGATCGGAAAAGTGGCAGCTAATTACATTGCCAATCGATTAGGAAATAAAGGAAAGATAATTGAGATACTGGGAGCAATGAGTATGTCACCGGCTAGAGAGCGCACCAATGGATTTAATGACGTTTTAAAACAATATCCGGAGCTTATAAATGTAAAGAAGATTGATACAAATTGGGATGGCAATATAATATTTGACAGTATTCCTGCAATTTTAAACAGGTATCCTGATGTAAAAGCTATTTATTCTTTTAACGATAATACTGCCAGAGATGCTAGTAGAATTGTTAAGAAATCATTGGGAGACAACAAAATACTAATTATCGGCATTGATGGTTTGCCTAATGAAGAAGGAGGTATACAATTAGTTGAAGAGGGTATCATTTCAGCTACATTAATATATCCAACCGGAGGAAAAGAAGCCATACAAATTGCTTCAAAAATCCTTCATAAAGAACCTTTCAAAAAAGAAAACTTATTGCCAACAACTATAATCGATCGTAGTAATGTTGAAATAACCAGATTGCAATTCAATAACATCAGTGCTTTGCAGTCTGACATTGTTAAGTCAAAGCACATGCTTGAAATCCTAGACGGACGATACAAAACTCAACATGTTTTATTGTTTGTGATGGCAATTCTTTTATTTCTGATAGGTGTTTTATTGGTGATGTATTATAGTGCATTCAGGAAAAAGAAATTAGCCAACCTGAATCTGGAAAGACAAAAAGGAGAAATTGAAGCCCAAAATGTTGCAATTGCAACACAGAATAATGAATTAAAAAGAATGTCGAACGAACTGGAAAAAGTCACCCAGGAGCGTTTGCGCTTTTATACCAATATCTCGCATGAGTTCCGAACTCCTTTAACCCTCATTTCCGGACCGGTAAACAATCTACTTAAACAGAAAAATATTACAAAAGAACAATCGGAGCTACTGGACATTGCAAATAAAAATATTTCTATTCTTTTGAAGTTAATCGAACAAATTATTGATTTCCGGAAATATGAGTTAGGTGCACATGGTTTTAGTCCTGTTCATACTGGATTAAAAAAGCATTTACTCAACTGGAACGAACTTTTCAAGGAAGTAAAGTCCCGAAAACAAATCAATTTTCATTTTGATGTGCCGGACGAAAATGAGTTTGAGTTTGATTTTGATGTGGAAAAAATGGAGCGGATTTATACAAATCTTCTATCCAATGCATTCAAGTTTACCCCCGATAAGGGAACAATCTTGGTAACTCTTAAGGAAAGACGAGGTGAAAACCAGGATTCAGTTGTTCTGGAAGTTGCCAATTCCGGAAAACAGATTTCACAGAGTGACATACAAAATATATTCGACCGATTTTATCAGGCCGGCTCAAAAGAAGGAGGTTCAGGAATTGGTCTGGCATTAGTCCGGGCTTATGTTGATTTACACCACGGAAAAATAGATGTTTCAAGCGAGGGTGGTTTTGTGAGATTTATATTGATTTTACCTAAAATCCAGAAAGCAGAAACTGTAATAACTGAAATAAGTAATTCAGAAAAATTTTCTAAACCCCAAATATCGGCAGAACCAAAAGATAAAGCTGGAATAATCGAGCAGTTGTTGGTTTCTGACGACCAATACATTTTTGATGACCATTTTGATGAAAATGAAACGACTATTTTACTTGTTGATGACCATCCGGGAATCCGTTCTTTTTTGAAATCTTTATTAAAAGATAAATATGCAGTTATTGAAGCACGCGATGGAATTGAAGGAATCAGAAAGGCAATGAAATATATTCCTGACCTGATTATTAGCGATGTAATGATGCCAGGAATTGACGGCGTTGAATTATGTATCCACTTAAAAAAAGAATTCTCGACGAGCCATATACCTATTATTCTGTTAACTGCAAATACTCAGGACGAGAAACGGATCGTGGGATTTGAAAGCGGAGCCGATAGTTATATGACCAAACCTGTGAATTTTGAAATCCTTGAGGTTCGGATTCGAACGCTGATTGAAGGAAGAAACAAGTTAAGAAATTTGTTTACTGATAATGAAAAGAACAAATCTCAACAGTCATTAAAATTGCCGCCAATAGATAAATCTTTTATCGATATTTTACAGAGGAAAATAGAGGAGAGAATATCTGATACGGGACTTAGCGTTGAAGGCTTAAGTCAGGAATTGGGCCTTTCACGTATTCAGGTTTATAGAAAGGTAAAGGCTCTGACAAATTATTCTCCGGCAGAATTTATTACAAATATTCGACTTAACCAGGCAATTCATTTGTTGACAATGACCGATAAAAGCATGAAAGAAATATCTGAAATGGTTGGCTGTGGGTCTTTAGCTAGTTTCTCTACAATCTTCAAGAAAAAATTTGGCAAAACTCCTTCTCAATACAAAAAGGAAATAAGAAACATGTAATGCATTAAGTTTATCTGTTTTGTGTTGTTATTTTTCAAAAGAGAAAATAGCATTTTTTGCATTTTTGAAATTGTTACATACAATTTCTGAAATGTTACATGCACTGTAAACGCCTGTGTCATAGGTCGTTGTTTGTATCATGGTTTTAACGTTTGGTAACACTTCTTATAGCGTCCCCATGTGTGCTACCATATCTTTGATTCAGAATTTTAAACCAATAATTCGATTCAAAGATGAAACAGCAAAATGTATTTACAGTCGCAATCATTATCGCACTCGGCGGATTTCTGTTTGGGTACGATATCGCCATGATGTCGGGAACTACTTCACAACTCGAATCCATCTTTAATTTAAATAGTACATGGCTTGGTTTTACCGTCGCCATAGCTATTCTCGGAACAATCGTTGGTACCTTAATAATAGGTAAGCCTGCCGAAAAATACGGGCGCCGCAAATCTTTAATAATATTATCTGGTTTATTTGCGCTAGCAACTCTTGGTAGTGCCACCTCTTTTAATTGGGAATTGCTGTTATTCTTTCGGTTTATTACCGGAGTACTTTTAGGATGTATCACAGTTGTTACTCCTATGTTTATAGCTGAGATTTCTCCGGCAAAAAAACGTGGACAATTGGTTTTACTCAATCAGTTTTTCGTGGTATCTGCCATATTTCTGGCTTTTGTGGTGAATTATTTTTTAGCCCAGTTAATTACCGAAGGATCATGGAGATGGATGATTGGTGTTGAAAGTCTTCCAGCCATTCTGTTTTTCGGCTTACTTTTTATAGTTCCTGAAAGTCCGCGCTGGTTGGTTAACCAAAACCGAAGCGTGGAGGCTTTAGCCGTTTTTATCCGAATTCAGGCTGAAAACCCGAAAGAAGAAGTTGCCATTGTCGAAAAATCAGTGGAACAGGAATTCGAATTAGGTCATGGAAAACTATTCGTTAAAGAAAACAAGTACCCTATCATTTTCGCTATTTTGATAGCTGCATTCAACCAGTTAGCTGGTATAAATGCTATCATGATTTATGCTCCCCGTGTTTTCGAAATGGCTGGTTTTACAAACAATGCAGCTTTGTTGCAATCTATTTCTATTGGCGCGACCAACTTACTTTTCACTTTTGTAGCTCTCTTTTTAATCGACCGTTATGGCCGTCGAACGCTGCTAATGGTCGGTTCTGTTGGAATGATTTTTTTCCTCGGAATGCTTTCCAAAGCTTTCTTCACCAGCAACTTTAGCGAGTTCGGCGGATACGGTGTTATGATTTACCTCATGGGATTCATCGCGTTTTTTGCCTTTTCACAGGGAGCCGTTCTATGGGTATTTATCTCTGAAATATTTCCTAATAAAGTACGATCAAAAGGTCAGGCATTAGGAACATTTACCCATTGGATTTTCGCAGCCGCATTGATTTGGGGTTTCCCTATTTTTGCTGAAATGCCCGGTGTAGGCGGCGGACCTTCATTCGCATTCTTTGCCGTGATGATGGTGCTTCATTTCTTTTTTGCCTGGAAAGTTATTCCTGAAACCAAAGGAAAATCGCTGGAAGAAATTCAGGTTGAATTTACTGAACGCAGAAAAAAAATCTAAAGACTAAGTAATTCAATCAATTTATTGTTGTGTTTCAAATTCACTCACCCCGAAGACCGAAGGCTCGGTCCTCTACTCGTAGAGAGGGGTAGAGCATCGCAGATGCGATGGGGTGAGTAAAGAAATCAGGCTATTAATATATATGACATTATATCAATTTTTTAACTTATGAAAATTAAGAACAACCAAATTCTGTGTATCGGAGAAATCCTTTGGGATAATCTTCCTTCCGGAGCAAAACCCGGAGGCGCACCTATGAATGTGGCTCTACACCTTAACCGGGTTGGGCAGCAGGCAGCTGTTGCCAGTAAAGTCGGGAACGACAAGCAAGGCAAAAAGCTGCTGGATTTTCTGGAAATATCGGGATTAAACATTGATTTGGTGCCGGTTGATGAGACACTTCCTACCAGCGAAGTACTGGTTCACCTGGATGCAAACAATAATGCGACTTACGAAATTTGCGAACCGGTTGCCTGGGATAATCTGACCCTCACTGATTCGCTTTCGAAAAAGGCGAAAGAATCAGGACTTATTATTTATGGATCACTGGCTTCAAGAAATGCAGTTTCAAGAAACTCGATCCTGAACCTTCTTGAAAACGATGCCCTTAAACTCATCGATGTCAACCTCCGGAAACCATACGACACTCGTGAAATCGTTGAAGTGCTGATCCGAAAATCGGATGTGGTGAAACTAAACGACGATGAACTGCTGGTGTTTGCCCAATGGAACGAGGTGCAACTTCAGGATGAAAAAAGCCGGATCAGTTGGTTTGCCAACCATTATCAATCAAAAATGGTTATTGTAACCAAAGGCGATAAAGGTGCCATACTTTTTGCTGACGGCGAATTTTTTGAACATCCCGGATTTAAAGTCAATGCGGTCGATACCGTTGGCGCCGGCGATGCTTTTCTGGCAGGATTTATTGCCGCACTTTACGAAGGAAAAACAAACGACAAGGCTCTCGAATTTGCCTGCGCAGCAGGCTCTTTTGTAGCAAGCAAAGCAGGAGCTACTCCTGAATACAATAGGTTCGAAATTGAACAATTAATCATTTCTAAGTAATCAAAACTATGAAGAAAAAATCTCTTAACATGAAAAAAATGGCCAGAGGAATTTTCCTACTGCTGGCACTACTCTGGACTATCGGGGCATATGCCCAGGAAGTATCAGTTACAGGTAAAGTTTTCGATCAAACGGGCGCCGGATTACCGGGCGTGACTATCGTTGAAAAAGGAACGACCAATGGAACAATCACCGATTTTAATGGTGTCTATTCCATCAAATCTACTAAAAACACAACACTGAGTTTTAGTTTTGTTGGGATGAAAACCCAGGACATTGTCGTTGGGAATAAGACATCAATAAATGTGACTTTAATCCAGGAAGCAATCGGCTTAGATGAAGTTGTTGCTGTTGGATATGGCACCCAACGGAAAGCCGACTTAACAGGAGCAGTTTCTGTAGTCAAAATGAAAGACATTATGAGTGTTCCTACCGGAAATGCCCTGTCTGCTCTTGTAGGTCGTTTGCCTGGTGTTAGTATAACTACTGATGGAACCCCTGGTGGTGTAGGTACAAGCACAGCTATCCGTGGTATTACTTCCAACGGAAACATTTCACCGCTCTTGGTAATTGATGGGGTTCAAACCAGGGAAAACCTGTCTACATTATTGAATGCCAATGATATTGAATCAATTCAAGTATTAAAAGATGCCGCGTCAGCATCAATTTATGGAGTACAGGCTGCTAATGGTGTGATTATTATTACAACCAAAAAGGCAGACAAAGGCAAACTCAAAGTTGACTTTGATGCCCAGTTTACTGCACAGACCTACCACTCAAATATTAAAATGCTCAACGCTCAGCAATGGGGCGATGTTTATTGGGGCGCTTATTTAAATGACGGGCAAGTTCCAAGTCACGATCAATATGGAAGTGGTCTTACTCCGGTTATTCCTGAATTTATTAATCCACAGCAAACTATTCGCTCAGGCGATACTGATTGGGCAAAGCAAGTTTATCATACTTCTTCACAACAAAATTATAACCTGTCAGTATCAAAAGGTAGCGACAATGGTTCTTCAACTTTCTCTCTCAATTATTTCAATCAGGACGGTTTGATAAAATATACCAACTTTACCCGTATCAACGCCCGTTTTAACTCCAACTATAGCTTTTTGGACAACAAGTTAAGAATTGGTGAGAACGTAACCATTAGCAACTGGGATCAGATACTTAAATCTGATGGAATTGAAGAACTTGCAATCGCTCAGCATCCGTTAATACCTGTGTATGACATTAACGGTGGTTATGCAGGCCCAACACAAGGTCTGGGAGATAAACCAAATCCTATTCGCTTGCTCGATCAGCAAAAAGAAAACAGGAACACAAACTGGCGTATTTTTGGGAATACCTATGTTGAAATTGAACCTGTAAAGAATCTTGTACTCAGATCTAGCTTTGGGATAAATTACCGAAATGAATTCTTTTCAAACTTCCAACCCAAATGGTCAGAAGGAGATCGCGTTGTTGATAAAAACGGCCTGACTACACAAAATGATTATTCCAAAGAGTGGATTTGGTCTAATACGTTAACCTATAATTTGAAATACAAAGATCATTCGTTCAATGCCCTTTTGGGTCAGGAAGCTAAAGACAACCGAAATGAAACTTTAATTGGAATAAGAGAAGATTTCCTTATAGAAAACCTGGATTACCGTTATCTGGGAGCAGGTGGTGGTAAACAAACAAACGATGGGTTTGCAGATCGTTATGCTATTACATCTTTTTTTGGAAAGTTAAATTACTCCTACTCAGATCGTTATTTACTTTCAGGAACAGTAAGGCGTGATGCGACTTCACGCTTTGGGTCAAATAATAACTCAGCAATATTCCCTGCTTTTACTGCCGGTTGGAGAATTAGCCAAGAGAATTTCATGAAACCTGTTACAGCAATTTCAGATTTGAAGTTCAGATTTAGTTGGGGTCAAAATGGTAATGACAATGCCGACAACGAAGCCACCTATACAAAATATGCTATTAATGCAATTTTATCAGGATACGATCTGGCAGGAGCCAACACAGGAACTATTGCCAGCGGTATTTATAAAGTCAGGTCTGGAAATCCTGATATTAAATGGGAAACAACCTCACAAAAGAATTTTGGCTTAGACTTGGCAATGTTCGATAATCGCTTGTCGCTAACCCTTGATTATTACCGGAAAGATACCAAAGACATGTTAATAGAAAGACCTTACATTGGAGTAATCGGTGAAGGTGGATCAATGTCGTATAATGGAGCCTCCATGACAAACAATGGTTTCGAAGCTATTGGAAATTGGCGGGATCAATTTGCTAACGACATCAAATACGATATTACGGTTTCAGGTTCTGTAAACAAAAATGAAGTAACTTACCTGCCAGAGGACATATATTATACCTACGGTGGCGGTAATGGTATTAACAAGTCAATTGTTGGACAACCTATCAGATCATGGTTTGGCTACAAAACGGATGGCCTGTTCAAAACTGCTGAAGAAGTTGCCAATAGTCCAATTCAATCAGGAAAAGGTTTGGGACGCATTCGTTATGTTGATGTAAATGGAGATGGTATGATTGATCAAAAAGATATGACCTGGTTAGGTTCTGATCAGCCTAAATTTCAGGGAAGTATTAATTTGGGTGTTTCTTATAAAGCTTTTGACTTATCAGTTTTAATGATTGGAATGGTCAGAAATGCCTATAATAATTCAAAGTTCTATACCGACTTCTTTCAACTTTGGACTGGGAACCATTCAACCAGATTATTGGATGCATGGACACCTGAAAATATGAATTCATCTATTCCTGCATTGACTGCAGTAAACCTTAATAATGAAGATCGCTTATCTGAATATTATATTGAGGATGGTTCGTATCTTAAAATTAAGAATGTCGCTTTTGGATATACTTTACCTCGAAACATAAGTGAAAAATTCAAATTCAGAAATTTGCGGTTATACATCCAGGCTCAGGACCTGTTAACGATTACTAAGTATAAAGGAGCTGATCCTGAAGGACTCGGTTATCCTTATCCTTTACCTCGTACGTTTACCTTTGGATTAAACTTAGGTTTTTAAGTATTAACGCAATAAAAATATAAAATTATGAAATCAAAATATTTAATTTTTATAACGATAATAATATTTGCTGTCGCTTGTCAAAAAGATTTTTTGGAAAGCATTCCAAAAGGTAAATTGAGCGATGCAGTATTGAATACACCTGATGGTATTGAAGCTCTCTGCACGGCAGCTTATTCAGCTTTGGCTGGTCCTGAAGGTGATGATGGAACATTTTTGTCTCCGACCAATAACTGGATTTACGGTGAAGTCCGCTCTGAAGATGCTTACAAAGGTGGTGGAGGTATTGGCGACATTTGGGAATTCAATGCCTTTGAAACGTTTACCGGTGTTTTCGCTAATAATGGATTGTTAGACAGGAAATGGTTTAAAATGTATATAAGTGTGCAACGGTGTAATAGCGCCATTATACAATTAAACGCTGTTACTGAAGCTGAAGTGCCTTTGAAAAACATCCGTTTGGGCGAAATGCGATTCCTTCGTGCCCATTACTTTTTTGAATTGAGCCGGTTATTCAATAAGATACCCTATTTTGATGAAAATGTTGAAATCGCTGATTATGTAAAAATTTCGAATGCCGAATTTACCCGCGATCAGATTCTTGGAAAAATTGCCGGTGAATTCGCTGCTGCTGCAAAATTATTGCCTGCAACTCAACCACAGCTTGGACGTGTAAATAAATACGCAGCTTTGGCCTACGAAGCAAAAGCGCTTTTATACCGTGCGTATCCTCAGAATGAAACCAACATTTTCACCGGAACAGTTAATCAGTCTTTGATGAGCCGTGTTGTGGCTTTGTGCGATTCGGTTTCAATGGGTGGTTATGGACTTCTTCCAGATTTTCAACAATTGGCTGAAGTAGAGCACGAAAATGGTCCGGAATCGGTATTTGGTATTGAATATTCAATTAATGATGGTACTACTAACGGTCGTATAGACTGGAGTAACTTGCTGAACGTTCCTAAAGGCCCTGCATACAGTGGTGACGGATTTTTCCAGCCAAGTCAAAATCTGGTAAATTCGTACAAAACAGATGCGAATGGCGTTCCTCAATTGGATACATACAACAATAGCGACCTGATGACTGTTGAGGATGGTCTTGCAGTTGACGTTGACCCACGCCTTGACTTTACAATAGGTCGCCCGGGCATACGCTGGAAAGATTATACTGCACCATACGATATTAACTGGGCTCGCGAACCCGCCACATACGGATTATATGGTACGAAGAAGTTTTTAGTCTCTACTAACTCTCCATATCTGGTAAAAGGTTGGCCATGGGGTGGATCGTCACTCAATTATCAGGTAATCAGATATGCTGATGTATTGTTGTGGAAAGCCGAAGCATTGATTGAATTAGGCCGTCAGACTGAAGCATTGCCATTGATTAATGCCGTAAGGAACAGGGCAAAAAACAGCAAATATGTTCTTGCCTGGAACAATAGCAGCCCAACTGATTATGCCGCAAATTATACCATCAATGGTTATCAGGATGGAGTAAACTGTACATGGAATCAGGCATTTGCCCGAAAAGCACTTCATTTCGAACGAAAATTAGAATTAGCCATGGAAGGAGAACGTTTCTTCGATTTGGTACGCTGGGGTGTAGCCGATCAGGTTCTGAACAATGAATACTTTGCTAAGGAAAAAACGATCAGACAATTCCTGCAAAATGCTCAGTTCGTAACAGGCCGTGATGAGTATTTCCCGATTCCTCAGAATCAGATTAATTATTCAGCAGGACTTTATAAACAAAATCCAGGTTACTAATATTATAAAAATCTACAAACATGAAAAAGCATATTAATATATATATCATGCTGCTTATCCTACCGCTGATGTTTGCAAGCTGTCTGGATAAAGAACAACTAACCGTAACTCCCAATTTAGCTGCTGTTACCAATCTGCAATATGAATTGACTGGAGATAGTGTAAAATTGACATGGACATTGCCCTCTGTTTCAGGCATTTTGGGCGTTATGGTAATCCCAAATTCAAACGGAAAAACAATTTCGTTGAAAAACAATACGACATCTTATACTTATGGTATTGTGGAAGTGAACAAACCGATGATGTACACCATCAAGGTAAGCGACTCAGAGGGAAATACTTCTCTTGGTACTACCATTAAATTTAAACGTCCGGGAGCCTTTCCGGTAAAGAATGCTGTCGTTACACAAGTTGACAATAACATTGAATTCTCATGGGCCTCACCTGATTCTACAATTTCCGGAATCGTAATCAAATATGATGATCAGACGATCAATATTGATGCATCGGCTACCGGTTATTCGATTTCAAATCCTGCTATTGGAAATTATCGCTTTCAGTTGTATACAACAAATAGCAACAACCTGGTTTCGCACAATACCTATCTCAACTTGAAAGTTGGGGCAACTATGCTGGCTTACCTTGGGGATGCTTCCGATTCAACCACCATGGTTACAACAACTGATGATGATCAGGTGGCTGGAGCAAAATGGTTTTTCAGCACTTATCCAAAAGCCCGGTATATTTCATTCAATATGATTAAGAATGGATTTGACTTGAGCCGTTACAGAGTGTTATGGTGGAATTATGACATCGACAATGGCACTTCTGATATGCCAACTATTGCAACCGATCCTACCGTTGTTGCCGCAATGACGACATTCCACAAAAATGGTGGTAACCTTTTGCTCAGCACTTATGCCATACAATATCTGTGGAGTTTAGGTAGAATGCCTGATAACATACATCTAAGTTTTGACAAAGGTGCTGGTGGACCAAATCCGGATGTTTGGGGAATTGGAATTAATATTGGGAAAAAATATGATCAAAGCTCTCATCCTCTGTTTGCCGGTATTCCGTTGACCACTCAGGGAGATGGAAGGGTTACCTTCCCTGCTATTGGAAATGGCTGGAAAGAAAACCATAATTGCATCATCATTGTACCAGGCATCTACAATTTAAACAACGACAATGAACAAGCTTATACAAATTTCACTACGCAAAATAATGCCGTATGGCTTGGAATGTGGGATGGTATTGGCGATTACTTTATGACAGGTATTTTTGAATTAGAACCCAAAGGTGATTTCGAAGGTTCATCAATTTCAATTGGAATCGGCGCTATTGAGTGGAAAGTCAATGACGGAACCAATCCTTACCAGTCGAATATCGAAAAGCTTTATAAAAATGCTATTGAATATCTGAAAACCAGATAAAACAGTTAAATACTTCCGGGGAATTATCTCCGGAAGTATTTTCTATTATTCCGTTAAACCAAACTAATGAATAAACCAGCTTTTCTACTTTGTGCTTTATTATTTTGTCTTTTCTTTTCCTGTAAAAAGGATCAACCAAACCCAGACAAACCTGTGACTTCATTGGTTAGCTTGAGTGAAACTGATTACAGACCCACCTATCATTTTACTCCACCTGCACATTGGATGAATGATCCCAACGGACTGGTCTTTTACAATGGTGAATATCACTTGTTTTATCAATACAACCCGAATGGAAACACTTGGGGACCAATGAACTGGGGACATACATTCAGTACCGACCTGTTTAACTGGAAAGACTTACCAATCGCCTTAATGCCCGATCAAAACGGAACAATTTTCTCTGGGAGTGCTGTAATCGATTCGGCAAATACTAGCGGACTAAAAGTCGGAAGTGAGTTGCCAATGGTAGCAATTTATACAAGTGCGGGCGCACAGCAGGCTCAAAGTATTGCTTACAGCAACGACAAAGGAAGAAATTGGACGAAATTTGACAATAATCCGGTTTTACCAAATCCTGGCATTAATGATTTTAGAGATCCTAAAGTGTCGTGGTTTGCCCCTCAGAATAAATGGGTGATGGCTTTGGCTACAGGGAACAAAATTAGTTTCTATTCTTCGCCCGATCTGAAAAAATGGACTTTCGAAAGTGAGTTTGGACTGAATTACGGCGCTCATGGTGGGGTTTGGGAATGTCCCGACTTGTTTCAGTTGCCCGTTGAAGGGACAAATTTGAAGAAATGGGTGCTTCTGGTCAGCATTAATCCCGGTGGTCCCAATGGTGGTTCGGCCACCCAATACTTTATCGGTAATTTTGATGGAAACAAATTTACTGCCGACGTAAACGAAACTGCATGGATTGACTGGGGCACTGATAATTATGCCGGAGTAACTTATAGCAACATACCAACAATTGATGGAAGGCGGATAATGATTGGATGGATGAGCAACTGGAATTATGCCGATAAGGTACCAACAACTACCTGGAGAAGTACCATGACTGTTCCAAGGGCGATCTCGATGGCTAAAAATGGTTTAAATTATATTTTAAAGTTTAACCCAATCGACGAATTGAAGAAATATTACAGCCAGAAAGATACGTCTATTGCTCAATCGAAAAGCAGTATCGAGCTGAAAAATAATGAGATAATCAAATCTGGAAGCTACGATTTAAGCCTGGTGGCAGATTTTTCGCAATCAGATAGTTTGCTGTTAACAATTGGCAGTTCTGTTGAGCGGTTGTTTATTGCCTTTGATAAAAAGAATGGAAATGTATCGATTGACCGCAGTCAGTCGGGTTTAGTTGGGTTCAATGATACGTTTAAGCAAAAAATAGTATGCCCTTCTTTTACGCCGGGAGCCGATCAAAAGGTGGATATTCGGATATTGGTTGACAAAACATCCGTTGAACTTTTCTGGAACAAAGGTGAAAAAGCAATGACAACTCTGTTTTTTCCAAAATATCAGTACAATCTGCTGAAAGTGAGAGGAAGTGGTACATCTTCACTGATTAGTGGTTTCAGCATTCATGGGCTTAGCACAAGTCTGCAACGATAAACTAAAAATACTATTATGATTAAGTATAGAACTTTATTTTTAATAGTCAGTCTTTTACAAGCTTTTGTTTCGTCAAATGCTCAGGCTCTCAAAAGCTCAAGTGATCCGAATCTGGTGGCTCATTTCACCATGGAAATGACTGGAAATTTGACTCCTGAAGCAATTTCCGGGAAAACATTTGTGGTTCAAAATAACTTCAACCGGCCCGAAAATATCCCCGGAGCCGAAGGAAATGCGCTTCGCTGTGACGGTTATTCCACATTCTGCAATGCACAAATTAATGCTACAGCTTTAAGCCAATCCGCGCTTACCATTTCGGTTTGGTGCGCTTTGGAAACTAACATTGTGATGGATCCGGACAGATATGTTGTGACCGAAACATATATTGCCGGAAACATGAACGATAATCTAAAATCCGGATTCGCTTTCACCTTAAATGCCATCGGAAATTATGGATTTCAGGTTTATATTGATGGGGCAAAAGTTACTTGTTCCAATTTTAATGAAGCTTTCCCGATTGGCGGCTGGCATCAGTTAACCGCGATAGTCGATCCAACCCAAAAAGAGGTACGCCTTTACCGGAACGGCCAGTTAATCAGCTCCACCATGTTCTTCGGGAAAGGCATGATCAGCGCCGGAGAAAGCGCGTTCATTATCGGGAAATCGTTCAACGATACTTATTCCGGAATCTTCAGGACCAACACCATCAATGGTTTGATTGACGATATCCGGATTTATTCCAGAGTTTTGACCAATTCGGAAATCGCTTTTATCACTCCTGAACATGTTGCCGATTTTTCGATTCCAAAATCACGGCACCAAAATGATATTCAACGCCCCGGATTTCATGGGCTTCCCGCCACGAACTGGACCAACGAACCTCATGGACTCGTCTATTTTAATGGAAAGTACCATCTCTTTTTTCAGAAAAACGCCAACGGCCCATATTGGGGAAAACTACACTGGGGACATATTTCGAGCGATGATTTGCTGAATTGGAAAGAAGAAAAAATAGCCATTTCGAACAATTCAGGTTACGATGAAAAAGGCGCATGGTCGGGTTGCGTGTTCACCGACGATGTATTGACCAGCGGTAAACCCAATATCTTTTATACAGGCGTTGATTATATCAGAGCCAGCATCAATCAGGCTGAACCTTTAGCCAATGATTTGATCAGTTGGAAAAAAGACTCCCGCAACCCAATAATTTCAAATAGGCCAGCCGGGTTGAGCGACGACTTCCGCGATCCGTATATATTTAAGAACAATGGCGATTTTTATATGATCGTCGGAACCGCAAAAAATGGGAAAGGCGCTGCTACACTGCATAAATACGACCTCAACACAAAAACATGGAGCAACGATGGGCAAATCTTTTACCAATCAACCAGCGCTGCTTATGGTTTTTTCTGGGAAATGCCGGTTATTGTACCGATGCCTGATGGAAAATGGGTGTTTTTAGTCACCACAATAGGCGGAAATCAAGGGACTGAAACGCTGTACTGGGTTGGGACAATCAACAATGACGGGACTTTCAATCCATTTTCTGAAACACCAAAAGAGGTTGAACTGGGAACGATGGGAAGCAATGGCTACGGATTGCTTTCGCCTTCAGTGATGCAGAAAGACGGTAAAACGATAGCCATCGGCATCGTCCCCGATAAACTTCCGTCATACAATAATTTGCAATTGGGCTGGGCTCATTTGTACAGTTTACCGCGTGAGTGGTCGCTCGATTCGGACAATAATCTGATTCAGCAACCCTATTCAGGAACTCAAGATTTGAGGACGATTTCTTCCGCGTTTAATCTGGTGGATACTGACATCCTGGGAACCCAGTCGCTTTCCCCTGTCAGCGGAAAAGCTGTAGAAATTGATGGCAGCTTTACTGTTTCCAACGCCTCCAGTTTTGGCTTTCATGTGAGAAAATCAGGTAGTTACTACATTTCTGTCCATTATTCGCCGGCAACAAATAAAATCTCAGTTGATGCGCAAAAGGTTGACCGTTTGAAAAATGACGAAGGATCATTTAATGGTCTGTACGAATCAATTCTTCCAAAGAAACCAAATCTGGGCGAAACGATGCGGATCCACCTGTTCATTGATCATTCCATCATGGATATTTTCGTGAACGACCAGTATGCGTTTTCCATCCGGGTATTTCCAACCGATCCGAATGCAGATGAAGTTGAGGTGTTTTCAGAAGGAAACAGCACACACGTAATTTCGCTCAAAGCATGGAAACTCCAGTCTTCAGAAGTTACTACCGAAGTAAAATCGCTACAAAACAGCAACATAAAAATATCTGGCAGGGAAGGCCTGCTGATGTATCAAAATGTTCCGGCTCATTCTGTGGTTACAGTTTATAATCTGAAAGGACAACTTATTTCATCGACTTGTCCCGCCGGAGATTCAGGACAAATCCAACTAACAAGTAATCAGATTTATATCGTGAAGATAAAGAACGATTCAACTCTTTTCACACAAAAGATTTTCTTGTAAGATATTTTAAACTAAACCTTTAATAGATACCAATGAAACCTAATTTTAAAAAAATCTATATTCTCGGACTTATCATATTCCTGGTTTCGAATTTATCGAGTACTACCAAAGCCCAGCAAGTGCTGAGTTTTGATGGCAAAGAAACATTGAAATCGAACGATGGCAAAGTGAAATTCAATTTTCATAGCGTCAGAAACAAGATTGAACTAACAGAAGGAATTACGGGCAAAGGCCTAAGAACCGATGGATATTCATGTTGGTTAAGCTCCCAAATCAATACAAAAGATCATCTTTCAGGAATTTCAGGCTGGTTTGCCCTCGAATCGTTTCCGACCGATACGGTAGTTTTTTTTGTCGTGAACGACAGTGTTGAAAACAGGTCTACATCGATTTGTGTTGACCGGTTTGGCGAATTGTTGATTGGGACTGGTATCGGGAATAAGTATTCCTATTCACCAACCGGCAAACGGGTTGAACGCTTTAAATGGGTCAATCTGGCCATTTCTATCAATAGTGGTAAAGTAGTTTACTTGACAAACGGGAAAGAAATTATTGCGAATAATCCATCTACTTCAGCACCCAAAAACATCACTGAAATTTTAATTGGGAAAGATATTCGCGATAGAAGAATGTGGATGTATGATTTGACACTGATTAATGGGATTGTTGATGAAATTAAGTTATGGTCCAAACCGATTGATCTGAAAGGTTTACAGGCAGAAGTAGCGGCTTTATTACCAAATACGCCGATGCTTGCAATTCCAGAAAGTCGTTTCGATGGCGATTTCAGCAGGCCGAAATATCATCTGTTACCTGATGCAAACTGGACAAACGAAACCCACGGATTGATCTATTATAAAAACCGATATCACATTTTTAACCAGAAGAATGCGTCCAATTTAATGCTTCGCCAGATTAACTGGGGTCATTACAGCAGTCCGGATTTGATTCACTGGACGGAACACAAACCTGTTTTAAGACCGGAGCCTGGATTTGATGAAAATGGAATCTGGTCGGGTCATGTTGTATTGAATGATGAGGGGATTCCCACTGCATTTTATTCGGCAGGTGGAGCAAAATTTGGTATAGGAATGGCATTGCCTAAAGATTCAGATCTGCTGGAATGGGAAAAATTTAAAGGTAATCCAATCATTATTGGTCAACCTGAAGGCTTTACAAGAGCCGATATGCACGATCCATATTTGTGGAAAATAGGCGATAAATGGTACATGATTATTGGCTTTGGCCTTGATAAAGGTGGAAAGCAAAATGGTGCATTGCTCCTTTATTCCTCTCTTGACCTTAAAAAATGGGACTACCTGCATCTTCTATTCGAAGGTAATCCGGAAGTTGATAATTCGGGAGTGTTTTGGGAAATGCCGGTATTTCAAAAAATCGGACAGAAATATGTTTTGCTTGTCAACAAAGTTCCAAACAAAGGAGTTCCGGCCCGCGCCTTATATTGGGTAGGCGATTTTGTAAACGAAAAATTTGTTCCGGATAATCCTATTCCCCAAAACCTTGAAGTGATCAACCGGCTGCTTTCGCCTTCGGTTGCTTTCGACAAAAACGGTCTGCTCACAGCTATTGCAATTATACCTGATGAAATTAGCGGCGAAGCTGCCTTCAAACATGGCTGGACACATTTGTACAGCATACCTCGGGTTTGGACATTGAAGGATGGAAAGATACTTCAGTCGCCGCATCCGGCGCTAAAAGAACTGAGGGGAGAAAATAAATCATCTCAAAATCAGGCAGTTGAAAGCGATAAGCCGTTGCTGATTAGCGATGGTCATCAACAAGTCGAAATCGTAGCTACCATTGAGCCGGGCAGTTCAAAGAAATTTGGATTCAGGATCAGCGAAAATCCCGATCATTCGGAATTTTCCAAAATCTATTACGATACAGAGACCCGTGAAATGGTGATCGATCAAACACGTTCCAGTTTAAAAGAACATATACCGTTGAAAATAAGGAAAGACAAATATAATCTGGATTTCTCAAAACCTGTTGACTTTCATCTGTTTATTGACGGTTCGGTTGTAGAGGTTTTTATCAATAACGAAGATGCTTTTACAACCCGGATATTCCCGCTAAAAGAAACTAGTAATCAGGTTGAAATTTTTACAGAAGGAGCGAATATCGGTGCAAAGGCTGATGTGTGGATACTGAAGCCTGCAAAAGTCAAAACTAATTTTTAAACTTAAATCATCATGATGAAAGACATAACCCTTTTTACTGTTGTCATTGTTTTCCTGTTATTTACATGGAGCAACAATACTTCATTTAGACAAATGCTCTCAGAGAACCAGACTTACTTCCCTGGTTGTTTTCAAAGAGTCTTAAAATTATATTGAGTGCGAACCCATTTTTTGTAACAGATTAGCAATAACGATCAGTTATGTCAAAAAATATTTTTACACTGTTATTATTCGTAGCACTTTTAGGTTGCAAACCTGCTGAATATCTAAAATTCGACAACAATCCTCCGGGTATACAACCAAAGGTATTTGCTGCAAATCTAATCTCAAAAAACAACGAGTATGTCGGGTATTGCGCATTTAGCCCTGATGGTTCTGAATTATATTATGCCATTACCAATTCCAAGTGGACAATGAGTAAAATCATACGGATTTCGAGACATAATCTGGCTAAAAAAGATACGTTGTATCTAAAAGACAGATTGTACGAAGGTGAACCGTTTGTTACAAAAGATGGCAAAAGCCTTTATTTTACAGTCGTATTGCCACCCCCTTCAGGCAAAATCTGGCAATCGGACATATACAGAGTTAACAGAACCACAAATAGTTGGAGTGTGCCTGAGAAGTTAGATTCAACCATAAATAGCTTTGCCAGCGAATGGCATATTTCATTTACTAACAATAATATTGCATATTTTACTTCCGAACGGGAAAACGGGACTAGTGCTTTGCATGGCGATATTTTCAGGGCAGAACTAAAGGATAATAAGTTTGTAAACGTAACCAAACTTTCTGCTCCAATTAACACGGATTATAATGATAGTGATCCATTGGTTGCTCCTGACGAAAGCTATTTAATTTTCCATTCTAATCGCCCCGGAGGTTTCGGTGAACATGATCTTTATATTTCATTTAATGAAAATGGACATTGGACCGATCCGGTTAACATGGGAAAAGAAATTAATACCGATGGTTGGGAAATGGCTCCATCGCTCACTCCTGATGGAAAATATTTTTTATATACATGGCGAAAGAGTGTCGTGACTAACGAGCCTGCACGGATTTATTGGGTAAGTACAAAGATTTTCGGGAAATACAAACACGTTAAAAAACGAACATAATAATTTCATATTTCGCATCTCATGAAGAATTTTAAAATACTATTGATTTTAGGTTTTACATCCATTTTTGGTTTACCAGGCATTGCACAACAAAAATACACCGAAACATATCGCCCGCAATACCATTTCAGCCCTTTGAAAGGATGGGTTGGCGATCCAAGTGGCCTGATTTTTTATCAGGGCAAATACCAAATGTTTTGGTGGGGGAAAGCTACGTCCACCGATCTGGTTCATTATCAGCAGGATTCACCGAAAGTGATGTCCGGCGACGATGGATCAATCGCTTATTTTACGGGGTCGGTGCTGGTCGATAAAACAAACACCGCAGGTTTCGGAAAAGCTGCAATGATTGCCGCTTACACTGTTTTCAACAAAGCCACAAAAAACCAATCACAGGGAATTTCATACAGCACTGACGGATTGGTTTTCAATTACTTCAAAGGAAATCCGGTGTTGGATATTGGCAGCACTGAGTTCCGCGATCCTACTGTTTTCTGGCACGAGCCAACTTCCAAATGGATTATGGTGGTATCAAAGGCACTTGAAAAGAAAATTAAATTCTATGCTTCTGATGACCTGAAAACCTGGACATGGCTGAGCGATTTTGGCCCAGCCGGCGCTCAGGAAAAAGCGTGGGAATGCCCCGACCTGTTTCAGCTTCAGGTGAATAGCAATCCGGATAATAAAAAATGGTTAATGGTCGTTTCAATCGACTGGGCGCGCGAACAATACTTTATCGGCAACTTCGACGGAAAAACATTCACCCTCGATGAGAACAATCCAACTGAACCTTTGTACGTCGATTTCGGGCTGGATTTCTATGCGTCACGAACCTTCCGTGATTACGACAATACGTTAAAAAAGACTACTTCTCTGGGATGGATTGCTACCTGGGACTACGCACAAAAGGTGCCGTCGAGCTGGGGAAAAGGATTCTGGTCAATTCCCCGGGATCTGGAATTAAAGTCGTTTCCTGAAGGTCTTCGCATGGTCCAGAAACCCAATCCGAACCTGCTAAAAATCAGGAAATCACCTGTTTCATTTGCCCGGAAACTGACAAAAGGAACTTCTGCAATGACCCAATTCGTACCCAAAGAAAATGTGTACGAGCTGGATGCTACTTTTTCAACCGATGTGCCTAATGTTTTCGGCTTCAATCTCTGTGTTGGCGAAGGGCGCAAAGTTTCATTCAGTTATGATACTAGCACGGAAATGTTGACCATCGACCGGACCAACTGCTCGGACGTTCCCATTGAAAAATTCGCAAGAACAACTTCGGCGAAAGTAACTCCGATAAATGGCAAATTACGGATGCATTTTTATGTCGATAAATCGAGCATCGAGCTTTTTACCAACGAGGGGAAAGAGGTCTTTACCTTGCTGACTTATCCAGGAGAAAAGCAGACCGGCATCGAAACGTTTTCGGAAAACGATGGGACGACCATAACGATGAATGCCTGGGAGTTAAAATCAATCTGGAATTAACCAAAAATGAAATATATACTTAAAAATGAAAATATGAAACGATGCTATTTTTTTAGTGAGGTTATTATTGGATTATTTCTCGTTTTTTCAATGATTGGATGCAGTCCTGCTCCAAAAAAAACTGAGGATGCCACGAAAAATTATTATAGCGAGCAATACCGGCCGCAATTTCATTTTTCACCTGAAGCACATTGGATGAACGATCCGAACGGCATGGTTTATTATGAAGGAGAATATCACCTTTTTTACCAGTACTTTCCAGATAGTACAGTCTGGGGACCAATGCACTGGGGACATGCCGTAAGTACCGATTTGGTTCATTGGGAGCATTTGCCTATTGCACTCTACCCTGATTCATTGGGTTTAATTTTCTCCGGAAGTGCAGTAATTGACTGGGGAAATACCACTGGATTTGGCTCGAAGGCAAATCCACCAATGATTGCCATATTCACATACAACAACATGGAAGGCGAAAAGAGCGGACGGAATGATTTTCAATCTCAGGGAATAGCATACAGTTTGGATAAAGGACGTACCTGGACCAAATATTCTGGAAACCCGGTTTTGCCCAATCCGGGCATTCGCGATTTCCGCGACCCCAAAGTGAGTTGGAACAAAGAAATAAATAAGTGGATCATGGTTTTTGCAGCGCATGACCGGGTGAAGTTTTACTCCTCATCAAACCTAAAAGAATGGATCTTTGAAAGTGATTTCGGAATGGGATCAGGCGCACACACCGGTGTTTGGGAATGTCCGGATTTATTTTCGATTAAAGTTGAAGGCTCTGAAGACACCAAATGGGTTCTGTTGGTGAGCATTAATCCCGGTGGACCAAACGGAGGATCGGCTACTCAGTATTTTGTTGGAAGTTTTAATGGTAAATCTTTTATACCGGAAACCAGTGAAACCAATTGGGTGGATTGGGGGCGTGACAATTACGCCGGAGTGACCTGGTCGGATATTCCCGAATCGGATGGTCGTCGTCTTTTTCTGGGTTGGATGAGCAACTGGGACTATGCAACCGTGGTTCCGACTGATGTATGGAGAAGCGCTATGACTTTCCCCCGTGAAATTAATATAAAAAAAGTGGATGGAAAATTTTTACTGGTCTCCAATCCGGCAAAGGAATTGGAATCGATTCGAGATGCAAATCTTTCTTCCACGATTCTGTCGGAAACAATTTCAGGAGAAAAAGAGATTGATATGAAAGGTGTAAATCTTTCGCAATGTGAAATTACAATTGATCTGACATTCGAAAAAGAGTTGCCCGAATCATTCGGTTTGATTTTGGAAAACAATTTAAATGAATCTGTTAAAATCGGTTATTCAAAAGCTGATTCGAAGTTTTTCATCGATCGCACGACTAGCGGAAAGAATGGTTTTTCAGATAAGTTTAGTGGAATTGCCTGGGCTCCATATACTTTTAAAAATCAAGTTCAGTTACAGTTATTACTCGATGCCTCTTCGGTTGAACTTTTTGTTGACGGTGGTAATTTGGTGATGACAGATCTGCTTTTTCCAACAGAACCATTTAAAAAGATAAAGTTATTCACCTCAGGAGGTGAATTGCAACTTCAGAAGGCTGAAATAGTTGGGTTAAAGAGAATATGGTAATTTTGATTGGGGAGCAGAATTTTACTGTTCCCCTTTTTTGTTCTGCATGTATTCGGTAGGCGACATTTTGAACTGTTCCCTGAAACAACGGGTATAATACGATTGCGATGAGAATCCAACTTCATAGGCAATTTCGGCAATGGTTTTACCACTGTTCCGAAGCAGTTCAAGCGACTTCTTTAGCTTTACCACAATTACAAATTCGCTCACCGACATGTCTGTCAATTTCTTTATTTTCCGATAAAGGTGTACGCGTGAAATGCCAATTTTTTCTCCCAATTCTTCCACGCTTAAATCTTCCTTGTCAATATGTTGTTCAACAATTTGGATGAGTTTAGCCAAAAATTTCTTATCCAAACGGCTAAGTCCGGGTTCTTATTCCTGATAATCAGGCATTCCGCGATAATGATCCCTGATTTTCAAACGCAATTCGAGCAGTTTTTTAACTCTAACCTGAAGATGTCGGCTGTTGAATGGCTTGGGGATATACGAATCGGCACCTTCCTCCAAACCTTCCAGTTTGTGCTCTAGCTCAGCATTTGCAGTTAATAAAATTACGTGGATATGGCAGGTTTTCAGATCAGATTTTAATTGGCGAGTCAATTCCAATCCATCCATTTCAGGCATCATTACATCACTGATAATCAGATCAGGTTCTTCATCATGAACCATCTAAAGTCCTTCCTTTCCGTTTTTCGCTTCCAGTATCAGGTATTGGTTGACCAGACGAAGCAACCTAATGGTATTGCGATGCATCAGTTTGAATTGGTTTTGGTAATCAAAAGAAAACTCAGTGTCCTGCATCAGGTTTTCCAATGGCCCTTTATCAAGGTTAATGGAGTACGGAATTCGTGTAAAACATTCGTAAAAACCGAAGTTTTGCCTGTGACGCTTCTTCAAGTTGCTGACTAACTTCGACCAGTTTGTCTCTTTGGTTGATGATTTCAATGTTTTGTTTTTCGATTTACTGATTTACTGCTTCCAGTTTCCTGTTGGCTGATATTTTATTCCGAAAAGCGCCATAAATCACAAAAACGAGAATTACGATGAGCAATAACAAAACAATCACAAAAATCAGAATCAATCTTTGGCTCTGAAATCGGGAAATCTGCATATCGGGTATAGAAGTCTGTGCTTCTATTTTTTGCTGAAGCGATTCGACCTGATCAGTCTGGAGGGGAAGAGCATCGCAGATGCGACGGGGTGAGTCAAGATTAAGGAACAAATCAAAATACGACATCTTATTATTCCCATTACTTAAAGATTCAGGAAGATTCTTTTTTACTCCTTGTATTAATTTATATCTCTGAAGTTGAGAGTGAAAGTACAAATACTGTTTGTGGGTATCCAGTGGAAGATGCAGCCAGTACTGAAGAAGTGTAAAACGGGTTGCCTTGGATATCCTAAAACATTACCGGTCATGAATTGATACATTAGAGAGAGAAAGCGATAGAGAGCAGCAAGGAGCCAAGCGTGGTTATAACCCGCATAAACCGGGCAGGGTATCCCACAATCCCATTATTGCTTTTGTTTCAGATGTCAAATTGGTAGCAAACCTTTGGCTGAGAAGTGGCAATACCGGATCTGCCGAGGGTTTTATCCCTTTCTTAGAAGATACCTTTACCAGGTTGCAAGGCAAAAACATTAGTCTGTTACGCCTCTACAGTGGATTCTTCGGGAAAGATGTGTTCGATTATCTGGAAGAAAAAGAAAAGCCGATCAATTATATCGTTGCTGCACGTTTCTATGAACCAATTCAACGTATTCTCGCAGGGAATCAGGTTTGGACAACACTGGATGAAGGTATTGAAATCAGCGAATTGCAATACAAAGGGCAGTTGTGGAACAAACCACGCAGGATGATCGTGGTCAGACAAAAAATAGAAAAACGTCCCAAAGCTGCCGGAAAAATGCTGAAGCTTTTTCAAGATGAAGATTATTACCGACAGTACCGGTACTCGGCATATATTACCAACCTCTCTTTGTCTGCTGCCGATGTTTGGCGGCTTTACCTTGGTCGTGGCAATGCAGAAAACAGGATAAAAGAAATCAAATACGATTTCGGGTTTGACAGCTTCAACATGCAATCATTCTTCGGAACCGAAACAGCTTTGATTTTTGCCATGCTCGCCTATAACCTGATGGCTTTGTTCCGACAATTCCTGCTCAATTCAAAAGTTCACCATACCTTATCAACACTGCGATACACGACTTTTGCCTTTGGTGCATATTTCCTGAAAATCAACAAATACACCCTCAAATTGAACTTGAACATGAAACGAAGGGAATGGTTTGCCGATTTGTGGAATCAATCAAATCAGGTAAATCTGCCCTTTAAGTTTTCTAATGCGTAAATTGGGATTAATCAAATCGAAAAATAACTTTTTAAGGAGAGATTAGTTACGTCATTTTAAATGTTTAGATATTTTATTGAAAATCTGAATTAAATTTCACAAAATACACATCCAAACTAGTTATTTATCCTGAAAGAATACTTTCCGGAACCAATCCGGCAGATGAGTTTCCCATTTTCCTTTTTCAATACCTGAACCTCAGAAATTTTATCCAGAGGACTTCCACTTTCTAAAATTTTTGATGATTCGTCTACCGGAAGATAAACCACTGCTGAAGCATTTGCCGGGATCTCAATTTTGACAAACGTTGACCCTTCGAGCTTTTTCCAATCACATTTAATCGTTCCATAGGGCGAGTTGAAACTGGTATTGGCAAAGCTGATGTCGCCAACCATTTCTGGTTTTATTAATATCTCTTTGAATG
>DASRMB010000076.1:0-65088 GCA_035648135.1 Prolixibacteraceae bacterium
TTCAAATATGTAGTTCCAGCAATCCTCTTCACTTTTGAATTGATTGAGAAATTCCTGGAAATCTTTAGGATAGTGTTCGACAATAGCCATAGGCAAAGTTAAATAATTTCTCTACTTGTGCGAAGCAGATAAGCAGTTAAAAGAAATGTCAAATTTCTGATATAATTATGATGCGCTGTAGAAATAAGAAATAACTGGCACCGGGAGGTGCAGGGCAGCTATTCTCATTTCAATGTCATGATGAAAAGATCAATACAGGCAGAACAAAGCGGAAATGATCGGCGACTGTATTTTTTTTGCAAACAATTCGCAGGTAAAAATAAGCGGAAATGATCGAATTGTGGCTGGGGAAAAGTGTGGGTGTTGAGGTACGAAACACTTACACCAGGAGTGCTGAAGCTGGTAAGATGAACTAAATGAATTAGTGAGTGAAACGGAACGGTTGAATGAGTGAAACGAACCGGCTGCAAGCACATGGCCTGTGCAGATAACGGTTTAAATCTCCTTTTGTAAATTCCGGCCAAACCCCGGAATTGGTGGTCAACTTCACCGTTTTTTCCACTCAATATGCAACAGAACGCACCCATTAACCGCCAATCGGCAAACCCTTTGCTCTAAATTTACTCGCAACATACAGCGTGAATACAATTTAGAGAAGCTCTCGACTAAACTTGAAAATTGGATTCAAATAACGTTTAATGAGTATTAAAAAATATAAACACAAGTTGGTTCTGAATACTTAGACGTGTAATCAGTTGATATAGATGGTTTTACAAAGTATCTATTATCGGGTATGCACTGCCGAATATGCAAAGGGATATTGATTTTTTTTTTGTTGATTAACAATTATGGTCATTTAATATAGCATAGCTTTTTGGCACATCTTTATAAAATCTTTATACTTTTTGAAACAATCTTTATAAAATCCTTATAGGATCTTACCTAAATTTGCGCTTGAAAAATCATCAAATGATACAAAACTAGAGACCCTGAAAATTTGGGTAATCTTTTTCCATAAAAATTAATTTCTATATTAATAAATAATATAGTAGCCAAAAGATATAACATAACTGTACATTTCGAAGATCCCCTTCCTTTTTAAAAATAATTGTTATGTCGGAGATGGACCACGATTCAACGCTAAGCAAAGTAACTTTTGCCGGATTATTAATCACACTTGGAATCGTTTTTGGTGATATTGGAACCAGTCCTTTGTATGTGATCAAAGCAATTACAAACGGTGCGGAATATTTCGATAAACTACTGGTTTATGGTGCGTTATCATGCGTTTTCTGGACATTGACCTTACAAACAACAATTAAATATGTTGTAATCACCCTGCGGGCAGACAATCATGGCGAAGGCGGAATTTTTGCTTTGTTTGCCCTGATGAAAAAGAAGCCGGTATGGGCAGCAGTTCTGACCATGATTGGTGGAAGTACACTTTTAGCTGATGGAGTGATCACTCCTTCCATAACAGTAACTTCATCCATCGAGGGTTTGAGACTGATCAATCCTCAAATTCCGGTTATACCAGTTGTTCTGATAATTCTTACCTCTTTATTTTTTATTCAACAGTTCGGGACTAAATTCATCGGAAAATCGTTTGGCCCGATGATGGTGATCTGGTTCGGGATGCTGGCAACGCTTGGTTTCATACAATTAGTTTCATTTCCTGAAATACTGAATGCCCTAAACCCGGTTTATACCTACAATTTTCTAACTGAATATCCGCAGGGATTTATTTTATTGGGAGCTGTATTTCTGGCTACTACAGGTGCCGAAGCGTTATATTCTGATTTGGGACATTGTGGAGCCCGAAACATAAGGGTTTCATGGATATTTGTTAAAACCGCGTTGTTGCTTAATTACTTTGGGCAGGGAGCATGGTTAATGATGCATCCAGATCCTATTGCTGATTTGAACCCATTTTACACTATAATGCCTAAATGGTTCCTTTTCCCCGGAATCATGATTTCGACAGCTGCCGCTGTAATAGCAAGTCAGGCCTTAATTACCGGTTCATATACCTTGATCAGTGAAGCGGTTTCGCTTAATTTCTGGCCTAAAATAAAAGTGTTACACCCTACCACTATAAAAGGTCAGGTGTACATTCCTTTTGTAAACTGGCTTTTATGGGTTTCCTGCAGTTTTGTTGTTCTTTACTTTCAGGAATCCACCAACATGGAAGCCGCCTACGGATTGTCGATTACAATTACCATGATCATTACCTCATTGCTCCTGATGTTTTATCTGCATCAAAAAAAGGTACCCTGGCCATTTCTGGCATTATTCGCGATGGTATTTGGCACCATCGAAATATCATTTCTGACGGCCAATATGCATAAGTTCTCAAATGGCGGATGGTTTTCGATTGCATTGGCGCTTGTATTTTTAGTTGTCATGTTGGGTTGGTATTTTGGTCGGAAAATCAAAAACCGGCACATCAGTTTCTCGAATGTGAACAAGTACCAGCATTTATTCGAAGACCTGAGTAAGGACAAAACAATACCTCCGATAGCCACAAACCTGGTTTATATTATCAAAGCCAACAATCCATACCAGATTGAATCCAAAATTATGTATTCCATCTTCAACAAACAGCCCAAACGTGCCAAGACTTATTGGTTATTACATGTTGATACAGTTGATCAGCCGGATACATTTTCATACGAAGTCAACCAGATTATACCGGGTACATTGATCCGGATTGATTTTCACCTGGGATTTAAAATCGAACCGCGTATCAACCTGTATTTTAAGGAAGTGCTGAATGATATGGTGGCTAACAATGAGATCCAACTGTGCAGTTCATTTGAATCGATTAAAAAACACCATTTTCCGTCTGATTTTCTTTTTGTTAACCTCGACCGGATTATGACACAGGATTATGAACTTTCACCCTGGGAATCTCTAATTATGATATTGCATTCTTTTACCCGGGTCATTAGCATCAACGATGTAAAAGCGCTTGGTTTGGATCCCAGTTGTGTGATTGAAGAAAAAGTGCCAATTTCGATTGAACGCCCGCTGAACAGAAAGATTCAACGGGTTGAGTAAAGAATTGTTCCTGCGATGGTTCATATATTTCGATCTGTAATTAGATGATTTTTTATTGCGACATCAGGTTTATGAACTTTTAAAATTGTCTGTAAAATGTGTTATGTCGTATTGATATTAAGGACAATTTAGTTCTAAATAATTTTTTCAATTAAGATGAATAGTACTGTAAATTTCAGGGTCGTATTAAAAGTATTAAGTAGCAATTTGATAATTACTGGTGTTGCATTGCTTTCATGTGTTGGACTTGCCATAAATTATGCGGAATCATTCATGCCGTTTATCTGGTCCGCTGTCATTTCATTATCACTGGGTCTGTTCTTTTACATATTGACCAGAAACCAAAGCGAAGATCTCAGATTTCATAAAAAAGATGCGTATCTGACGGTAACCTTGTCGTGGTTTTTTATTGCCTTAATGGGTAGTTTGCCCTACCTGTTTTCAGGTGCTATACCAAGGTTTACCAACGCGTTTTTCGAATCAGTATCAGGTTTTACAACAACCGGTTCTTCTATACTTACCGATATTGAATCTTTACCAAAGTCCATCTTATTTTGGCGCAGTCTAACCCATTGGATTGGGGGAATCGGAATAATCGTATTGGTTATTGTGGTAATGCCTTCACTCCAGATTGGGGGTTACCATATTTTTACGCTTGAATCTTCGGTACAGGAAAAAATACAACCTAAAATTAGGTCGGTCGGATACAGGTTGCTCTTGATTTATGTTACGCTCACATTTTGCGAAGTATTGTTTTTACTGGCCGGAAACATGAATCTATATGAAAGTGTTTGCCATGCATTTGGTACTGTGGCAACGGGTGGATTTTCTCCAAGGAATACAAGTATTGCAGAATATTCGCCATACATTCAGTATGTGATCATGATATTCATGCTATTGGCCGGTATAAACTTTGTGATTCATTACTATCTGTTGAAAAGGAATTATAGAAAAGTAAAAGAAAACGAAGAATTGAAATTTTATCTGGCACTTGTTTTCGCGATTGGATTAATCGTTACTTCCATCCTATTCCTCAAAATGAATAAGCCGCTCGAAGAATCTTTTCGGGAGGCATTTTTTCAGGTCATATCCATAATTACTTGTACTGGTTATGCTACAGCAGATTATTTGCAATGGCCTGCAATTGCCTGGACTATCCTGTTTTTTGCCATGTTTTTGGGCGGTAGTACTGGTTCAACCGCCGGTGGAATAAAGATGGCCAGGTATTTAGTACTTGCCAAGAACATCAGGAGGATGTTTCGACAAATAGTTTCACCAAAAGCCATTTTTCCAATCAGGCTAAATAAAATACCAATTAGTGAAACGTCGAACCATTCCATATTATCATTCATCGCGGTATATTTTATCATTTTTCTTATCGGTAGTTTGTTGCTTGCTATACTTGGTATTGACATTGGGACGGCCGCAAGTTCTGTCGCTACCTGTATGGCGGGTATTGGTCCGGGTATAGGAACCGTTGGTCCGGCAAGCAATTTTGCTCATTTGCCAGAATTGGGTAAATTAATCCTGTCTTTTTTAATGCTTGTTGGCCGATTGGAAATTTATACCGTGATTTTGCTGTTTACACCCGGGTTCTGGAAAGCTTGATACAAAAACAAACGATTGATTTTTTACGATTTTTCTCCTGAATTCCCCATTTATTCCCCAAAAGATGATTTCTCATCTTTATAAAATCTTTATGCATGCTCTCCCAATCTTTATAAAACCTTTATAGAATCCGATTTAAATTTGTATTGTTCAAAATTGAAACAATATGAAGACCGTGATTTGTGTGAAGATCAATGGCCGGTTTAATTTAAATATCATAACAGTAAAAATATTTCCTGAAGAAAAACGGATTGAAATGAATACTGATTATGACTGCGAAATTGACTATAATGTTGATTTCGACAGACCTCTAACCGAAACCGACATATTAGTAGTCACGGGTAAAAATATGAATATTAAAAAATTTGCTTGTCGTAATTCAAGATATTTCAGTACCTGGAATACTTCAAAATAGCTTTAATTTAAATATTTAACGATATGGAACTTACAATTATGGATTATGTTTGGATGATCATCGCTACGTTGGTCTTTCTTTTCGTATTCTTTACAGCAATTAGGCTATTAATTAAATACTCAAGAGAGTATCAAAAAACAAAAAGAAAAGATTGATTCTTTACGATTTATCTCTTGAATTCCACATTTATTCCCCAAAAGATAAATTCTCATCTTTATATAATCTTTATACCTGCTCTACAAATCTTTATAAAACCTTTATAGAATCCGGTGCAAATTTGTATTGTTCAAAAATGAAACAATATGAAAACCTTGATTTTAATTATTGGAATGCTGCCTCCTGTTATCGCTGATGGTTCAGAAGCAAAAGGGATGAACAGCCTAAGCTGGTATGCACTCGGGGCGCTGATAGCCTTGTTTTTACTTGCCTACCTGGTGTATTCCCTTGTTAAACCTGAAAAATTTTAAAGATGAAAACTCTTGATGTTATTCAGTTAATCCTGTATTTTGGATTGCTTATCGGATTAACTCCGTTGCTTGGTGGCTATATGTACAAGGTTTTTACTGGCGAAAAGCACATCATGCATCCTGTTTTTGGCTGGCTCGAAAAACTGATTTATAAATTTATCAGGGTAAATCCTGAAGAAGAAACCAATTGGAAATCATACACTTTCGGACTGCTCTTATTTAATTTCACAGGATTTCTCTTTTTATTTCTGATTCAACTTTTTCAGGCTCATTTGCCCTTGAACCCTGCAAATCTTGCTAATGTCTCGTGGCATTCGGCCTTCAATACAGCGGTAAGTTTTATGACCAATACAAACTGGCAGGGATACGCCGGTGAAATGATTCTCAGCTATTTTGTTCAGATGATTGGGCTTGCCGTACAGAACTTTGTAAGCGCGGCAACCGGAATAGCTGTTATAATAGCAGTAATGCGCGGCATTTCACGTAAGACGACTGATAAAATAGGTAATTTCTGGTTCGACCTTACACGCTCAACTTTGTATATACTTTTACCGCTTTCAATTTTATTAGCTGTTGTTTTGGTTAGCCAGGGGGTTGTTCAGAATTTCAGTTCCTATGAAACTGTTCAAACTTTGCAGGGAGGACAACAGGTGTTGCCAATGGGGCCTGCTGCTTCGCAAATTGCCATTAAACAACTCGGTACAAACGGAGGCGGATTTTTTAATTCCAACAGTTCGCATCCTTTCGAAAATCCAACACCATTCAGTAATTTCCTCGAAATGCTGGCCATTCTTCTTATTTCTGCAGCCCTTACTTACACTTACGGAAAAATGGTAGGTTCAACCCGCCAGGGTTGGACAATTTTTTCGGTGATGATGCTGTTGTTTGTGGTTGGACTGGGAATTTCATTGTATGGAGAATATTCTGCCAATCCGGTTTTTGGTCATCTAAGTTCGATGGAAGGCAAAGAAACCCGGTTTGGTATAACAAACAGCATCTTATGGTCAACCTCAACGACGGCTGCTTCCAATGGCTCGGTGATTGCCATGCACGACAGCCTTTCTCCGCTGGCAGGAATGGTAGCAATCATTAATATCATGTTGGGCGAAGTTATTTTTGGTGGGGTTGGTGCAGGATTATACGGCATGGTGGTATTTATTATTCTCACTGTCTTTATTGCAGGGCTTATGGTTGGCCGTTCACCCGAATATCTTGGGAAAAAGATTGAAGCTTTCGAAGTTCAAATGGCGATTATTGCTGTTCTAGCGCCAAGTTTTGTCATCTTGATTTTTTCGGCCTGGGCTTCGGTTACCAATGCTGGCCTTTCGAGCCTGAATAATGCCGGACCTCACGGATTTTCGGAAATTCTTTACGCATATAGTTCAGCCGCAGGAAATAACGGCAGCGCCTTTGCCGGTTTAAATGCCAATACCTTTTTCTATAATCTCACCTTGGGTTTCGGAATGCTCATTGGCCGGTTTGGAGTAATTATTCCGGTTTTGGCAATAGCGGGGAATATGGCCGGAAAAAAAATTACCCCAGTTTCTGCTGGTACTTTCCATACTGATAACTGGCTTTTTGCCGGGTTGCTAATTACTGTTATCCTGATTGTTGGCGGATTGACCTTTTTTCCGGCTTTGTCGCTGGGGCCAATTGTTGAGCATTTGCTAATGAATAATGGAATAACCTTTTAATTTCTGAATAAAATGAGTACCAAACAAAATACGAGCCTGTTCAATAAAAAGCTGATGCTTCAGGCAGCAAAAGATAGTTTTATCAAACTTAATCCAGTAAGCCTGATTAAAAATCCAGTCATCTTTATGGTTGGAATTGGATCTGTTCTAACCACAATTACAGTTATTACTGGTCTTTTCTCCGGAAATTTTTCCTCATTCAATTTAAATATTGCAATCTGGTTATGGTTTACCGTTCTGTTTGCCAATTTCTCTGAAGCTATTGCCGAAGGAAGGGGAAAAGCTCAGGCTGAAAGTTTACGAAAAAACAGGACACAGACCCTGGCCCGCAAGTTAGTCGGGCAAAAAGAAGAAAGTGTGGCTGCTCCTGAATTAAAAAAGGGAGATGTGGTAGTCTGCGAAGCCGGAGATGTGATTCCTTCGGATGGCGAAGTTGTGGAAGGAATTGCCAGTGTGGACGAATCGGCCATAACCGGCGAGTCGGCTCCAGTCATCCGCGAAAGTGGTGGCGACCGGTCGGCAGTTACCGGAGGAACAAAAGTCATCAGCGACCGCATCCTGATTAAGATTACATCGGAACCTGGCGATACCTTTATCGACCGTATGATTGCACTGGTTGAAGGCGCCAAGCGGCAGAAAACTCCCAATGAAATCGCATTATCCATTTTACTTTCGGGTTTATCCATCATTTTTTTACTCGCGGTTGTTACTCTTCCGGCATTTTTCAATTACAGTTTATCCGCTTCTGGTTTACCTCAATCTCAAAACCTGACTATTCCGGTGTTGATTGCTTTACTGGTTTGCCTGATTCCCACTACCATTGGCGGTTTACTGAGTGCTATCGGAATCAGTGGTATGGATCGGCTGTTGCAGCGAAATGTAATTGCAACCAGTGGCAGAGCCATTGAAGCTGCCGGCGACGTGGATGTGCTTCTGCTCGATAAAACAGGAACCATTACGTTGGGTAACCGCATGGCTACCGATTTTTTCCCTGCTGATGAAGTCAGGCCGACTGATCTAGCTCATGCGGCACAATTGTCTTCCTTGTCGGACGAAACACCTGAAGGACGGTCGATTGTGATTCTGGCCAAGTCGAAATTTGGATGGCGCGGACACGACATTCAGCAAAAAAGCATGGTGTTTATTCCGTTCACAGCTCAATCAAAAATGAGTGGCGTTGATTTAATGAATGGAAAAGGAACAGTTCGTCAAATTCGAAAAGGATCATCGGAAGCCATTCGATCTTTTGTTCTGAATGGGAATGGTTTTTTCCCGAAGAAGATGGAAGAAAAAGTTGCTGAACTTTCGCGAATGGGCTCTACGCCGCTGGTTGTAGCTGAGGACAACAAAGTTTTGGGGGTAATTCAACTCAAAGACATTGTAAAAGGTGGCATTAAACAAAGGTTTGCTCAATTGCGCAGTATGGGAATCCGGACGGTGATGATAACTGGTGATAATGCGCTGACTGCCGCCGCTATTGCTGCTGAAGCCGGGGTTGATGATTTTATGGCCGAAGCAACTCCGGAAGATAAACTTCGGCGTATCCGCGCGGAACAGGCCGATGGTCACCTGGTAGGGATGATTGGTGACGGAACAAACGATGCACCGGCGCTTGCACAGGCTGACATTGGCATTGCCATGAACTCCGGAACTCAGGCTGCCCGTGAAGCCGGGAATATGGTCGATTTGGACAGTAATCCAACCAAACTGATTGAAGTGGTTGAAGTAGGCAAACAACTGCTGATGACCCGTGGCGCTTTAACTACATTCAGCATTGCCAATGATGTGGCCAAATATTTTGCCATCATACCTGCCATTGCAGTTTCATTGTATTCAGGGAAAGATGGTGTTGGACCGCTGTCGGCATTAAATTTAATGCACCTGGGATCTTCAGAAAGCGCCATACTGAGTGCAGTGATCTTTAATGCGCTGATTATAATTCTTTTAATTCCCCTGGCGCTGAAAGGAGTACGCTATAAACCCATGTCAGCCAATAATGCTTTGATTCAAAATCTACTCATTTATGGTTTGGGTGGGATTGCTGCCCCCTTTGTCGGGATAAAACTAATCGATATGTTAATCAATTTAATAAGCTGATTATGGAATATTTGATTAAAGATTTGATGGAAAGATTATCCAAACGGAAAAGAAATGAAATGGCCCACTTTGAAAAATACAAAGAAGAAGATCTTAGAGATTTAATGCTGATTTCATCCGGAAAAATATTTGAAGTTGATTATATAATCAGTGAATTGAAGTCAATGCTGAAATACAAATCGAAAAGTAATAATTACGAGCTATGAAAACACAAATCTTAATAGCAATAAAGATATTTGCCCTTTTTACAATCCTACTTGGTCTGGTTTATCCTTTACTGATTACCGGAATTGCTCAACTAACGTTTCCGGAGAAAGCTAATGGAAGTTTGATCATTCAAGACAACAAAGTGATCGGGAGCGACTTGATTGGCCAGAAATTCGATAGTGCCAGGTATTTTTGGTCCAGACCATCGGCAACTGATTATAATTCGTTGCCATCCGGAGGTTCAAATTTAGGCCCAACAAGTTCAAAACTCAAACAGCAGGTGACCGATCGAAAAGCTCTTTGGCTAAAATCGAATCCAACTTCTGATCCGGAAAATATTCCTGCGGAAATGCTGTTCGCTTCGGCCAGCGGGCTCGATCCTCATATTTCGCCACAAGCAGCTTTATTGCAGGTTGACCGTATAGCGGAAGTCAGACAATTGAGCAACGAACAAAAGCAAAGACTTTTACAGTCGATTAAAGAATTGTCGGAATCGCCTCAATTCGGGTTTCTGGGAGAGGCCCGCATAAACGTCTTGCTACTTAATATCGAACTGGATAAGTTGGATGAAAAACAATCAAACAATCATTAAAAACGAAACGATGAAATTTTCAATACGAACAAAATTTACCTTAGGGATGGTATTTATGTTTATCATCATTTTGATTTTGCTTGGTTTTTCGGCTTGGTCACTCCTGCGGCTATCAAAAAAAACAAATGCCATATTGAGCGAAAATCAGGTGTCGGTTGTGCATGCTCGAAATATGACAGAAAATTTGATGAACCTGAACCAGGAAATATCCAATAGTTTTGTGACTAACCGGGCTGTTGATACGAGTTTAATCAAAAACGAGTTTAATGAATTTGATAAATCCATTCATTTAGAACTCAATAATATCACCGAAGCTGGGGAAGATAAACTAGCGACAAGCCTTAAATATGGAATAAATGAGTATAATGAAATGTTCAAACAATTTATCAAGTCTCCCAAACAAGTTGAACTCATTCTTCTTCTGCAAAAGAAGTTTGGAATGCTTTACCAGCAATTGGCAATTTTGTCACAAATGAATGAAAAGGCCATTGAAGTGAAGACCGATGATGCTAAAGATTCAGTAAAAGCTGCTTTAACACAATTGTCAGTAATTGGCACTTTTTGTTTTTTAATTTCTTTTAGTTTTATCTTCAGTTTTGCGTCCTATTTTAACGAACGCTTTTCGCAATTGTATAACGGAATAAAAGAAATCGTTGCCAGTAATTACGGACAAAGGCTTTATTTTGATGGAACAGACGAATTCTTTGAAATTTCCTTGCTGTTTAACCAAATGGCTGAAAAATTGGATGATAACAGGTCAAAATTGTCAGTACCTTTATTATCAGATTCTGAAAGTGAGGAAATCATAGACGATATTCAGGAGTTGAAAAATATGCTGATACGAATGAAAAGTATTGAATCACAGGCAAAAGAGGTAATTTCAAAATTTGAAAACAGATCATAACTCATGGACTTCCCTGACAATCGCCCAGATCCCGATGATTTACTGGCTTCGTTAAAGCAAAACGAAGAAAAAAGTAAGCGGGGAAAACTGAAGATATTTTTCGGTATGTGTGCCGGTGTGGGTAAAACCTACACCATGCTTCAGGCGGCACAACTGGAAAAGCTTAAGGGCGCCGACATTGTAATTGGCTACGTTGAAACTCACAATCGAAAGGAAACTGCCGAACTCACCGAAGGTTTTGAACTGATTTCCCGGAAATCCTATTCTTACAAGTCAGCGACTTTGAGTGAAATGGATCTGGACGCCATTATCAGCAGAAAACCGAAAATTGTACTTGTTGATGAACTTGCGCATACCAATGCGCCCGGCAGCCGGCATTTAAAGCGATATCAGGATGTACAGGAAATTCTAGACAATGGCATAAATGTTTTTACTACGGTTAATGTTCAGCATTTGGAAAGCCGTTCTGAAACTGTTTCGCAGATTACCGGGATTATCATTCGTGAAACACTTCCGGATGAAGTTTTTGAAAATGCCGATGACATTGAACTGGTTGACCTGACACCCGATGAGTTACTTCAGCGACTTTCGGAAGGCAAAGTCTATACTCCGGAACGATCGCTTGAAGCAGTCCGTAATTTCTTCAGGAAAGGCAACATCACCGCATTGCGCGAAATGGCACTGCGCCTGGTTGCCGACAGGGTTGATAGTCAACTGCACGATTACATGCAACTTAAACGGATAAAAGGTCCATGGAAATCGGGGGTGCATTTGTTGGTAGCAATAAGTTATACGCCACAGTCCACGAAATTACTTCGTTGGGCAAAGAACCTCTCGGATATGATGGGAGGCAAACTTCAGGCAATTTATGTTGAGACTTCCCATGAGCTCTCAACCAAAGAACGTGAAGAGCTGAATAAAAATATTTCACTGTCCAAACAACTGGGGATTCAGTTCCGGATTATCTCTAACTATGACAGGATTAAAGCCATTGTTGATTTTGCGCAGAAGGAGAACATTACTCACATTATTATAGGAAAACCACGAAGCCGAAATCCGGTTACTGCATTAAAGCAGGGGAATTTTCTAAACCGGTTGATCCGTTACAGTGGGAATATCGACGTTTACATTTTGGGTTCTGATAATCCGTTTGATGAATCATACCGGGCAAAAGTATCGATGCCCTCCTTTTCGTCAAACATGAGACAGTACCTGATAGCAGCTCTGGTAGTCACAATTACTTCGGCAATTTTCTTTCTCTTAAAAGAATTTGTTGGTTACCAAATCGTTTCGTTTGTTCTGCTTTTTGTTGTGTCCATTCTGGCATTTTTCTATGGAACCGGTCCAATTCTGCTGGCTGCAACCTTAAGTTCGCTCATCTGGGACTTCTTTTTTATTCCCCCGCCATATACCTTGCATGTAGAGAAACCTGAAGACATGCTTATGCTGATCATGTTTTTTACCATTGCCCTGTTAAATGGGGTGTTGACTTCAAGGATAAAAAACCAGGAAATGAAGATTCGGGTGCGTGAAGAACGAACCCATGCATTGTATCAGCTTGCCAAAGAATTGTCAACAGCGAACGGAATATCGGAGGTTTTGGATTTAGCTGTTCGTCACATCCGGAAATATTTCAAAGTTGAGAGTGCCATATTCCTGAAAGATGAATCAGGGGAACTTGAGAAAAAAACCAGGAACCAAACAGCATTGGATTTTTCTGAAAATGATTTAAGCATTGCCGACTGGACATACAAACACTCTTCGAAGGCAGGGAAATATACAGACACCCTTCCTTCCGGAAACTTTACTTTCTTTCCGCTGAAAGGAAATATAGACAATATGGGAGTTGTAGCGCTTAATCAAAACGAGGTTTTTACTCAAGGCGAAGAGCAGTTTTGGGAGGGATTTTTGCCCCAGATTTCAGGAAAAATTGAACGTGAATATTTGCGCGATGCAGCCCAAAATGCCATTATCCTGAATGAATCGGATAAATTGTACAAAACGCTTTTCAATTCAATTTCTCATGAACTCCGGATTCCGGTGGCTACTATAATGGGAGCATCGGATACATTAATTGCCCAGGACTATGCTCCGGAAACCCGGAAAGAATTGTTTCAGGAAATAAATACCGCTGCCATAAGGCTTAACCGTTTAATTGAAAATTTGCTCAATATGTCGAGACTGGATTCCGGAAGATTAACAGCCCGGATTGACTGGTGCGATTTACATGATCTGGCCAACAAGGTGGTTCAAACATTATCAGTTGAATTAAAACAATTTGATCTTCAGACCATATTGCCCGATGATATGCCGTTGGTTCAGCTTGACTATGGCCTGATGGAACAGGTTTTGCACAATTTGTTGCTTAATGTAACCCAACATGCTCCGGAAGGCAGCAGCATCCGGATGAAGTTTTTTTACGATAACGGATTTTTAGTCATTCAAGTCATGGATCGTGGTCCAGGGTTTAATGTTTCCGATTTACCGATCGTATTCAATAAATTTTACCGGGGAGAAAAAGCTGTAGCCGGAGGTTCCGGGTTAGGGTTATCAATTGTAAAAGGTATTGTGGAAGCCCATAAGGGTAGCATTATGGCAGAAAACCGTGTAAACGGAGGAGCGCTGATTACGATAAAAATACCCACTAAAATTTCTGATATTTACAATATCCAACAAGAGCAAATTTTATGAACGATAATGAAACCATTCTTATCATTGATGATGAAGTTCAGATCAGACGACTGATTGAGATTACTCTATCTGCAAACGGATACCGGATTTTTTCAGCTTCTACCGGAGCTGAAGGAATACAAAAAGCAGTAACTCATACACCAGTACTGATATTGCTGGATTTGGGGCTACCTGACGCCGATGGAATTGAAATCCTGAAAAAATTACGGGAATGGTATCAGAAATCGATTATTATTCTTTCGGTCAGGAGTTCTGAAGAGGATATTGTAAAAGCTTTGGATTTCGGAGCAAGCGATTACCTGACTAAACCTTTTCGTACCGGTGAGCTGCTAGCACGAATCCGTTCATCAATCAGGCAGAATCATAATACTCCTGAAAATTCATCACTTGTTTTTGGCTCGCTCGAAGTTGATCTTGCAAATCATATTGCCCGAAAAAACAGCGAAATCATTAAACTGACTTCTACTGAGTTTTCCTTGCTGGCTCATTTTTCTAAAAATGAAGGCCGGGTTTTAACACATCAATATATTTTAAAGGAAGTTTGGGGGATGGGGTACATCGAACAAACTCAATATCTGCGCGTATTTGTGGCGCAGTTGCGCAAAAAGATCGAAGACGATCCTGCACATCCACAATTGTTAATCACTGAATCGGGAATTGGCTACCGGTTTGGAAGTTAGGACAGCGTTTAAAATTTGAAGCTTTCATTTTTGTTCTAACTTTCATTCCTTTTAGCTTTCTTCATTCATTCACGTTCAATTTCCTTGGCATTTTCTAATAATTTTTGCTCGTATTCCTCAACTTTCTGACGAATCTCCCTGATCTTATTTTTATACTTTTGATAGACTGCTGAAGAATCCATTTTGCTGGTACCCAAATGCATTAATTATAAATTGCTTACAATCGGTGTTTGTATTGATTTTCTTTCTTTTTTTTTCGCCGTTTGGCTTCCTTTCGAAATAATTCAACTTCGTTTTCATCGTAAACGGGTGATGGTTTCATTAGATCGAACAATCCCCCCAAGATGGAAGAAGTGCATTCAAGTCCCAGGGAAAGATCCGTTGTATTATCTGGTCTGGTTGATTGTTTCAGTTTGTTTATCTGGATCTGTTGCAACTTTTCATTCCTTTGTAGTTGGTAACTGATTTTGGAATAACTATATGCTTTGTCGATTTTAGAACCATTAAACTCATATCCATTCTTTCCAAATCGTATTCCTTGTATTTTGTCTGTACCTCCGTTATTTCGGAATTCGGTTGTAATACCCGATTTGAGTAGCTCTATTTTTAATTCCTGCCAGCTCCGGCATTTGGATATAGCCGATTGCAGCGCATGATAAATTTCGTATTTGGTTTTGTCGGGTTCTTTCAAACGCTGCTCCTTTACATTCTCTTTCCCTGATGCAATATAAAGGCAGTGTTTTTTTGTAAGTTCCATGCAAATCTTTACGTTCCGCAACTTCTCGTTTTGATCGGAAATCCGTTTTCCATTGTTATCAATACGGTTTATCACCAGGTGAATGTGAGGATGGTCAGTATCGTTGTGATGGGCAATGATGTATTGCGTATACTTGTATCCCATCTTTTTCATGTATTCTTGGGCGACATCAACCATAAATCGATCTGTCAACCTGCTTTTATCCTGAATCGAAAAATCCAGCGAGATGTGGGCGACTGGTTTTGATATGTTGGGATTCAGCTTATGCTGGATAATGAAACTATGGATAATGGATTCTTTATCTTTCAGCCTTACCCCTTCAGCATAAAGCAACCGGGCATTATCTTTGTCAAGGATATAGCTCACTGCACCCCGGAATCCTCGACCCTGTACAATCTTAGCAATCATCTTCTATTTTGCTGATTACATCATCCAACTTCCCGCTCAGGAATAAGCAGTGTTTGTGAACAACCGGATACCCTGCGGCATTTGCTTTATGGGCAATCTGGTTGATGTTGTTGGCCATTCCGCTGAGTTGCCGTATGTGGTTCATCAACTCTGGGGTTATCCGCTGCTTAACCATACTGGCCTGAATACATTGACGGATATATTCGCTCTGGTTAATATTCGCTTCAAACGCTTTAGCCTTGAGGGAGCCGTACTCATCCTTAGCCATTTTGATCGTTATTTTATAACCCTTCTTTTCGGCAAGTGCTTTGATTGGCCTGCCATTGGAATTCCTGTTTTTGATTGTTTTCATGATTTGTACATTTAATTGTTCAGATTAGACCGACGGGATGTTTTTCCCCTCGCAGAGCAAGGTTTCGGTCAGACCGAAACACAAACTTGCTCCCCATACTGACGGCATAATATTGCACGGATGTAACTAATAATGAATATTTTATCTGTTTTTGTGCAGAAATATCTATTTCTATTCATTCCAGTTCATACTTATTTATTCCTATTCAGAATTATTCGTAATTCGCTATTTTGCAACTGAATTACATTTCAGTAATATTATCCGTGGAGGACGGTATGGCATTGGGATCGGAAAAATTTGAACCCGGATTAGCGCTATTCTGCTTGTTCACAAATGCAGGTTGAAAACCAGTTGTTTTGCTTTTACGCTTATCTTTCTTTTGCTCCCTTCTTGAGGCGGAATATAAGCTTGTAAGGTTTATCGTAATTTTATCAACAGACAGTTCTTCGCTTAACCAGTCCCTGAAAATGCTGCAACCCATTTCACTTATTTGGTCAGCATAATGATGGGCGATCAGGGAATAAATCCCTGACTTGTTTTCCAGTAGTTTCTGCTTTAAAAATTCTTTCATTTAATTGATTATTTATAGTTATTAAGGGATGGGATTTTCCCTTAGATATTCTTTTATGGCTTTGGTCTCCCTGTTTTCAATATTGGTTTGATAGAAATTTTCATACCACCGGAGTTTGACTGAGTTGGTGATCTCGTGCTTCTGATCACTCAGGTGTATCATGTAAAATATGGCTATGAAACAGATGCCCAATATCAAAGGCAAACCAAACCGACCCAGGCCATAAGAAAATGCTTGCCAGCGTGGGTGTTCGCGGTCTAACGCTAAGGTTCGTTGAGAAGCTTCAATTTTATCGATGGCCTGGTTCAATGCTGAATTTTGTTTTGCAAAATTCGCCTGCTGCACTTTTTCCAAAATATGTAACATGGCAAGGGCTGTCTCGTCGAATTTGTAATCATATTTCAGAAAGTAATCGGCCTGCATTCTTTGAAAATCAATCTTTACATGTTCCATTACGGTAATTTTTGAAGTTCTTTTAGAATCTTAATTTTCTCAACAAAGATGTAGGCATTCATTCCCTTCCCTTCGGAAATGTACCTTAAGATGTTTTTATGAGGGGCAGCATCCGTATCAAAATCACCAAAATATTTCACCCCATGAATATTGCCTGAATTGGTTTTTGCATAGCTTTCTATTTCTTCAATCAGTGATTTGTAATTTTGAAATGAAAACTCATTGATATAGATGATAATGCTGAAATTCTGTTGGTTTAAACCAGCAATGTTGTTCAGGTAATTAGTGCAGGGAAGGTAGGAACTGCCTCCTGCCACAACAATGTTGAATATGAATTCAACATCTAGTTCATCAGCAATTTGTTTAAATTCTTCGATGGTATAATCTTTTGAAAACAGTGAGGTAAACTGCTCGCTTTCCGGTGCCCCAAAATCAAGAAAAAATTCCTCGTAAGGTTTTTGTACAAGGATTTGTAGGTTTTCGAACAGACGCTGACGGTCAATCTTTCCACGTTCATCCAGTAAATTCATTTTTGCAAAGCGGGCAGGAGTCCGGCCCTGCAAAAATTTTAGCTGCTGCGTACTCGATTTTACAGAGCTGTCAAAATCAATAAAATAGGTTTGGGGATTGTCTTCATTTTTTAACGCCAGTAAATAGGCGAGCATCGATTTGCCGCTGCCGCCTTTACTTTGTAGAATAAAATTCATTTTTTTCATTTTGAGTAATTTAAAAATTAAAATTTATTTGTTGATTAATAGTTGTTTACAGTTCGAAATGGTATTTGTAAGAATATTGCCAAGGAAAGGTATGCTGGTTACGAATAAGTGTTGATACATTTTAGCCGCTTTACTCGCTTAATTGCTCGTTTACGCATACCATATCATGGAGACAACCGGTGATTGCCCGCTTGATAACACTTTACCGTTTCATTCCAGACCGTTTCAATTTTTGAGCTTGTTTAATCTGCTGTTTATGGCACAGGTATTCGTTTAGATCTTTGTACCCGGAATAGAAATAGGACAGGTCATTGACATTGTTACAGGTTGATTGTAATTCCTGAACGGCCTTTTTCCCTGCCACATCATTATCAAAAAATGTCCAGATTCCTTTATACGCAGTGAGTTTGCTTTTTACTTTCGGCAGATTCGTGAGTGAATTGAGAACAATCACATCTACCTGAGCATTTTGTTGTTTTTGTATGGTAAGAAAGCTCAGGTAATCCATGAACCCTTCGAATAGCACACAATGGTTCTTATTTCGCTTTACCGACGTAATGTCTTTCGAGGTGCACGCCTTAAAATATTTGCTTCGCAGCTCATATCCGCCTTTGTCATTCTGGAACCCGACAGCATAATAAGGCTTATTATTTACCGAATAATGAACTTCGCTGCAATGAATCCGGACAATGCCAATACCGATCCGGCGTTCATGCAGATATTCAATCAATGCCGAATTGCTGATTGGTTGAACGTTCTGTAACGTTATTGCTGATTCCGGTGATTTCAGATCCGAATCCACATTCTTCCGGTGAAAAGAAAAATTACTTGTTGGTATGTTGGCACTTTGGTACGTACCTATATCCGCATGGCTGTACTTCTGTTCTAACTTAGAGATGGCTTCATGAAAAGAACAATTCTCCATTCTCATCACCAGGTCGATAAGTCCTCCGCCTTCTCCGGATCCGAAGTCGTGCCATACATTTTGATTGTAATCAACTTTTAAACTGGCATTATGATCTTCCCGGAAAGGGCTGTGATACATTCCGTAATATCCTCTGTCTTTTGCCGGTTGAATTCCATTTTCAGACAGATATTGTTTGATGCTGATGGCATTCGCTTCTATGGATTTCATCTTTTTTACTTTTTAATGATTTTACTTACTACATCCCATTTCTGCTTTAAATATCAAGTTATCAGTCGCTAAGGTTTGTAGTTATTGAACTGTGTAGTAACTACTACATTATTCTTTGTAGTAGATGTAGTAAAGTGAAGTAAGATGGACAAAACGGATCTTGCTACATTGTAATTTTCTTTCTTTCAATGGATTGTAATACTATGTAGTAGTGTAGTAATTACAAATTAGAAGAAATAAAAGGGTTCGGTGTAATTTTCTTTACAGACCATGCATATACCGGGTTGTTACCTATCCGTTTTGACCTTCGTTCAAATCCTGTCTTTCTAAGCGCTTCACCCATTCTTTTCTCCGATAAATTGAGTGAGCAATAGGCTCTCAGGTAGTTTAGTATTTGTGTAGTTGTCATAAAGTCTGTTGCATCCTTGGGCGGCTTCTCGAATCCCTGTACCAGCATTTCGTATTCAGCTGTCTGAACATGGAACCCACTGCTATATTGGTGCAATTCTACAATTTCGGCATCATCAAACCAATACCGGAAACCGCTCTCATAAATGAATAGTATTTCGGAAAACACATTGTCCATATTGATTTCCTGAGCTGCTTTCAAGTCCATTTTTACCACTTCAAAAGGTAAGAACCTGCGGGAACCGGTTGGATCAGTCAAAAAATCATTACCGTTTACCGAAGCCATAAAACTTGCCAGATGCGGATATTCTTCTATATAGATATCGTAAGGACGGCGATATTTCACTGCCGGGGTGGTGATCAGATTCTTCAACTCATTTTCATCCCGCTTGTTCAATGCTTTCAACTGGTCGTCAATATTGATAAAAAGATACTCAGCAATCAGTGTAAGTACGTCTTTACTTTGAGGATCAATCTTCCCGGTAAACAGATAACTTCTTAAGCTCAAAGGACAAATATTATCCAGCCAGGTCGTTTTGAACCGTCCTTGTTCTCCGGTAAGTACTAAGCACAAATGATTTTGACAACCCACCTCATTCAGGGCATTTGCAACTACCCCTACAAGCCATTTGGTCAGATACAACAACCATTTTTTAGGATTGGTTACCTGTGCCGTTTCGGCCAATGTTTCTATGAAACGGTTAATCTCAGGATTCATTCTCGGCAGATTTTTGAAATAATCATGGACTGGATTAATCTTTGGAGAAAAATCACTTTCCAATATTCCCCGGATATTTTCAGCAGATGTGGTTAATCCCAGATTTTTATCCAATTCTCGTTTTAAGGAGTTGAGAACAAACCGGGTCACGGGAGTAAAAGGCATAGAGCTATCCATTGATTTATATTCGGGTTTGCACTTCACGGTGTTGTACCTGAAGGCATAATTTAGATTAAGATAGGACTCAATGACTTCATTTTTGGATTGTTTACCATCTGATAATGTGGCTTGCCCCTGTGATTGGGATTTTCGCTCCTTCGCCATCGCTTTATTTTCTACCGCCCGATTTGCGCCCGGCAAGTTCCAATGCCAGTTCGGCCTCGACAATGATTTTCCGGCCTATCTGAGTAATGGCTTTATCGATCTTCCCGCTTTGCTTGATGCGGTTGGCTGTTGGAATACTGCACCCGAATAACCGGGCAATACCGCCAATTCCATATACATACTTCTTTTGAGTTTCAGATAAAGTAACCGGTTGTACCTGTTTCTGCTCTGAGTTCTGCTGCAGGAATAAAAATTCCTCGCCAGTCATTTGCCAAATCGGCTTTTCTTTCAATTCTTTAACATTCATAATAAATTAATTTTACGTGATACAATATAGATAGCCAGCTGGTCTATCAAGTATACCGCAATATTAATTTGAGTTTCCCGGAGTATCAGAGAATCGTAGTTGTTGGAAATACTACTCGCAGATAGTCAGTGACATACAAATGTTATTTGTGATGTGGTTTCGTATTACGACCGTTGAATGTTCGTTAAAACGGATAGTTATGAAATACTATTTTGTATTCATTTAGAAGTGGAACACGTCTTTTCCTTTCAAAGTTCTGTCCGATGATGATATGATACCGGGATTCAAAAAACGCTTTTATTTTGGGGTCTTTGTTGGGAAGAAAATAATTGTTGTCAAGCATTCCAGCCAAAAATGTAACCAATCTTTTTATATCCGGTTTCCCGTTTTCATGGGTGGAAATCCAATGCAGTTCTTTATTCTGACTTTCTTCTTTCAGATATTTATCTGTAATCAGCTTTCTTTCCAATACCAGAAACTTCTCAAACATTCTCGTCCTAAAAATCATATTCGGATCTTCCAATATACTTATCGGGTCACTCTTTGCTGAATTTCCAGAAGAAATATTTTGCCCTACTGATTGAGAAACGCTCTCGGAAGTATTGACTTTTTCAGGAACAAAAGCATTGATAAGTACCACAAGTTCCCTGCTCAACTGGTAAATGTCAGGAAAGAAGTTTTGACAAAAGGGAGCAATCCTGTTGCGTTCTTTTTCTTCGTCACCGGATAATTCGCTTAATTCTTTACGCGTCTCATCGATTAATATCTGTCTTTCTACTTCTGTGGGATAAGGGTAAGTCTTTATCAGTTCCAAATCATTTTCCAATGAAACTCTTTTGTCATGATAATACAGCAGGGATTGCTCGATCATCTTGTAAGAATTCAGATTTTCCAGTATTTCTTTATTCCTTTCAAAAAGGGATATGTTCTCCCTTAACAGCGCAAGCAATGGGGTCGTAATAACTCCGGTTTTTTCGGCAGAACTGGCCAGAATAAGATTTAAAAGATTACTTTGGAGAACATTGGGCTCCTTGTTTTTATTATAAAATTTGAATAAGAATTCTTGAGAAGACAGATCTCCAGAATTAGGATTCTGAATCTTATTTTTGAGCAGACGGTTAATCTGCTGCCAGGATGAATATATATCTGAGAAATATGCTATAACTGACTGAATGTTTTGGGGATGTTTCATGTTTGATCCTTTATTTCAAATAATAACCTCCATTTTTCAATGCCCCCCGGAATTCTATTTTTTCAGATTTTAAGAGTCTTAATATCCCATAGTTGATCTTAGGCTCTTGTTGTTCGGTCGTAAAATTCAGGGGTAGATAATCTTTCTTTATGTTTATTTATTGCCTGTGTTTTCTTTGTCCCCGAGTAGATGTGATAACTCTTCCTCCACCTCTTCTACAGTAGGCAATGTCGATTTTAAATCTTCGGGGATAGCTTTACTTAGTTGATAATCACTTACGCCAATAGGCTGATTATACCCAGATAATGCATATTGAGCCATTACCTCGTCTTTTCCCTTGCAAAGTAACAAGCCAATAGTTTTATGGTCTTGTTCTCCCCGCAGTTTATCATCTACTACATTGATGTAAAAATTGAGTTGTCCTGCATACTCAGGCTTGAAAGGAGTTGCTTTTAACTCTATAACTACATATGCATGCAGTTTGATATTGTAAAGAATCAAATCAGCATAAAAATCACTGTTGCCAATTTGAAAATGCTTTTGTCGGGCAACAAAGGCAAAACCTGTTCCCATCTCCAATAGGTATTTGGTAACATGGGTCACCAGTTGTTCTTCAATATCCCGTTCATCAGCACGCTCTTTGGCTCCTGCTAAGTCAAATATATACGGGTCTTTCAAAAGATAATTAGCAAGATCACTTTGAGGCTTGGGAAGTGTAGACTTAAAATTATTTACCTTTTGGTTTTCTATTTGCCGCTGGAATAAATTGTTCTCTATTTGCATTCTAAGAACATTGCTACTCCAGCCAAAATCAACACATTGTTTCATATACCAATATCTGATACCTAAAGGCAATTTGCTGTCAAGCAGAACCATATGACTTGCCCAGTTAATTCTAGAAACAGGAGAACAAATAAAATCGGTCTCGATTTGATTGACAGCCTGATGAGTGACCACAGCCAACATTTCTGTTATATCTTTAATTTGCGCAGGAACCTCTTGCGTAATTACATCATCCTCTAAATTAGCAGCTTGTATTTGGGCAGGAGTCTCCTGCCCAATTTTATATTCATCTAAGGCTTTTGTAGCAGATATAACTTTTTCAATAGTTGGGACTTCCAATTCTTTGTCAGCCAAAAGAAGCTTTTCCAAGATCCCTAAAGGATATAATCTGGCAAACTGACACATATATTTGAGGTTTCTTGGAGAATAGCCCTTCTTTTCAGGATATTTTTCCCTTATGGCTTTTGATATTTTATCAATTACCTTACTTCCCCAACCCAATCTTTTTTGGTTATGAAGGATGAAACTGCCAATTTTCCAATAATGCAGCAACATTTGGATATTGGCCGCAGAGATTAGTTTTACCTGAGCTTGCTCGATCTCCAAACCAATTGCACGAATAAATTCATCAAAATCTTTTCGCTCTATATTTTTGTCAGGATTATCCATAATTCTTGGGCTTGCACTTTATTTATAATTCTTATAACAAATATAAATCAGAATACATCATAACTGATTGAACTTCTCCATTGCACTGGCTTTTATTTCATCAGCTATATCAATATATGGCTTCATTGCCTTGTAGTCGCTGTGTCCTGTCCATTTCATGACCACTTGTGGCGGAATACCCAAGGACAAAGCATTACAAATAAATGTCCTTCGTCCGGCATGAGTACCCAGAAGTGCATGCTTTGGAGTTACTTCATCTATCCGCTGATTTCCTTTATAATAAGTTTCGCCTACTGGTTCATTTATTTCGGCTAACTCGGCCAACTCTTTAAGGTAGTCGTTCATTTTCTGATTGGTAATTACCGGTAGAACTTTATTATTCTCAAAATGAACCTCTTTGTACTTTTCTAAAATGGATTTACTGTGGTTGTTCAGTTCAATAATCAGGCTATCAGCCGTTTTGACTGTTGTTATTTCGATATGATTATCTTTAATATCACTCGTTTTCAGGTTATACACATCAGAATACCTTAACCCTGTGAAGCAGGTAAACAAAAACACATCCCGAACCCGTTCCAAATATTGCTTTGTTGCAGGAATTTTATAATCGCGTAGTTTGTTCAATTCCTCCCAAGTCAGGAAAATTACTTTCTTTTGAGTGTTTTTTAGTTTGGGTTTAAATGATTCAAAAGCATTGTTGTTGTGATGACCTTTTTTAAAAGCCCAACGAAGATACCATTTGAGGAAGCCGATTTGTTTGCCGATGGTACTGTTTCTTAAATCCTTCTTATCCCGAAGATAATTTACATATTCACTTAAGCCGGATTCATCCAACACCTCAAATGTCAGGTTGGAATTGAAATTGGTTAAATGAGTTTTTACCGCTGCAAATTTTTCATAGGTAGAATCGGTCCAGTTATTTTGTGTTCCACATTCCTTCAGAAATTCATCGAAAACATTCATAAAAGAAGCTTTCGATAGTTCAGATTCCGTTTCATTGGAAATGTCTTTTCTGCATTTCTTATTGAAAGCGCTTTTAAGTTGTTCCGTGGTTGGGGTGATATCTGCGACTTCAAACGCTTTAAATATATTCTGAATAGCAGTGTAATATTTTAAAAGATCACCATTTATTTCAGAAGAACTTTGCTTAAGTTTGTTGGCACATCCGTTCTTTACCCGTTGCTTGTCTGACTCCCATTTTGATTCATCTATTCGGTATCCAGTGCTGAAATCAATCCGGTTGCCTATATAAATAACCCTCATCCGAATGGGAACATTGTCGGTGACCAACACATTGTTCTTTTTTCTTCTTTCAAGGGTGAAAATGATATTACGTTTGATATTCATGTTGGAGTATGTTTAATATACACACCCAAATATACACCCATTTTTGAATATATCTAAGGATATTTAGGGATATTTTATTTAAACAAATAATGATTCAATTTTCTATTATTCAATAGTTTGACTATTTGTGACACTTGGTGAGGGTTCGAGAGAAAGAGCCTCACTCTCCGCTGATTTTAAGAGGATAAAAAACCAGTAGCAATTACTGGTTTTTTATTTTAACGACCTTCCGTTTTGATTTTATGAATTTTTGGACGAATAAAATTCAACAAAAAAAAGAGGTCTTTTCAGAACCTCTCCGTTGATAATCCCCCAAATCAACCCCTAAAAAAAAGTGCCTTTACAATATGCGAGGCCATTTCCGGATTTTCTTTTAACCGGCGTGTTGAATAACCGAACCAGTCCTTTCCGAAAGGCACGTAAACGCGCATCTTATGTCCTTGTTTAACGATACTGCTCCGGAGTTCGGGAGTGACACCATAAAGCATCTGAAACTCGTATTTTGTTTGGTCAATATTTTTATCTTTGATGAGATCCATGGCCTTGTCGGCGAGATACTTATCGTGAGTCGCAATTCCCACGTACATGTGATGTTCGAGCATGTATATGAGATCATCGATGTAATGTTCGCGGACCTCGTCGAACGCTTTGAACGCGATGTGTTTGGGTTCGATGTAAATTCCTTTACAAAGTCTGAAATTCAAAGGATTTCCGTTTGAATGAATGCTGCTCAGGTGAACCAGATCGTGCTTTGTTCTGCGCAAATAGGCCTGAATAACCAAGCCAACATTTGCAGGATATTTTTGCTGAAGTTTCCGGTACATTTCCAATTCGGAGTCAACACATTGCGAATCTTCCATATCAATCCGGATAAAAGTTTTCCGTTCGACCGCTTTTTGGACAACTGCTTCTATGTTCGCATAACAGATCGCTTTGTCGATGAGTAATCCGAACATGGTCGGTTTTATCGAAAAATTCCCATTGATTTTTTCGGAAGTAAAGCGCTCAATAATGTCAATGTATTTGTTTCTGTTTTCTTCAGCCTGTTCGATGGTTCCGATGAATTCTCCAAGCAAATCAACGGTAACTTCAATCCCCTGCCGATTTAATTCACGGCAAGCCTTTAGCCCATCTTCAATTGTTTCACCTGCAATGTATCGTTTGGAAAACATCCAGATTAATTTTTTGGGCATATATGGAAGTGCGTTTGCAAGTAGTTTTTTTAGCATTTTTCAGTTGTTTCAAATCGAAAGTTATATAGTAAAAATAGTTCAAATCAAAGGATCGATTCAATGATGTTTGTCAAGGTATACTTATGATTTTACGCAGCTTTTATACGAATTTTTCTTCACGAAACCGAATACTTTCCCGTTCCGAAAAATAATCCGGTTAATCGATGGATACTGGTAATAAATTTTTATTTTTGGCAAAGTTTAATCGATTTGAAGCATATGAAAAATACATCGTTAGTTCTAATTGTTGTTTTGTTTATAGCAGTTGCAGGTCTATATATTCTGCATTTTAGTGGGAATAAATTAAATGGTTCGGGGGTCGATAGTGCAAATGATGGCAGTGTTTCTTCAGGATTAAAAATTGCATACCTTAAAATTGACTCATTAGTTGTTAATTACGACTTTGCTCAGGAAATGCAAGATGGATTTACAAAACAACAGGAAGCCTTTACAAAAGAGTATACTGACAAACGTAGCCGTTTCGAGTCGCAGGCCACTGCCTTTCAGGAAAAAGTTCAGCGCGGTGGTTTTCTGACCCAGGAACGTGCGATGCAGGAACGCGATCGTTTGATGGGTGAAGAACAACTGATTACCAAACTCGATCAGGAACTGTCATCAAAACTTGCACAAATTCAGGCCGATAACAATAAACAACTGCTGGATAGTGTAATGAATTACCTTAAGATCTATAACAAAGAACTGAACTATAACTATATTTTTAATTCCGCCGAAGTTCTTCTCGGCGACGAAACACACAACATTACCAAAGAAATACTGGTTGGATTAAATACCCGGTATTCAAAGGCAAAACTTAAATAAGTAATTGTTAAAATGAAATATAAAATCCGGAGCAATTCGGATTTTTTTGTTTCCTGTAATTTCTACTGAATTATTTCATGATGTTTGCAGACAGGTATATTCAAAAGAACATGATTTATCCTGCTTTTATTGAAAAAGAAGTTTGTCCTTCTCTCTCAATGATTGTGGTGATTCCTTGTTTGAATGAACCTGAAATAATCCGCACGCTTGAATCTCTTTGGGATTGTGAACCGGTTCAATCTTTTTGCGAGGTTATTGTCACTGTAAATGATTCGGAAAACAGTACTCCAGCGGTTAAATCCTTTAATCAGGAAACGTATGATAATTTGTTAGCCTGGAAAAAGAAGAATGACAGAGAGAATCTGATCCTGCATCCGGTATATGCTGCTTCAATCCCTGCGAAACATGCCGGTGCCGGGATGGCCCGTAAAATTGGAATGGATGAGGCAATCCGTCGTTTTAACGCAGTATTCCGTCCTGAAGGTGTACTTATCTCTCTGGATGCTGATTGTTTAGTTTCGCCTAATTATTTGCAGAAGATTGAACAGGTATTTTCTAAGCAAAAATCTTGTTTTGCGGCAACCCTAAACTTCCGGCACAGGGTTGAAGAAATGGATGACCCTAAACAAAGAATGGGAATTCAGCTTTATGAGGATTACCTTCATTATTTTAAACATGCTATAGATTTTGCCGGATATCCCAATTCGATTTACACTATCGGTTCAGCATTTGCTGTAAGGGCCGAAGCATACGTGAAGCAGGGAGGAATGAACCGTAGACAGGCTGGTGAGGATTTTTATTTTCTATACAAACTCACTAAACTCGGCACAATTACTGAAATTAATGATGCATTTGTTTATCCTTCCGCCAGAGTTTCCGACCGGGTGCCTTTCGGAACCGGTGCTTCAATGACCAAATGGATGAATGATTCGGAAAATCTAGCACTGACCTATAACATTTCAGCCTTTACCGATTTAAAGCAATTGTTTGATCGGGTTGATTCGTTGTTTGGAATTGGTTCAGGAAAACTGGAGGAATTGTTTTCCTTGTTGCCTGAGTCGGTTTCTGAATACTTGCAATCAATTGATTTTGCAGGAAAACTTTCTGAAATAAATGAAAACAGTTCTTCTTTGACCTCTTTCAGGAAACGATTTTTTCAGTTTTTTGATGCTTTTCTTATCCTGCGGTTTTTGAATTTGGCTCATCAGAAGCAATATCAGCGGCAAAATCTTTCGGAAGCCATCAGGCAATTGCAGGAATATGCTGAAGATTTGAAACTATAGCTTTGGCATTCGTACAAACCTTAACTGAGATGCAACTAAAAAAAGGCCGCAGAAACAAAATTCTACGGCCTTTTTGGGGAATACTGTTAAAGCTTATCTTAATCCGTTTGACAAATGGTAATACAGATCATTCCATTTTAATTCTTTTTTGAAATCGGTAATGCAGGTGTCCTTATTGATCTGAACAAGTTCTATACCTGCCATTTCACAGAAATCCTCGATGTATTCAGCAGTAATAGCCTGACTAAATGCATTGTGGTGAGCACCTCCCGCATAAAGCCATGCGGCAGCACCAACTTTCAGGTTTGGCATTGGAGTCCATAACGCGCTGGCAACAGGTAACTTTTCGAGTTTGGCTTCCGGTGCAACACATTCAACATCGTGCACAACCATACGGAAACGAGTTCCCATGTCGATCAGACTGGTACAGGTTGCCGGACCGGTTTGAGTGTTAAATACCAAACGGGAAGGTGCATCTTTGCCGCCAATTCCCAATGGGTGTACTTCAATTTTAGCTTTACCGTCGGCAATAGAAGGGCAAATTTCAAGCATGTGTGAGCCCAGTGCTTTATATCCGCTTGTAGGATTGAGGTGATAGGTATAATCTTCCATAAACGAGCAGCCGCCTTTCAGACCGATACCCATTACTTTTATGGCGCGCACCAAAGCAGCATGTTTCCAGTCGCCTTCAGCTCCGAAACCGTAACCGGCGGCCATTAACCGCTGAGCAGCCAGTCCCGGAAGTTGTTTTAATCCGTGCAGATCTTCGAATGTTGTCGTGAATGCTTTAAAATCACCAGCTTCCATAAACGATTTAATCCCAGCTTCAATACGCGCCTGATAGCGGACATTGTCATGGTATTTACCGCCAACTTTCGCATCCTGGTCAAATTCGTAGGTGTTGTTGTATTCCTCAATCAGTTTGTCTATTTGGGCTTCGCTTACGCCCTCTACGATTTTTACAATGTCACCGACGGGCCAGGTATTAACCGACAGTCCAAGTTTAATCTGTGCTTCAACTTTGTCGCCTTCAGTAACGGCAACTTCGCGCATGTTGTCACCAAAACGGGCAAGTTTAGCTCCCTGCATGTCGTACCATGCAGCAGCAGCACGACTCCATACCCCAATCCGTTCCTGAACATCATCTTCTTTCCAATAGCCAACAACTACCTTACGGCTTTTGCCAAGACGGGTTAAAATAAAACCATGCTCGCGGTCGCCATGTGCCGACTGATTCAGGTTCATGAAATCCATGTCGATTTCCGACCACGGAAGGTCGCGGTTATATTGGGTATGCAGTTGAAGCATGGGCTTATTTAATAATTTCAGCCCGTTAATCCACATTTTTGATGGAGAAAAGGTATGACACCAGGTCATTACACCAATACACTGCCTGGCTGAATTTGCCTCAATGCAAATGTTAGTAATCTCGTCAGCGCTTTTCATGACCGATTTAAATACAATGCTTACCGGTATTTGGGCTGAATTATTGAAAAATGCTCCAATCTCTTTTGAATTTGTCTCCACTTGTTTTAGGACTTCAGGTCCATATAAATTCTGGCTACCTGTTATAAACCAAATTTCTAACTTTTTTAAGTCTATCATGATCAAATTTTTAAATGATTCAGTTTCGATGTTGTAAAAATAGGAAATAAATAATAAATGTAAATAGTACACTTATGAATTCGTGACATTCAATGCTTGTTGTTGAACATGTTTTTGCATAGAATCTTCCGGGGAGACCTGAAGTCAACCCGGAAATAACGAATACCTGTTTGGATTGTATTGAACCTTATTCCTTGCTGCTTAGTTTTTTAGCTGTTTCCTGAATCGTTTTCCAGGCTTGAAGAACATGTTCGGCTTTCGTATTGGTTTGACCGATGCACATCCTGAGTATATACCGGCCATCAATAACGGTGTGGGTAAAGTACATCTTGCCCTGATTGTTTATTGTTTCAAGCAGTTGCCGGTTGAACTCATTTCCGTTTTTGTGGGCAAAGCAAACCAGATTTAAGGGAGCAGGGGCAGCCAGGCTGAATTCGTCAGATGTTCGTATCCATTCAGCAAATTGCTGCGCAATACGGATGTGTTCCTGAATATGAAACCGCAATCCATTGATTCCGTAATGCCTGATGACAAACCACAATTTCAGTGAACGAAACCTGCGCCCCAGCTGAATGTGCCAGTCGCGGTAATCGAATACAGCACCACTTTCGGTGGCCTGATTTTTTAAATATTCAGGTAGAATACTTAAGGTATTGATCAGAACCGAACGATCCGCGATGAAGAAACAATTGCAATCGAAATTTGTGAACATCCATTTGTGCGGGTTAAACGAGAAGCTGTCGGCAAACTCAACGCCATCCAGAATGCTCCGGTATTCAGGGCAAATAGCTGCAGTTCCCGACATGGCTGCATCGATGTGCATCCACAGCTGATGGGTTTGACAAATTTCCCCGATTGCGGGAAGTGGATCAATCGCATTGGTTGAGGTAGTTCCAACTGTAGCACAAACGAAAAATGGAATTAACCCGGCTTGTAAATCATCCTTGATCGCACTTTCAAGCAAATTTGCCCGCATGGCGAGGTTTTCATCCACTCCGATCAGACGAAGGTTGTTTTTCCCGATTCCTGCAATCTTTATCGCTTTCTCAACAGAGGAATGGGTTTGGCTTGAGACATAAGCGACCAGATTTCCCAAACATCCTGATTCGTTGGTCAGATAATTGGTTTTTTTTTCACGGGCGGCCAATATTGCACTCAGGGCTGCACTCGAGGCTGTATCCTGAATAACAGCACCTCCTGTAGAAATCGATTTAAATTTATCGGGTAGCTGCAGCATATCAGCCAGCCAGTCTAAAACACGGGTCTCAAGTTCTGTACATGAAGGGCTGGTTGCCCATAGCATTCCCTGAACTCCCAATCCGGAGGAAAGTAAATCGCCGAGAATGGAAGGGCCTGATGAGTTCGACGGAAAATAGGCGAAAAAATTGGGCGACTGCCAATGTGTTATTCCTGGCATAATGATCGAATTGACATCCGACATGATCTGTTCGATTGATTCACTTTCTACTGGCGCAGTATCCGGCAGCTGGTTTTTAATTTCTCCAGGTTTCACCTGCGATAAAACCGGATATTTTTCAATGTTTTCGTAATAGTCGGCAATCCACTCAATCATTTGTTTGCCTTGTTTCCTGAATTCATCAGGCGACATGTGATAATTTTCCATACTGTTAAGAAATATAAGATAAAGGATGATTTATCGGGAATCAGAATTTATAAGATCAGCGAATGGTAAAGTTTGTGAAATTTCTTGCTGGAACAATTTCTGAAATGGAAAAAGAACGGATTATTGCTCTTGAAGGACCAATTTTAATCCAATCGATAAAAGCTGCCAGGTTCTGAGTTTCTCCTTCTGCTTCAATTTCCACTTTCCCTTCAGGAGTATTGCGGACCCATCCGGAGATTTGAAACTCTTCCGCTTTGTGCCATACAAAATAGCGGTATCCAACTCCCTGAACTCTTCCCTCAAGAACCAAAAAGACTGACTTTACTGGCATTATATACCTGAAAAAAGTGCATATTCAAACGGAAACTGATCGGTATAACCAACTTTAAATTTGGATTGATGTATACTGCTCATTGGATTGATGGAGAATCCCCGAAAGAGCTAACTACTTCCGGCTGAATTAAGGCCCAGATGGAATATATCCCGATGGCTGTTCCGAAAGGAAAATTAAAAATTCCGATTACGGAAAGAACCAGGGTTAAAATCCTGGCCCATTCTTTCCTTTTATATAGTCCCATCCCGGCCAGAATACCAGGTACGGAAATAATGATGAATACGATTGCTAATATATCAGCAATCAGCGAAAGAATTGTTGCTCCGTTGGCATCATCGACAAACCCACCAACCAATTTCAGAACAGTAAAGATCAGAAACGCGATCAGTAAATTGAAAATACTCAGGCCGATTTGCAGTGCTGCAACAATATTAATGTGTTTTTCCATTGTGGTAAGTATAAGAAAGTAGTTTAACAGTTTTAAAAGTACATATTATCTGTCATTTCAACAATAAATATGTCCGGCTGTTTTTCTCGGTTGTTAATATGGCATAAATACTGAACCAAATTCAGTAAGAATTGTCTTATTTATACTGAATTGTTTAGTTTTCGGTTTTAAGGATTAATTTTGTAGTTCATTAATGTGGAAGGTGAAAATTATGGAAGTTTTAAAAGTTATATTATTGGCAGTTGTAATCATGGTTTTTGTTGTTGCGGCGTTGGCTACAACAATATTGTTGAAAAAGGGCGGTGAATTCCCCAATACTCATATTGGAAGCAATAAATATCTAAAATCACGAGGAATCAGCTGTGCTCAGACTTACGATAAAATTGAGCAGGCAAGAGTCAAAAAAGAATTTAGATTTAAGCAGATTGCTGAAGATCTTGAGTCTAATAGTTATTGCTAATTCCTGTTTTTTATGCAGGTTTAAAGTTTTACGAATTTTTCATCCCCGGATATATTTCTCCAAATGTTTCTAATGGGAAATTATATGAAAACCAGATCATTTAATCGCATTATATACTTGTTGCTCGGAAACAGAGTGCGAGGTTTTGAGGAAAAGACAACATTACTAACTATAATGTTGATGGTCGTTATTCTTATACTGGCAACAGCTACCAATATTATACTGGGCATGAAGACTTCCATTGTGATTTCAACTGTAGTTGGCACCTTAATTTTTTTACTCTTTTTTCTGTATGGAAGATTTTTTAGAATAAATTCAATATTCGGCTGGATAACCAGTGGTATGTTTTTATTGTTTATCGACTATGTCTGGTTCATTAATTATGGTACTCATGGGCCAAATTTGCCATTTTTCATAATCTTATATGCATTCCTGATTCTGATTTTCGATAAAAAGTACTTTGTGTTTATTTCGATAGTCTTAGTCCTAAACCTTATTGTTCTTTATTTAATTGAATCGAATTATTCAGATGAAATAGGGAATTATATGAATAATACGATTCGATTGAATGATGTATACAGCAGCATGTTTTTTAGTCTGGTCGCAATTTATGCTTTTATGGCTTCTATCAAAAGCAACTATGTTCGTGAATTTGAACGGGCTAAAAATTCGGATCAATTAAAATCTGCTTTTCTGGCTAATATGTCTCACGAAATCCGGACCCCTTTAAATGCGATTGTAGGATTTTCTTCATTAATGGCTGATCCGGATATTTCAGATGAAGATAAAATAAGCTTTGAAGAGCAGGTTTCACGAAACAGTGATTATTTACTAAGCTTGATTGATGATATTATTGATGTCTCAAAAATTGAATCGAATCAGCTTACAATTAATATCAGGGAAGTTGATATTGTACCTTTAATATTGCAAATTACAGAAACATTTCAACTTGGAGTTCAATCGAAGGAAAATGTAAAAATTATTGCCAGGCTTGATTCTTCAGAACTAAAAATAAACGTAGATAAAATCAGATTAGAGCAAATATTTCGAAATCTGGTGGCTAATGCATTGAAATTCACAGATGAAGGTACGATAGAAATTAGTTGTGTGCAAGGGAAGGAGTTCTATACTTTTTCAGTAAAAGATACAGGAATAGGAATTCATGTTGATGATCATCTCGTTATTTTTGATCGTTTCATGAAGATTGATAACAATAAACAGCATCTTCACCGTGGTACTGGTATTGGATTATTTCTCACAAAACAACTTGTCGAAATATTTGGTGGAAAAATCTGGGTGGAATCTGAAGTTGGTAAAGGTTCAATTTTTTATTTCACGATTCCGGTATAAAAATTAACGAATCTGAAGAATTTCCTTTTTCCCGGAGTTTCGTTTGATGAAATGGATGGAGATCTCGTTAAACATATTGGCCTGATCGAGATTACAGCAATGACCACTGTTTTTAATGATTTCGAGACGTGCATTCAATTGCCTTTTCACCAAATCGGTCACCATCGGCAGAAACATATGGTCGCCGTCACCCATCAGATATAGCACTGGAGCTGATGGTTCCTTCTTCAAAAAATAGTTAAGGTTCGATTTGATTTCGCGGGTCATTTTCATCCATTTGCCAAATTCTTTTTCACCCAGTTTAATTGCTTCCTGAATGAATACATTCCGGGATTCGCGATGGCTGCGATAGGGCATCAGGATAAGTGCATTGATTTTATACAGCCACATGTAAGGCAAAACCGAGTTCAGGATTTTAGCCATGCCTATCAGAGCTTTTAACGTTTTATTGAACTGGATTATTGCACCTCCCAGAATTATGGATTCGGCACGATCGGGAGCAAGTTTGTCAATTTCCCGGATGACCACACAACCTAGCGAAATGCCGACCAGATGAGCTTTTTGTATTTCGTAGTAATCCATCAGGCGGATTACATCCATTGCTACTTCTTCAAATGAATATCCGGAATCTTTTTCCTGATCAATTGGTTTTGATTTGCCGTGCCCACGCAGATCAACCAGAAGTACATTAAAATGTTTCTTGAAATCTTTCAGCTGACGAAACCAAACCACATTGCTCCCTCCGGCTCCATGCACGAAGACGACCCACGTTTTTGATTTCGGATGTATGAATTTGCGATGATAAATCATAGTATTCTATGAATAGAGAATGAAATTGGCTCGGCAAATATCCTTAAAAAAAAGACACCATACTTCTGTAAGGTGTCTTTTTTTAAGTTGTAAATCTAATTAGCCTCCGAAGTCATCGAAAGCGATGTTCTCATCCGGTACTCCAAGCTCATAAAGCATTTTATTAAGAGCGCTGTTCATCATTGGCGGACCACATAGGTAATAGTCAATTTCTTCCGGTTCTTCGTGTTTGTTCAGGTACTGATCGTAAATTACCTGATGGATAAAACCTTTAAATCCAGTCCAGTTGTCTTCCGGCTGAGGCTCCGATAAAGCCAAATGGAATGTGAAGTTCGGGAAATTCTTCTGAATGTCCATAAATTGTTCGTAGTAGAAGACTTCTTTTAATGATCGGGCTCCGTACCAGAAAGTAACTTTCTTTTTGGATTCTTTTAAGGTATGAAACAAATGAAACAGATGTGAACGCATTGGAGCCATACCAGCACCACCACCAATAAACATCATTTCGTTATCGTTATTCTTCAGGAAAAATTCGCCGTAAGGTCCTGAAACCATTACTTTATCTCCTGGTTTCCGTGAGAAAATAAAGGAAGAGCATATTCCCGGATTTATTTTCTGGAAACCACCATTTACGCGGTCAAAGGGTGGTGTTGCAATACGGATATTCAACATGACAATGTTTCCTTCGGCAGGGTGGTTGGCCATTGAATAGGCACGGAAAGTAGGTTCCGGATTTTTCATCTGAAGGCTAAACATCCCAAATTTCTCCCAATCCTGAAGAAATTTATCTCCAATAATCATGTCTTTAAAATCGACATCAATCGTTGGAACATCAATCTGAATATACCCGCCGGATTTGAAATCAATGGTCTCGCCTTCCGGAAGTTTGACTACAAATTCTTTGATGAAGGTTGCCACATTGTTGTTCGAAACAACTTCGCATTCCCATTTCTTTACACCTAATATTTCAGGATGAATGTGTAGTTTAATATCTTCCTTAACTTTTACCTGACAAGCAAGTCTCCAGTTATCCTGTTGTTCTTTACGGGTAAAGAATCCTGTTTCAGTAGGCAGAATTGATCCTGCACCTGATTCAATCTGGCACCGGCACATACCGCAGGTTCCGCCACCGCCACAAGCAGAAGGAAGAAGGACTTTATTATTGCCGAGCGTCGACAGTAAAGTATTTCCTGGTCCGGTTTCAATCACTTTAAATCCGTCATTAATATCAAGATTGACATTCCCTTTTGGGGTAAGTTTGGTTTTAACGAACAAAAGCATTCCAACCATAATGATTATTGCCAAAAGGAAAATGACTATACTGGCAAGGACAACTGTCGTTTGAGAAGCTAAAAATATCATTGTTTCGATTGTTTTTAATTCAGATTAAAGTTTTATCCCCATAAAACCCATGAAAGCCATGCCCATCAAACCTGTAATGATAAACGTGATGCCCAATCCTTTTAATGGTGCAGGTACCTGAGAATATTGTATTTTTTCGCGGATCGCAGCAATAGCCACAATGGCTAAAAACCAGCCAACTCCTGAGCCAATTCCATAAACGGAAGCTTCGCCGATGTTATTGAAAGCCTTTTGCTGCATGAATAATGAACCTCCCAAAATGGCGCAATTCACAGCGATTAGTGGGAGAAAGATACCGAGTTGATTGTACAGGACAGGTGCGAATTTCTCAACAACCATTTCAACAAGCTGTACCATGGAGGCAATAACGGCAATAAACATGATGAAGCTTAAAAAGCTAAGATCTACTGCTTCGAATCCGGCTCCCAGCCATTTCAATGCTCCTTCTTTCAATAAGTAGTTTTCAATCAGGTAATTCACCGGAAGAGTGATCCCTAATACGAAAATGACAGCCAGACCTAATCCTGTTGCTGTTTTTACCGATTTCGAAACAGCCAGAAAAGAACACATGCCCAGAAAATAGGCAAATACCATGTTCTCAATAAATACTGACTTAACGAACAGATTTAATAAATGCTCCATATCGTTTATTTTTTTTTAGTTCAGTTATTTTTCCTGAAGTTTAGTGTCTCTGCTTCGTTGAACCCAGATGATTACACCAACGGTAATCAATGCCATTGGAGGAAGTATCATCATGCCATTGTTGGAGTAAAAACCTCCGTTTGCCAGATACCAGCTTTCAGGAACAACGCGGAATCCCCAAAGTGAGCCTGATCCCAGAAGTTCCCGAAAAAATCCAACGATAAGTAAGATTAAGCCGTAACCTGCACCGTTACCAATACCATCGAGAAATGACGGCCATGGTTTATTTACCAGAGCAAATGCTTCAAGGCGTCCCATGAGGATACAGTTGGTGATAATCAATCCAACGAATACTGATAGCTGTTTGCTGACATCGTAAACAAAGGCTTTTAATAATTGGTCAACTATAATTACCAATGCGGCAATTACAACCAACTGTACAATGATACGGATGCGGTTGGGTATGGTATTCCGGAGCAGTGAAATAATGACATTCGCAAATGCAACCACAACAGTTACAGACAATGCCATTACAAAAGCCGGTTTTAGTTGGGCTGTAACTGCAAGCGCCGAGCATATCCCAAGTACTTGTACGGTAATAGGGTTGTTGGTGCCAAGCGGACCTGACAGCAGTTGGATGTTTTTCTTTGAAAATAATGAGCTCATCTTCTATTGTTTTTTCTTGTTGAAAAATGCTTTATATGAAGTAAAGTCGGTCAGTAACATGGCTTGAAGGCCCTTACTGGTAATTGTACCTCCGGAGATTGCATCGACTTTGTGTTCTGCTGGTGCCGTTTCGCTCGATTTTGCGACTGTTATGGATACCAGGGTGCCATCTGTATTGAAAATGGTTTTACCTACAAATTGCTTCTGAAAAGCTTTAGTGGCTATTTCAGCACCCAATCCCGGTGTTTCGCCCTGATGTGCAAAGACAGCACCATAAATGGTATTCATATCATCGTTTAACGACATATATCCCCAGATTGGTCCCCATAATCCCGTTCCATAAACAGGCAAAATGTATTTAAGTCCTTCTTCAGTATTGCACTCATAAACAGGAAGTTTCTGATCGGCTTCTGGTTTTGCTCTTTCAGCTTTCAGGCTGATATCAAATGCCTGACCTTCTATTTGATCACCAGCTGCATTAACCAGGTATGATTTTACAATCTTTTCGGCATAAATTGATTCAGCATTGGCGAATGTACTCTCAATTCCTACTGACGAAAGAATGTTTTGTTTCTTTTCGATGTCAATGTTTTTCTGCTGAAATGGTTTCAACTTGATTGCGGCAATTGAAAGAATTGCGGCAACAAGAACAACCATCACTGAAGCATATATGAATGTATATCTATTCCCGTTCGTATCCATTATTCTGAATTTTATCGTTTAGACGTTTACTTTGACTCGTTTCAACCTCTTTTTGATGCTTCCTTCCACTACGTAATGGTCGATAAGCGGGGCAAATGTGTTCATTAACAGGATGGCCAGCATCATTCCTTCCGGATAAGCCGGATTAACAACCCGGATTAAAATTGCCAGTATACCAATCAGGAAACCATAAATCCATTTTCCTCTTTCCGTTTGAGATCCTGATACCGGATCGGTGGCCATAAATACTGCACCAAAGGCAAAACCACCGATAATGAAATGTTGCCAGAATGGAATTCCCATGAATGCGTTATTGCCGGCAAATGTGTTCAGTAAAAAACCCATCGCAGCTCCTCCGGCAAAAGTGGCAAAAATTATTTTCCAACTTCCGATACCGGTAATGATCAGGATTGCAGCACCAATTAATATGGCAAGAGTTGAAGTTTCACCAATTGATCCTGGTATTAATCCAATGAATGAGTTCCAGATATCGATATTTGGATGACCGGCTGCTGCCTGAGCCATAGAAGTTGCACCAGAGAAACCGTCAATTGCCTTCTCTCCGCCAAGACTGACCCAAACCGAATCGCCTGACATTTGACTCGGATAGGCAAAGAATAAGAATGCCCTCGCTACCAATGCCGGATTCCAGATGTTCATCCCGGTTCCGCCAAAGACTTCTTTCACAAACACAACAGAGAAAGCTGTTGCGATAGCAATCATCCAAAGCGGTGTGTTTACGGGCATAATCAAAGGAATCAGGAATCCTGTAACCAGAAATCCTTCCTGAATTTCATGCCCTCGAATCTGGGCAAATATAAACTCGATTCCCAGTCCAACAATATAGGAAACCATGATGATGGGAACTACACGCAAAAATCCGTAAAAGAATATTTGCCAGAAACTGACAGCGTCTAAGCCTCCAACAGCGACGAAATGTTGAAACCCGGTATTGTACATTCCCATTAAAAGCGCAGGCACCAAAGCTAAAACGACCAATCCCATGGTGCGTTTCAGATCGATGTAGTCGTGAATGTGCGATCCGCTTTTTGACGTGTCTTTCTGAACGAAAAACAAGCTAAACATACCGTCGTGAACCGAATGGAGCCATTGATATTTTGCTCCTTTCTGAACGTAAGGCTTTGTGTTTTCGAATATTTTCTGTATAAACTTCATGTGTAAATCATTTATTTTTTAAAGCCACATGTCATTCGCATGAAGATAATTATTCTCCGGATTGGTGATTTTCCCATCATGCTCATTTCATACTTTGAGAACTTTTCAACTATTCTGTTATCCCAATTCTTTCATCATCAGATCTAATCCCTGGCGAACAATATCCTGAACTTTTATTTTGGAAGTACAGGCATATTCGCATAATGCAAGGTCTTCTTCAATGATCTCGTAAATCCCGAGTTCCTCCATCTTGTCAATGTCGCCAGCTAAAATGGCTTTCAACAAATAAACAGGCAGAATATTCATTGGAACGAATTTTTCGTATTCTCCTGAAAGTACAAAGGCTCTTTCTCCTCCATGTATATTGGCATTCAGGATATAATCTTTTTTCGGGAATAATTTGCCGAAAAAGGTTTTGCTTGCCGAAAATTTATTGAAGCCAGGATTTGCCCAACCCATGAATTCGTATTCGTCACCTTCAGGAATAATGGTAATTTGAGAATCAAAAAAGCCAAGGTAATTATCGGGGCTAACTTTAGTTCCGGTGAGTACATTCCCTGATATGATTCGTTCGTTGCCTGCTTCTTTTGAAGTGCCTTTTATAATTCGTTCGAGGTTAGCTCCAAGAATAGTTTTGAAATATTGGGGCGATTTAACTTCGGAACCGGTTAATGCAATGATTTTTGAAAAATCGAGTTTGCCTGTTTCGAATAACTTCCCAATGTATATTAACCCTTGCGGGGTAATAGTCCAAACAATTTCGCCTTTATTAATCGGACTAATGTGATGAATCTGTATTCCAACATTGCCTGTTGGGTGGGCTCCTGTGAACTGGGTTATTTCCACATTTTTCAAACCCGAAAAAACTCCTTTTTCCTGTGCCGGCCTGATTCCCAAATGAATTTTGCCCTTGGTTAATTTTGCCAATACATTCACTCCGGTTTGAAGTGCAGAAGCTTGTCCTTTAAAAAGGAATTCGTAATCAGGTGCCAGCGGGGCAGAGTCAAATCCTGAAATGAAAATGTGCTTTGGCGTTTGCGAAGGCTTGGCTAAAGTTCCATAGGGACGTTGTTTGAGAAACGACCATAATCCACTTTTTAAAAGTTGCGCCTTAATTTCTTCTTCTGAAAGGTTTTTCGGATCGGCTTTGGTAAATGAGACTGATTCATTTTTTCCATCAGCTTTAATTATAATCTCAAGGACTTTTCTGCGCTCTCCTCTGTTAATTTCCAGTACCTGGCCACTTGTTGGGGCAGTAAAGAAAACTTCAGGATTGTACTTGTCGAAAAAAATGGGTTCTCCGGCTTTAATATTCTGTCCTGCCTTTACAAGCAGTTTTGGAACCAGGCCTGGAAAATCAGTCGGCTTAAGGGCAACTTTGTCGGTTTCGACTGATGTCCCCAGATTTTTTTCGGCATCCCCTTTTAAACGGATATTAAATCCACGTTTTAAATTGATAACCTTTGACATTAGTATTCCCTCGTATGGTTTGTAAATAGGATGCCAAAAGTAGAAAATTTAAAATCTTTTCACAATCTTTGTTATACAAACTTATAGGAATTGAAATAATTACATCACTGATCGCGTTATCCGAAATGATACCGATTATATTTATTAGATTATACTCATTTTTTTAGTTTGTTTTGATTAAAATTCGATTAAAATGTACAGAGAAACTTCGCTTTTTTTCATTTTACTAAACATTATTTTAACGTTAAATTCTAGGGCTTCAGAAAATGCTGATCCGTTTTATTATGAGAATACCGTTTACCGCGAAGAGATTAAATCGGTTCAGTTATATCGGGAAGGAAATGAGCTTTCAAATCCGGTTATTGAACTCGGAAGTGATGCTAAGCTGGTACTTAAATTTGATGAACTTGCTGAAGATGCTAAAAACTATTTTTATACGATCATTCACTGTGATGCGAGCTGGAACGAATCCTATATTCAACAGAGCGAATACCTGAACGGATTTGCGGATAATCCGCTGACCGATTTCGCGATGAGTTTCAATACAACCGTGAAATTTGTGAATTATCAGTTGCTGATTCCAAATGACGAATGTACTCCGAGGTATTCAGGAAATTATGTTCTGGTGATATTTGAGGATAATAATCGTGAAAATCTAGTATTAATCCAGCGGTTTTATATCGTTGAGCCATTGGTGCGAATTGAAGGATTGGTTAAAAAGGCCACATTTGATCCGTTTAATGGCGAAAATCAGGAAGTTGATTTTAAAATAGTTAACGACCAGCTCAATCTTCTGAATCCACGTAAAGATATTAAAGTTGTGCTTATGCAGAACAGGAGATCGGACAATGCTATTGTGGATCTGAAGCCTAATTTTATACGTGATAATGTTCTGGATTATGATTATAGTAAAGAAAATGTTTTCCCAGGTGGAAATGAATTTCGGTATTTTGATATCCGAACTAAACGGTACAATGGTGAAAATGTTGACAATATAAAGTTCATCAGGCCTTATTACCACGTTACTTTACGGCCTGATGCTGTCAGAGGTAATAAGAAATACAGTGGATACAAAGAGATGAATGGCAATTTTGTGATTGAAAGTCAGGATAGGGTTACTGATTTTGATACTGAATGTGATTATATGTTTGTGCATTTTTATTTGCCGATGGAGAGTCGCTTAGTTGGTGGATCTGTCAACGTTTTTGGTGCGCTGACCGGTTGGAATGCCAATAAAACCAACGAAATGAAATGGAATTTTGGATTGGCCGGATACGAATTAACACTTCTTCTTAAACAAGGTTATTACAATTATCAATATGTTTATGTTCCTGAAGGTTCCAGAAAGGTTGACTCTGTTAATCTGGAAGGATCTTTTTTTATTACTGAAAATGAATATCAGATATTTGCTTATTACCGCGATCAGGCCGGTCGTTATGATCGTTTGGTTGGATTCGTTACTCTTAATTCGGCAGTAAACTAGCGTACTACTTTAAGTGGGCTTTCCTCTTTAATGTAAGGTATCGTAAACGAGAATGTTGAACCCCTGTCGATTTTTGAATCGACCTGCAGCTTTCCTCCAAGTAATCGTACGTAGTGTTGGGCAATCGACAAGCCAAGACCGGTTCCATTGTATTCGCGTACAGTGCGGTTGTCGAGCTGATGGAAACGTTCAAAAATCTGTTTCTGATTTCTTTCTTCTATTCCAATACCGGTATCCCGTACGAAAAACTCCAGCTGATCTGTTTTGAGAATTTTGTATCCAAATTCAACTTCGCCCCGGTTCGTGAATTTGATTCCGTTATCGATAAGTTTCTCTAATATATCCTGAAGCAGAACCGGATCGGTTGTCACCACGAATTTCGGATTTGCATTTTCACAATTCACAATTAATTTGATGTTTTTCCGGTCTTCAAGTTCATACCCGAATTCTTTATAGAGTCTCACCATCATGTTGTTTACTTTGCATGATGATTTTTTCACTATGAGGGTATTACTTTCAATTTTAGAAAGGCTGATCATGTCATTGATCAGTGTTAGCAATAACTTACCGTTTGTAATGATGATGTCAACGAATTTATTCTTTTCGTCATCATCAAATTCCGAAGATCCGATCATTTTGGAGAATCCTATGATGGCATTCATCGGTGTGCGTATTTCGTGAGAAATATTGGCCAGAAATGCCGTTTTTAACCGGTCAGATTCTTCTGCTTTAATTTTTGCTTCCTCTATCCTGATTTCAGCAATTTTTCGTTTGGTGATATCGCGGGCCAGTGAAACGACAGAATAGTCATTCAATCTGGCAATACGCATTTCAAACATGGCTGACGAATTTTCCACCTCAAGGGCATATTCTATTGTTTCGATGGAGTCAAACTCAATGCAATTTTGAATACACTGGAAAATTTTGCTTGACATCTTTTCTGAAAAGCCAACTTCGAAAATTGAATTGCCAATAATGTCTTCCGGTTTAATTTGAAGAGCTTCCGATACTTTGAATACAAAATCAACGTAAATTCCATCTTTGTCGATGATGAAAAACAGATCAGGAATTGCTTCCAGGAGTACCTTGTATCGATGTTTGTTTTCCTCCAGTTCAATGATCTCCTGCTCTTTGGCTGTGACGTCAATAAACAGACTGACAATCTGGTTGTTGGTTAGTCTAAACGTGTCAACGTCAAAGAATCTGTCAAGCCGTTCAAGATAAAAGGAAAAATGATTCTTTTTTGATCTGAGGTATTGTCCGTTCCAGTCGAAGGACTCTCTGAATACTTTGGGGAATACATCATCAGCCTTCTGGTCTTTTAATTCGCGTGAGGTTATTTTGAAAAGCCGCTCAAATGCCAGATTTGTTTTGCGAACTACCAAATGAGAAGGAATACCAAATTCATCATTTTCAATTTCGAGTAACATCATTCCCTGAGGGAGAGTGCGGATCGTTTGGTTGATCAGTCTTTCAGTATTTTCCTTTAGTTCGCTTAAGTTGCTGATTGTATTTTGAAAATTCCAGGCTATCAGGAGTGAAACGAGAAAAAAGATCGAAAGAATCAAAAACGGGTTTATAAAAATTGTTCCGGCATCCCATCTGAAATGGAACAACAAATCGGTAAGACCTGCCAGATAAACATGAAATATTAAGGTTATCAATGATATGCCAAAAAATAGGAACAGGTCTTTTTTATTATTACTGAAAAGTAGAAAAAACAGGAAGAATGGAATTAATGACCATAAGGTATTGGGAATGGATTGATAATTCGGAAATAGTGCAATTGAATTGGAAATAAAGAAAAAATAGGGGATAAACGGGACCATAAAAAAGACATGAACAGCCCAACTGACGCGAATATTATACAGTCCATACAATGCAACTCCAAAAATGATGAGTATCGCAACATCTCCGGGTAAGCATTCATTCGTCGAAAAACCGAGAAGATCAATCGTAAACAATGCCAGTCCGATCAATAATCCAAGGGTGATAAACACATGAAGACCAATAATTTTCATGATGTTATGTGTGGCGTCAATGCGATAACGTCTGAGAATTGATTTTTTTATTGATTTAAGCATGAACTGGCGTCAACATTCATTTTTTTACGAGGGAATAAATATAGTAAAATTTGGTTTCCATTCATGTTTGGGTCATTATATGTGGAAAATTGAAAGGTGATTTTTGTTAGGATTTAAACTGTTAGGAAACTATATTTTTGAAAATACAAATACTAAGTAAATCAAAATAAAACATAAAGCAATGTCAAAAGGTTTTTTTAATATTCCGGATGTAAAAAATGAACCCATAAAAAGTTATGCACCTGGGTCAATCGAAAGAGCAGAGTTAAAGAAAATGCTTCATGAATTGAGATCAGTTGAGCTTGAACTTCCAATGATTATTGGCGGTAATGAAGTTACGACTGACCGCAGGGTGCGAATTTTCCCTCCTCACGATATTAAACATACACTGGGGTATTATTACCAGGGTGATGCTTCGCATGTACAAATGGCTATTGATGCCGCAATGATTGCCCGTGAAAAATGGAACGCTATGGCATGGCATCACCGTGCCGCCATTTTCCTGAAAGCTGCTGATTTGCTTGCTGGTCCATATCGGGCCAAAATGAATGCAGCAACCATGCTCGGACAATCGAAAAATGCATTTCAGGCCGAAATTGATGCGGCATGTGAAATGGCCGATTTCTTCAGATTTGGAGTACGTTGCATGACTGAGATATACAAGATGCAGCCCGAATCAGCTCCGGGAATTTGGAATTACAATGAATTCAGGGCACTCGAAGGATTTGTTTTTGCGCTGACACCTTTTAACTTTACTTCAATCGCCGGAAACCTTCCTGCTGCCCCTGCAATGATGGGAAATGTGGTCGTTTGGAAACCTTCGAAAACAGCCGTTTATTCTGCCGCTGTCATCATGGAGGTTTTTCAGGAAGCCGGATTGCCTGACGGAGTGATTAACCTGGTTTATGTAGGTGGTCCAACTGCCGCTGATGTGGTGCTTCAATCGCCTGATTTTAGTGGAATCCATTTTACCGGATCGACCTCGGTATTTCAAAGCATCTGGAAAACGATTGGAGAAAATATTTACAAATACAAATCCTATCCACGGATTGTTGGCGAAACCGGTGGAAAGGACTTTATTTTTGCCGATCCGACAACTGATCCACAGGTATTGGCTGTGGCGATGGTACGTGGTTCTTTTGAATACCAGGGACAAAAATGTTCTGCAGCTTCACGTGCGTATGTTCCTCAGAGTTTATGGGCTGAAGTTTGCGAACGTTTGGGCAGAGAGCTTGCAACAGTGAAAATGGGGCCACCTGAAGATTTTACCAATTTCGTAAATGCTGTGATTGACGAAGCTTCGTTCGATAAATTATCAGCTTATATTGAAGCTGCAAGAAAAGATGCCGATGCTGAAGTTTTATTTGGCGGAAATTGCGATAAAACAGTAGGTTATTTTATTGAACCAACTGTCATCCTTGCTAAAAAACCGGATTATACAACAATGGTTGAAGAGTTGTTCGGACCTGTCCTCTCCATTTATGTCTATGCTGATGAAGAGTTGGATCAGACGCTCGACATACTGGACAAAACCTCTGCATACGCCTTAACCGGTGCTGTTTTCTCTCAGAATAGGTACAACATTGAGCGCATTACCAAACGTCTCGAAAATGCTGCAGGTAACTTTTACATCAACGATAAGCCAACCGGAGCAACTGTTGGTCAGCAGCCATTTGGAGGAGCACGAGGTTCAGGCACGAACGATAAAGCCGGATCGGTTTTCAATTTTCTGCGCTGGACTTCCATCCGGACGATTAAAGAGACTTTTGTTTCACCAAAGAGCTATTTGTATCCTAATTTTTTCCCGGATAACGAATAGACAAAGGTTGTTAGATAAAAAAAGGAGACGAATTTTTTCATCTCCTTTTTTTATGTGCCGGAAAACCCTATTTTTGTTCAAAATCAAAGTCATGGAAGCCAAAGAATTAATTGTCAAAATACTAAAATCAATCACGAATAAATATTTGATTGCATTTGCAGCATTTGTTGTTTGGATCATGTTTTTTGATGATAATAATCTGATGCAACATCAGAAAAACATACAGGAATTGGCTCTCCTTGAGGAACAGGTGGATTTTTATAAAAATAAAATTGAGGCCGACAAACGTAAATTATACGAATTACAAACCAATGACGTAAACCTTGAAAAGTTTGCTCGCGAGCAGTTTTTCATGAAAAGGGCTGACGAAGATATTTACGTTATGGTTGAAGAAAAGTAGAAAATAAGAGCTGTTTGTCTTTATTTTGCTGTTTGCTTATCTCCTTTTAAAACTGGTTCACTGCAATTATTTTTATTCCCGGGGTATTTATCTTGCTTATATTTAGATGATTGCTTAATTTTATCTGAAAATGAAAATTTTATTTGATAAAGTTAGGAGATTTATTTATATTTCTTCATTGAAGTTTGACAGATGAAATTAGACTCTAACATATTCCGGATTGAAACCAATCATGTTGCTCCTAAACAGGGGAACATACTGATTGCTGAGCCTTTTTTAGCCGGAAGTTATTTTAACAGGTCAATCATTATTCTTGCCACCTATAGCGATAAAGGTGCTGTAGGTTTTATCCTGAATAAAAAAGTTGATTATCCGGTCGAAAATCTTTTTATTGATTTTCCGGACTTTGATGCTGAGATTCACATTGGGGGACCAGTTGGAACAGATTCCATCTATTTTATTCATACCCTTGGGAATGACGTGATTCCGGGAAGTGTTCACATCAAAGAAAATCTATTTTGGGGTGGCGATTTTGACGCACTGAAGAGGCAGATAAAATTGGGACTGGTTAGCCCAGAGCAAGTTCGTTTTTTTCTGGGTTATTCTGGCTGGGAGGCCGGACAACTCGAAGAAGAGATTAAAGAAAATTCGTGGCTTGTGGCAGATGCCATTTCACAAACGGATCTGATGAACATCGATGAAAATGTGATGTGGGTTGAATCTGTAAGGGCGATGGGCGGGAAATACCTCATGTGGGAAAATTTCCCTGAAAATCCCTCGCTCAATTAAATCCCTTGATTGAATAATTCACTGATTTCCCGGATGGTATGATTTAAAAACCGTTTGCCTTCAAAACCAACAATCCATCGTATTCCCTCAATCGAATTGACGATCAATGCTTCATCAGCTTCCCGGATGTCTTCGCTTGTGATTCCTTCGTTTTCAGTGTATTCCAGATTTAATTGTGCAAAAATATCAAGCATTAACGGCCGGGTAATATCGATATAGGCACCTTGTTCGCTACTTGCTCCTCTGATCTTTTTCCCTTCTATCAGGTAAATGTTGGATTCCGGAGTTTCAATGATCTGATCCAGTGAGTTTACTATCAAAAACTCATCTGCCAAGGTGTTCGCAATGTGCTTTTGGGCAATGTTCCAGTAAATCGCCGAACCAATCGATAAATTTGAAAGTGAAGATACCGGTTTTTGAATTTTATTGAACAGTTCAACATATAAACCTTTTCCATTCAACTCGTAACCAATAGGATTGCATTTTTCAGACTGAATGGTGTAACTAATTTTCTGTTCAGTGAACCTTAGGGTGAAAGTAAGTGCTGCGCCTAAAAAATGTTTGTTTTTGGTAAGTGTACGTTCAAGTTGTCGTTTCAGACCCGCCCCATCGTTGTCGGTGAATTCGGGATAGGACAGATTGAAAATAAGCAGTTTGAGTTTCATCATTTCCAAATTTTCCTTGAAAAATGGAAAGGCTGTGCGGATTGCACGGATTTTTTCCGAAAAAAGAAAAGCCTCCGACTCTGGAAGTGAAATACGATATTCTGCTGTGGGTACGAATGATCCGTTGATTAGTATGTATTTACCCATGCTCATTTTATCAGGAATGAAAGGATGTCTATTTTGGTTCGAATTGATTCTTATTCCCGGGATACCTGCTTTTTGTGCGGCTTCCATGTAGATTTTCGAATACCCCATCAATAAACATTAATTGATCATGTTTCCAGATGTAATCATGTTTGCTGTTGTTGAGGAGAACTCCATCGCGATCCCGAAAGATTGCCTTTTTGTTCATAGTATCCTGAACAGTTTATCCAGAAAGGTTTCGAATAAAGACGGGTTGAGCAGAATTGGAAAAATGAAACCAAACAATGCTCCTAAAAAGTGAGCATCATGAGCCACATTGTCTTTCTGTTTCACGCTCATCTGGTAGGAATAAACCAGGTATAGTGCAGCAAATACGACTCCCGGAATGGGTAAAATTCCGAAGAAATAAATCATGTTCCAGGGATCGAAGAAAATAGCTGCAAAAAGTATGGCAGATACTGCACCAGACGCTCCGACCGAATTGTAGAAATAATTATTGCGGTGCTTGATCAAAGCATAAATATTTGAAACCAAAATTCCACCAAAATAGAGAAGCAAATAATACTGAATGTATAAATTTCCAAAATTATATTCGAAATACACTTCAATGGCTCGCCCAAATGAAAAGAGAACAATCATATTCACAAACAGATGCTCCCAGTTGGCATGAATAAAAGCATGAGTAATCAACCGGTGGTATTCCTTCTTGTGGTAAATTTTACTGGCATTGAACTGCAGCTGATCCATTAATTTAGGCGATTTAAACGCGGCAAAGGAAACAGCAACAGTGATGGCAATCAGAATAATAGTCATGAGTAAATAGTTTAATGTAAAATCCGGTATATCATTTCCCGTTGAAGATCAGCAGGTGAGGTCGAAACATTGCCCCAGCCTTTAGATTTCATGTCGTATTCACGGAGAATACTTATGATTTCGACCAGTTTTTTAATGTTGTAATTTCTTGCAGCTGCAACGTATGTTTTAACAAAAAACGGATGTACCTGTAATGTAGAAGCTACGTTGTTCTGGGATTTATCTTCCAAAAAATGATAGTTGAGAATTTTCGAAAAATATGAAAACAGTGATGAAATAACGACCGGTACAGGATTGGAGGACTGATTGGCACCAAAAAAAAGAATAATCCGGTTCGCTTTCAATAAGTTGCGCTCGCCCAAAGCATTCTGAAGTTCAAAAACATTAAACTCTTTGCTGATTCCAATGTTTTTTTCGATGTGTTCAGGAGTGATCAGTGTGCCTTTGGGCAACGAAATAATCAATTTATCTAACTCATTGGCCACTTTACTCAAATCGGCTCCCAAATATTCTGAAAGCATTGCCGCAGCCTGAGGTGCAATGGTATATTGCTGATTTTTCAGATAAGAAGTGATCCATGTCGGCAGTTGATTGTCGTAAATTTTCTTCGCATCGAATAGTATTCCTTTCTGATCAACCAGTTTGGGGAACGTTTTTCGTTTGTCGAGCGTTTTATATTTGTAATTGATCACTAAAATGGTCGATTTTAGCGGATTCTTCACATAGGATTCCAACTCCTCGATCTTTCGGATATTTTGAGCTTCGCGAACAATAATCACCTGATAGTTCGACATCATCGGAAACCTTCTGGCATTGGCAATAATGGTGTGCGGTTCGGTATCTTTCCCGTACAGAATCGTTTGATTAAAACCTTTTTCGGCTTCGGTTAAAACATTTTCAGAAATAAATGTGCTGATTTTATCAATGAAATAGGTTTCATCTCCCATTAAAAAATAAATGGGGTGATATATTTTTTTTTGCAGATTGCTGATAATTTCCTCAAAAGTCATTCGGTCAAAGGGTATTAAAATTTCAGGTGTTTAACTGATTCTCCGTTATTTTTTATTTCAAGCAAAGCGTCAATTCCGATGTCCAGATGTTCCTGCGCAAAGTTGTTCGATACAATCTGGTCGCTTGCTTCAGTTTTTACACCAGTCGAAATCATAGGCTGGTCAGATACGAGCAGCAATGCTCCCGATGGAATCTGGTTACAGAACCCAACCGTAAAGATGGTTGCTGTTTCCATATCAATTGCCATTGCCCTCGATTTTTCAAGGTATTTTTTGAAGCGTTCGTCGTATTCCCAAACGCGTTTGTTGGTCGTATAAACTACTCCTGTGTAATAATCGCGTTTCCGGTTGCGGATAGCTGTAGAAACCGCCCGTTGAAGATTAAATGCAGGAAGCGCTGGTATTTCGGGTGGCAGGTAATCATTTGAGGTTCCTTCGCTGCGAATGGCAGCTATCGGAAGAATGAAATCTCCGAGTTTGTTCTTAGCTTTTAATCCGCCGCATTTGCCCAGAAAAAGAACAGCTTTTGGATGAACCGCACTCAATAAATCCATCATGGTTGCGGCATTCGGGCTTCCCATGCCAAAATTGATGATCGTAATTCCCTCTGCGCTGGCATTGGGCATATTTTTATTTTCTCCAACAATCGGGACACCAAATTTTTTCGCGAACATATCTACATACAAATGGAAATTCGTCAGCAAAATCAGGTCATCAAACTCTTTCAATGGTCTTCCGGTGTATCTTGGAAGCCAGTTATCTACAATTTCTTCTTTCGTCTTCATAAAAGTGCCTAAAGTATGTTAAAGTGAACTGAAATGACTAGAGTTGATGGCCGGAATTACTTTAGGCACTTCGAACTCGGGTTCACTCCGAACTTTTTTATTGTTACATTTATACTCAGAATTAACACAAAAATACAAACTTTGTTGGCTTCATCATGCAAAAATTGAATTTGCCCGAATATTCTTTCAGAATAAAAACGACGGATGGTAAAACCTATATTTTCGATTCGCTCCGGAAAAAATACGTTCGGCTTACTCCGGAAGAGTGGGTCCGTCAGAATTTTGTCCAGTTTCTGATTTCAGAAAAAAAATATTCTTCGTCATTAATTGCGGTTGAAGCTGGTGTCAAAGTGAACAATAATCCACAACGTGCTGATCTGGTTGTTTTCGATCGTTTTGGCAATCCTGCATTGGTAGCTGAGTTTAAAGCTCCGGAAGTGAAAATCAGTCAGCAGGCTTTCGATCAGATTGTTCGGTACAACATGCAGCTGAAAGTCAATTTGCTGATTGTTAGTAATGGCCTGGAACATTATTGCTGCCGGATCAATTACGCTGAAAATACGTATGCCTTTCTGCCGGATATTCCGGACTTTTCGGAAGTGCTGACTTAATTATACATTTTCCTGATCTCATCAATGAAGCCCTCTCCATCTTTGAAATAAAGTTTGGATATCAATAAAATTTCGACATTTCGATTAATGTTTTTGTTTTTAGTATACAGATTTTCTTTGCATTTATTTCGAGAATTCCCTCTTTTTTAAATTCCTGAAGCAGTCGTACCAATGTTTCTGTAGCTGTTCCAACCATATTGGCCATATCGGCACGCGACAAAACAATCTCGACCAAATCCGATTGGTCTTTTTTTTCGAATTTCTCCGCAAGAATCAGCAATGTCAAAGCCAGGCGTTCGCGAACGGTCATGTGGGCAAAAACCATCACACTGTTTACCATTACACTAAATTCATGGCTTAAGCTGGATAGCAGTCCGAGCATGAGATCGTTCGATTCATTGGTAGCTTTTAGAAATACTTCTTTCGGTATAAATCCCAATCGGGAGGTTTCAATGGCTGCAGCGGAATCCGGATATGGTTCGTTGCATAATAAGGCAGAATATCCAAGCAGTTCACCTGCGGAACAAAGCGATAAGATGTGTTCTTTTCCGGAGTGATCGGTTTTGTATTTTTTCACCAATCCTTCTTTCAGATAAAAAATTCCGGCCGAATATGAACCTTCGAGAAATATCGGTTGCCCTTTTCTGTATGTCTTATCGATCATCTGGCTTTCTAGAAAAAGCCTTAAATCGGGTGGAATGTTTTTGAAGATCGAGTCACTTTTCGAAGTGAATTTCTCGATGGGAAATAGATCGTTTGTCTGCATGGTCAATAATGTATTTGCCAAATATAGTCATTTAGTCACTGTATTGTTTGATTTTTATCAAACTATTCAGTGACCAGATTCAAATGATTATGCCTGTTTATTGAGTTACTTTGCAAACCCAAATAATGTTAATTCAGAATAGGAAAATGATGGAGTCCGAGTTGTTCTTAAATTTATCCTGGATTGTGACAATTGCCGCAATTTTAATACTTCCTTTTGTTTCCTTAAAATTCAAATCAATTGTTGCGGTATCTGCAGTTGTCCTGATTGCGATAGTGACAAGTATCCCATCAATAAGGGCATTGAACGGAAATATTCCCGGATTCCTGCTTCAGGAAAATGGTTATTGGGGAGATATTCCTGTTCGTATTGATCGTTTGTCTGCCTGGTTTATACTTATTATCAATTTCACCTCTGTTACGGGTATTATCTACGGCAGCGGTTATTTAAAGAAATACACCAACACACCTCAGAAACTGACGTTTCACTGGATTCTGTTTATCCTGTTTCAATTATCGATGGTTTGGGTTTGTATGTTGCAACACGGGCTCGCCTTTTTGGTGGCATGGGAAGTGATGTCATTATCTTCGATGCTGCTGGTTATCTTCGATTCTCATAAGCCAAAAACGCTGAAAGCCGGGATCAATTACCTTGTTCAGATGCATCTGAGTGTTACCTTTTTAACCATCGGGTTTATCTGGATTTATTTTTATACCGGGTCATTCAGTTTTGATTCTTTTCATACTTTTTTTGCATCCAATAACAATGTGTGGTTGTTCCTGATTTTCTTTGTCGGATTCGGGATAAAAGCCGGATTTGTTCCTTTACATACCTGGTTGCCTCACGCGCATCCTGCTGCTCCATCGCATATTTCAGGGGTGATGTCGGGAGTGATTGTCAAACTTGGGATTTATGGAATATTCAGGATGATTACTTTTCTGAAAACTGATTTTTTGCTGCTGGGCGAAATCGTGGTTACCATTTCGGTATTAACCGGAGTTTATGGAATTTTAAATGCGGCCATACATCGCGATTTTAAACAGATGCTGGCTTATTGCACCATCGAAAATATTGGAATTATTGGCATCGGCATCGGTTTAGGAATGATGGGGATCGGCAATGGTTCTTCGCTCTTATACTATCTTGGATTTGGAGGAGCGCTGTTGCATGTTTTGAACCATTCGCTGTTTAAATCATTGCTCTTTTATTCGGCTGGTTCGGTTTACCAGCAAACACATACGCGGGATATGGACAAGTTGGGCGGCTTAATCAAAAGGATGCCCAAAACCGCAGTTCTTTTCCTGATTGGTGCTATTGCGATTGGAGGTTTACCACCATTTAACGGTTTTGTTTCTGAATTCGTTTTGTACAGCGGTCTATTGCAGGGTTTGAAATCGAACGATCTTAGCCAGATTAGTTTACTCGTATTTACCCTTGGCGGATTGAGCATCATTGGCGGTATTTCGATTTTAACGTTTACCAAAACATTTGGGACGATTTTCCTTGGAAGCGAAAGAGAAACCTTGAAGCATAAACCGGAAGAAGTTTCACAAACCATGTTGATTCCCCAATACTTCATAATTGCGGCAATGCTGAGTGTGGCTTTCTTTCCGCAGTTTTACCTGAGTATTATCGGCCATCTGCTTGAAAATATGGGAAATGTTCTATCTGTTGTTGGACCTTCCGGATTAGCCCATTATTCAAACAGTATTGCGAACATCAACCTTTACTTTTTAGTATTTCTGGCAATCGTTGCTGTTTTCTGGTTCTTACGTGTTTGGGTTTTAAAATGCAAATCGCAAAAAATACAAGCCACCTGGGGATGTGCGTACATTGCACCAAACAGCAAGTTACAGTATACGGGAAAATCATTTTCAAAATCGTTGGGTAAATTATTTAGTTTTCTTTTAACTGAAGAAAAAAAATACAACGAATTGGACAAGGGAGAGATATTCCCGAATAAAAGAACCTATGTATCTCATTATCTCGATTTTTTCGAAAATCGCTTCATCAGTTACGTTACGCATCATTTAGTTTATGCTGCTAACTATTTTAAATTTATTCAAAATGGCCGGGTTCAATCCTACGTTCTGTATGGTATTGTATTTATGTTGGCCATCTTTATATTGACTGTTTTAACTGTTTTAAAATGAACCTGATTAAAGTCTTTATTGCAATTCCGGTATTGGTAATACTCCTCATTCCTTTCTTCAGAGTAAAGGGAAAGGGGATGGTATTCCTTGCTGCCATTGTGTTTAGTACTTTACTCTCCGGTTATTTTGCCATACAAACTTTGTTCGGTGGACTGATTGAAATTACATTTCCCGGAAGTGTGGTGACAGGTCTGGTCAATCTGCGGATAGATGCCCTTTCCGCCTGGTTTATCCTGATTATCAATTTTGTCTTTGTTACGGGAGGTTTTTATGGACTTTTTTACATGAAAGCTTATGAGGATCAGCGCAATAATATTTCCCTTCACGGCATGGCCTTCCTTTTATTGCATTGGGCACTTCTTGCGCTTTGTGCGGTGCAAAATAGTCTTGTTTTTCTGATTGTCTGGGAAATCATGGCGCTTTCAGCCTTTTTTGCGGTTATTTTTGAACACGAAAAGATGGCTACCCTCAAAGCAGGCTTGAACTACCTGATTCAATCTCATGTCTCGATTTTATTGCTGATGTTTGGATTTATTTGGGTGGCGTTTAAAACAGGAAGTTATGATTTTAATGCATTGACGACTTACACTTCAGCAAATCAGGGAGCCACAGGTATTTTTTTGTTTTTCTTCTTTTTTGCAGGTTTTGGCATCAAGGCAGGTTTTGTTCCTTTTCATACCTGGCTTCCCTATGCGCATCCGGCGGCTCCAGCTCATGTTTCAGGGGTGATGTCGGGAGTCATGATTAAAATCGGAATTTTCGGAATTTTACGGATGATCACTTTAATTCAGGCCGACTATTACACCATCGGACTTATCATCCTGGCGATCTCAGTCATTTCAGGATTGTATGGAGTGATGCTTGCCATTATGCAACACAATCTGAAAAAATTACTCGCTTACCACAGCATCGAAAACATCGGCATTATCGGGATGGGAATTGGGATTGGATGCATTGGTCTGGGCACCGAAAATCCGACGCTTGCTACTCTCGGGTTTGCCGGGGCTTTGTTGCATACCTTAAATCATGCGTTGTTCAAATCACTTTTATTTTATACCGCCGGAAATGTTTATCTGGCCACACATACACTTCAAATCGATCATTTAGGTGGTTTGATCAAAAAGATGCCACAAACGGCAGCGCTCTTTTTGATTGCCGCCATTGCCATTTCAGGAATTCCACCTTTTAACGGTTTTATTTCAGAATTTATTATTTACAGCGGGTTCTATTACTGGATGCAGAATGCCATGCTTGGTACGTTAATGACGATTATATTTTCGGTACTGGCCCTGGTTCTGATTGGTGGTTTGGCCCTTTTGTGCTTTACCAAAGCATTTGGAATCGTCTTTTTAGGTCAGGCACGTCAGAAATTTAATCATGAAGTGAAAGAAGTTCCTTTTCTTCAACTGTTACCACTTTATCTGATTGCATTTTTTATTGTGTTTATAGGTGTTTTTCCACAATTTTTCCTGAATGCACTTTCACAACCTGTCCATTTGTTGTCCGGAATATCACTTAACACAGGCATGCCGTTTCAGGGGAAAATCGCGGAGATCCTTCAGCCTGTTACCTGGGGTGTCTGGATTTTTATTCTGATTACCCTGTCGGTTTTTTTCCTCCGGAAATTCATTCTGAAAAACAGAAAGGCAGCGGTTGAACCCACATGGGGATGTGCTTTCGTTGCACCAACCGAAAAACTGCAATACACCGCGAGTTCATTTGTCAGGTCATACAGCAAACTTTTCCGGCCCATTCTGCTGTCCTCCAAAAACGAAAAGGAAGTGAAAGGTATATTCCCTTCAGGAGGATCGTATGAAACGCATGTTTACGACCGGATTGAAAGATATTTCATCGATCATCCACTGGCAGCTTACCGATCATTGTTGGGAAGGTTTTTATTCCTTCAAAACGGAAAGCTGCAATTCTATATTCTATACGGAATCATTTTTATCGTTTCAGTAATTTGTGTTCCGTTGTTTTACGATCAGATCGTCCTATTTATCGAATTTATAAAGCAAATCTAATTATGCTGAGTCTCATTCTCATCGTTATTGCCAGCGCCTTTTTTACCGGGATTATTATTCGGACAAAAAGTATCGCTTCAGGTCGCAAAGGGCCAGGTATTTTTCAGCCTCTCAAAGATGTGGCCAGGCTTTTCCAAAAAGGGGCTGTGTATAGCGAAACAACCAGTTTTGTTTTTCAAATTGCCCCGACAATCTACTTCTCATCGGTCGTTATGGCCATGTTGGTTGTCCCTTTCGGGCAGTCGAAGGGGATTATCAGTTTCGATGGTGACTTTATCTTCTTTGCCTATGTTCTGGCGCTGGGAAAGTTTTTCAGCATTATTGGAGCGATGGATACTGGCAGTAGTTTTGAGGGTATGGGCGCAAGCCGCGAAGCTCTTTATTCGATGTTTGCCGAACCGGCCTTCTTTATTCTGATGGGCTCGCTGGCCTTGCTCACCGGTCATACTTCTTTTCATGAGATGTTTGCCTCCTTGCATATTGGTTCGTACATCAGCTATGCGCTGGCGGTACTTGGAACTTTTGTTCTGATGATGGTTGCGATGATTGAAAATAGCCGAATGCCAATTGACGACCCCAAGACACACCTTGAACTTACCATGGTTCACGAAGTAATGGTTCTCGACAACAGCGGGTTTGATCTGGGCTTAATTCTTTCTGCAGGCTACCTGAAATTCGCCATTTATGGTGCTCTGGTTGTCAACCTGTTTATCGGTGTGTTTCCATACTATCTTTCAATCCCGATGTTTTTTGTCATTCAGTTTGTGCTTGCTACCGGCGTTGGTCTGATTGAATCGTTTATGGCCCGGTTCCGGATGAGCCACAATGCTCAGTTTATTTTCGTTTTAACTTCGGTTAGTCTGCTCATTTTCTTCGGTGCTTTACTCACTTTAGGAAAGTTTGCTTAATCTGTAAATTCTATACCAATGATAGATGTATTGCTAATTACATTCATAATTTCCCTGTTCTACATGGCAATTGCCAACCGGATACGGACCTACATTAAAGTGCTGGCCTTTCAGGGTGTGCTGCTGTTTGTTGTTGTTTTTCTTCAGTTGAAAGAAATCAATCCCATCAATCTTGCATTAATCTTACTGGAGACCATCGTTTTTAAGTCGGTTGCAGTGCCTTTGTTCATGGCACATGTATTGAAACGCAACAACATCACCCGCGAGGCTGAGCCGTTTTTACCCAATTTTGTTTCTTTAATTATTACAACTCTGATTGTGGTGGTTACTATTTTACTGGCAAATGGTGTGACTGATACTCATCTGGACAAAATATTTTTTGTGGTGGCTTTGTCGTCTCTTTTTACAGGTTTGTATTTTATTGCCACCCGACGTAAAATCATCACCCACGTAATCGGTTACCTGATTATTGAAAATGGCGTTTTCGTTTTGTCGCTTGCTGTTGGGAACGAAATGCCGATGTTGGTGAACCTCGGTATTATGCTCGATATTTTTGCCAGTGTACTGATTTTGGGCATCTTCCTGAATAAAATTGGTGATGTGTTTAAGGATACTGATGTGAACCAGTTAAGCAATTTAAAGGATTACTAGAACGATACTAATTAAAGAAACATGATAGGAATATATCTGATAGGAGCTTTATTACTTGTACTTGCCTTATTTCTGAACAGGAACAAGACGATAGCATTCGTATTGCTGGGATTATTTTTGATTCTTCAGGCCACAATAACGATTTATTCTTATTCCAATTTGAATTCCACCGAATGGAGTTATTTTACCTATGATTCGCTGTCCGTACTGATGTTGATAACCCTGGGAATAATTGCAGTCCCGGCAATTATCCACAGCCATATTTATCTGGAAGACCAACCGGCTCCACCTGAATCGAGAGCGGTCTATTACGGAGCAATCGTTTTGCTCATTACAGCAATCAGTGCAGGGTTTCTGGCCAACCATATTGCCGTGATCTGGATTTTTACTGAAATTACAACCTTGAGTGCCTCAGCGCTGATTTATCATCATCGGAATAAACTGGCACTGGAAGGAACCTGGAAATATGTTTTCATCTGTGCAATCAGTGTCACTTTCATATTCATCGGTATCCTGTTTTTAAGCCTTGCCCTCCAGAATGCCGGTTCCGATGATTTGTCGTTTAAAAACCTGTTGGCGCAAAGTGCCAGTTTAAATCCATTTTGGTTGCGGCTGTCTTTTCTTTTTGTCTTCACCGGTTTTACAGTCAAATTGGGATTGGTTCCCATGTTTACAGCCGGAGTGGATGCCAAGGACAAAGCCCCGGCCCCGGCAGGTGCTTTACTTTCAAGTGTATTGATGAACCTTGGGTTTGTCGGCATTTACCGGTTTTACATTGTTATCGCGAACACACCTTTGCATCACTGGGCAAATCTGGTTATTGGTATTTCAGCGTTTTTGTCGGTATTTGTAGCCACCGTGTACATGATCAAAGTGAAGAATATCAAACGAATGCTGGCTTATTCGAGTATCGAACACATGGGGATTGTTATGCTTGGAATTGCGGCCGGAGGAATTGGTTATTATGCAGCCATACTTCACATTATCCTTCATTCGTTTGTAAAATCAAGTCTGTTTTTCCAGTTCACACAGTTGTACCGGGTATTTCAGAATAAAAACATTTATCACGTGGGTAATTATTTCAAATACAATCCAAGTGGTTCGATGGTCCTTTTGTTTGGATTTATAAGCGCAACAGCCATGCCGCCTTCCGGTTTGTTTGTGAGCGAATTTCTTATTTTCCGTTCGTTATTCGAAGCCAACCAGATCATTTTGCTGGTAGCAGTTTTGCTTTTGCTCACCATGATCATCTGGGCATTCGGGAAAAATATCCTGAAAATACTTTTTATACCGCCAGTCGGGTTCGATGATTCACATGTGCCGGTGATCAGTCCGTGGGAATCGGTTACCCAGTTTGCCCTTTTGGCGCTTACCGTCTATCTGGGTTTGAACCCTCCTCATGAATTTGTGGCGTTAATCAAAGAAAGTATCCTGATGTTACCAAATTAAAAAAAGATGAACTACACAACGATCGTAAATAATCAAACCATACCACTATCAACCATTCCTGAAGTGGACTACGAAGAATTTTTCGACCTTAATACAGGATTTTTAACCGATTCTCCGGAAAGACATTGTGTGAATTATTTCGGATATCCGGTTCGCGATCAGATTAAACTGATTTGTTGCGTGGCCGATGATACGACTCATCAGATTTCGGTGTCGTCGTGTTTGGTGAAAACTTCAGATACGCTGAATTCATTCACGGCCCGCAATTACTGCTTCGAAAAATTTGAACGGGAGATTCATGAGAATTTCGGCGTTGGGTATAACGATCATCCCTGGTTAAAACCGGTGCGTTACGCGAAGAACCGCGCTGATCAATCCCAAACAATTGCCAATTATCCTTTTTTCGCTATACAGAGCGCTGAACTGCATGAGGTTGGTGTAGGTCCGATTCATGCCGGGATTATTGAACCCGGGCATTTCCGCTTTATCTGTAACGGCGAGCAAATCCTTCATCTCGAAATTCAGTTGGGCTATCAGCACCGAGGAATTGAACAGCAATTTCTGGAAAAGAAAAAACTCCTTCAGCGTACAACTATTGCCGAATCAATTGCCGGTGATACGGTTGTTGGTCATACCACCGCTTTTTCTCAGGTGTGGGAAAGTATGTGCGGGTTCAAAGTTTCGCGCGACATTGAATTTGCCCGGATAATAGCATTGGAATTAGAGCGTATGGCTATTCATACAGGCGATTTGAGCGGTGCCTGTACCGACGTTGCCTATCAGTTGGGCAGTTCGGTGTTCGGGCGTTTACGCACGCCCATCATCAATTTCATGCAGGAATGGGGAGGTAACCGCTTATCCAAAGGTTTCATCAGGCCTGGCCGGAATCAGTTTCCGTTTACTCCGGAATTAGCGCTTCGCCTGGCAGAAATACTGGATATTTATGAACCGGATTTTCTGGAAATGAACAGGCAGATGTTTCAGTTGCCCAGCGTCCTTTCGCGTTTTGAACGAACCGGTGTTGTTTCGTATGACGATGTTTTATCGATTGGAACGGTGGGAATGGCTGCCCGCATGAGCGGATTAAACAGGGATATTCGTTCTTCACATCCGTTTGGTCTTTATCCGGAGTTAAACCACGAACCGGTCATTAAGCATCATGGTGATGTCTATTCACGGGTTCAGATACGCAAGGAAGAAGTGAAACAGTCGATGCGATATATCCGGAGTCTGATTCAGAATGTTCCGGAATATACTGAAAATGAACCTGTATTTGAACGTCCGGAATCCAATTCGTTTACGCTTTCGCTGGTCGAAGGGTGGCGGGGCGAAATCTGTCATTGTGCCATTACCGATGATCGGGGAGAACTGATTCTGTATAAAGTGAAAGATCCATCGTTTCACAACTGGCTGGCACTGGCATTATCAGTGAGGAATAACGAGATTTCCGATTTTCCGATTTGCAACAAGAGTTTCAACCTGTCGTATTCAGGCCACGATTTGTAAGGCCTATCCCAACCCTCTCCAGAGGAGAGAGAAAAGGCAAGCGGCTGTATTAAAAATCGATTTATTAAATCAATGCTTTCGGTTTTAAGTTCAGATTCAAATTACCCCTCCAAACCTCCCCTAAAGGGGCGGCTTTGAAGTCCCCTTCAGGGGATTTAGGGGTGCAAAAGGTAACTGTACTTTCAATTTGTAAGTTTTAAGAATTACAAAATTAGTTTTGAGACAGCCTCGATTATGAAAGTTTCTTCAAAAGAAAAAAATAAAAGATCATGTTCGATAACTTAAAAATAGTCTATCACCAGGGGAAACAGTTTATTCCGGATGTTACAACTGCCAAGGTTCCGGGTATTTTCAGGGGCCGTCCTGTGATTAGTTCCGAAGAGGTGAATGAAACAGAACTGGTGGATTTGTGTCCGGTTGGTGCGATTTCGGCAGGCCCGGTAAGCATCGATTTGGGAAAATGTACCTTTTGCGGCGAATGTGCCAGACGTTTCCCGAATAAGATACGATTTACGACCGATTATAAAATCTCAACCAACGAACGCAGTCGGCTTATCGTCAAAGAAGGCGATGACCATGCTGTTGAGGTGAATCCTGAAACTGTCCGGAAAGAAATTCACCGGGTATTTGGCAAGTCGTTAAAACTTCGTAGTGTAAGCGCCGGTGGAGATGGCAGTTGCGAGTGGGAGCTTAATGCGGCAAATAATGTTCAGTTCGACATGAGTCGTTTTGGAATCGAGTTTGTCGCTTCGCCGCGTCATGCCGACGGGATTGTGATTACCGGCCCGATGACTGAGAACATGGCCCGATCGGTGCAGATTTGTTACGATGCCATTCCTGAACCTAAAATTATCGTGCTGGTTGGAACCGATGCCATCAGTGGTGGAATTATTGGAAGCAGTTCAGCAATCGACCGCAGTTTACTCGATAAGTATCCTGTCGATCTGTATATTGCAGGCAATCCTGCTCATCCGCTGACCATCGTTAATGGATTGCTGGATTTGACGAGAAAACGAAAAGCGAAGAAGTAGAAATGGATTAGCTCTTACGCAATATACTTCGGAAAACGAAGCACGGAAAACCGGCTTGTGGGTAGTTTGCTGTTGTTGGGTAGGCTTTCTTTCATATTTTGTTTACCATTTTCAAGGTTTTCAAGTCATAAATTAAGATTTCATTCTTGTCTGTCTTGTCGTATTTCCCATTATTATTTGTGTCATAGTATCCTGTAATAACAATAGCTCCTGTATGTTTATTGATTATCCAGGTCTGAACAAAAAATTTGTCATCTGTGATTTGAGTTCTTTCTTGGCCATCAGTTGAAAGAATAATGATTTGTTTTGGATCATTCCAGTCAATACCCTTATTGTTGTCTAAGTTTACTGTCTTTGCAGCAATGAAAATTTTGTTAATTCCCAGGCTGTCGATTTTTATTTGTTCAATTTTCTCAATGTATGCATCTTTAGGAAAGTCTATCTGCTTTGTCTTCCCATTCTGTGTATTAATGAAAAGCAGATATTGGCTGTTAGTTTCAATTTTGCCGCGATTTTCAATTGTGGCTATAACATATTCTGTTCCCGTGATTTCTGTCAACTTGTTAAAATGAACATAGTTGTATTTGTCTTGCCCGTGAGCAAAACAAGTCAGACTTGTCAATACTATTACTAAAAGTCGTTTCATTTTATGTTGTTTCTTGTCGGTTTTGTTGTGTCTATTTAAGCTGCCCCATAACTAGTAGACATCACCAAATGTAAAATACTTTTCTGAATTTTTATTTGTAGTAAGCATTTTTATTTGAATTTTTTAGATTTGCGATTTTCGTAGCGTCAAATGGACGGTGGAATGGGCCAGTTTTGAAAACCAGCAAGTTCCGGACATTCGACACTGTCATCCGCGAGGTCACGACATGTCGTGACCATACTGCGATTGTGGTTTGCATCGAAAACGTATCAGGTATTTGTTTGCCAGGTATGGGCACGATAAATCGTGGCCTTGCAACATCTAATCTCGCAGCTTCCCGCAAGGCTATATTTCACCAATTAACGACCTGCAAAATCTGCTTTTCAATTTATTACTTTCTTGTCAACGAAGCACCGAAACCCGGCTTGCGGGTATTTTGCTGTTGTTGCCAGTTATTCACTTTATTTCGTCATGAGGGTATTCACTATTTACGATTCTATGTGTAATAAATGTTTTAAGATATTCTTTAATTCCAGTATAATTTGAGGTTAGACTTTTCAAGTCTTTAATTAAGTCTTGATCAAACTGCTTATGATAATTGTAGATTACTGAATTTGCCTTTAATTCTGAATCTATAAGTTTATTGAGAGTATTGATAATATCCAGTTTATATCCGTCTCCAAACATTCTGCGTTTTTGTTTCTGAATTAGATATTTAAGTTTCTGAATTTCACTTTCATCAATCAAATTATCATTAATTGAAGGAATTGAAGTTTTATTCTTTTCAATTCTATTAGGAGAAATAGGTGAATCTAACTGGAAATTTCGAATGTCAAATATTAACAATATAACTTTTCCAAATGTCAACAAGAAAACACTCAATACTACACCACTTCCAAACCTAGGCAAGATATCAACAAAATCTTCATCGATCGATAAATAATAAAAGATGAGTAAAAAAGCAGATATGAGGTTTAACCACCCAATTACTAATATAAATTTTGCTAGATATTTGAGGTATTTATATTTGTCTTTATCTCTGTAATAGGAAATTTGTAAATCTTGTTTTTCATTATCAATACTGCTTGTTTCAAATGATAACTGATAATCCCTTATATCTAAAAGGAATTGTGCTAGTTTACCAAAACTTAATAGGAATATAAAAATTAATACTCCCATTGATAAAACAGATATCAAAATTCTATAGTCCTCTCCATCGAAAGCATAGAATGACACTATACCAATAGTCAAAATTGCAATTAGCCACGATATGAAAATCAAAAACTTACTCAGACTTGTCAAACTTTTATAGGATTCCATAGTTATTAGTTTGGTTATTAGATTAACTAAATTACAAAATTTCGTCAGTCATTAAATTTTATAAAAGTTAAACATCGAAATTCAATCAATAATACTTATTCCTAATTTTAAAAGTGAATATTACATTGGACGCACCTATAATTACCGCTAACGTTCCGCAAATACACGCAGGGCGGGAGTAAACCGATGAACTTCCTACGAAGATTTGCTTTTCGAATACTAATTTCCTGTCAACGAAGCAACGAAACCCGACTTGCGGGTATTTTTATGTGCAGTTTTTTCTATATTAAATATCTCCGCTTGTGCTTAACGCCTATACTTTCAATTAAATTTTTAAGATTTTCGCTTTCTATATTTTCGACACTTTCTAAACGTGGTATTAATCGTTCATTTACAAATGTTTCTGTTGCTATGTTAGTTAAAATTCTATTTTCATAAAATTCCGACCTAGGTCTTTTTAAATCATCAAGTAAGTATGTTATAGTTTCTTCAGTAAAATCATCTAAGACTAAACCATTAATCTTACTAATTACAGTTCGGATTAATACATTACGATATTTAGATTTCGGATTGTTAAACTCTTTAATGAATTCATTCCTTTTATCAGTTGTTATATGAGCTGAAATAAAACTTGGTACACGATCAATAAACATCCATTCTAAACTCTTTGATTCAAAGTATTCTGTAAACCAATCTAACCACCAATTTATCGATCCGATATCAAAAATTAGTTGATGATTAGGTTTCCCATACACAACAAGTCTTTCACATAAGCAGTATGCTAACTTCATGTTACGTAATTTTAAAAGTTTTACGAATAATACTTCCCGACCAACCCAATCTAACTTATCCATATGGCTAATCAATTTGAATGGTTCTTTGGCTAAGCTTTCAAAATGGAGATCTAGTAATTCTTCTAAGGCTTTAAAAGCTAAATTCTGATCCTTTTCGATAGAAATAGAATAAGACAATGCTGCTTTTAAAACTCCACTGCTTTTTTTAACTTCTGCTTGAATAAAAGGTATTAAATCATCCCTTTTTAAACAGATATTCGTAATTGAATTTAAAGCCCAATCAGAGTTGCTATTTCTTATGCTTTTTGCAATCTTTATTAATTTCTTTATGTGAATTTCTTTAAAAATTGAATAATCTAAATTCTCAACAGGTTTTGAGAAATTTAGGATAAAATGTATTACAAATGCTATATAGAGTCTGTCTATAAACATCAAATTGTTGATAATTAATTATATGCAGCCTTTTATTGTGTATCCATTTTTATTAGTTTTAAGAAAAGATACACCATGAAACTATTTGAAGATTTTAAGATCAAGTTTGAGAAGCCCGACTGGGCCAGGGATCCCGAATTAGGTCTGATAGATACCATTTTGGAACAACACCCTCATCTTGTTGTCCTTTTACAAGAAGATATTACCAGAGGTCAAAAGACCAGTGTGTTCGGAAGGAAGGATACCCCCAGTGTTGAACAGATCATG
>DASRMB010000077.1:0-20943 GCA_035648135.1 Prolixibacteraceae bacterium
ATCGCAGGGGTGGCCATAATTAAAGTAATTAACTGGTAATTAATACTTTAAAGATACAGATCCCTGCGGTTTTACACTAATAAATAATCAGTTATTTTGCTGTAAATCAGATAAATAACTAAGTTTTAACCGAAGCATTGATTTGACAATTTCAATGCCTTACATAAATCAGCAAGACAGAATAAAGGATCTCCGGCTTCGGATTCACCTGACAGAACATACCATTGCGTCAATTGGTATAGTAAAACATTACCCCAGAGTTTAGGACTGCCGGATTTTCGGCAGTCATCGAAAAACATACTGGTCCGTTGATAATTTAAAGATAAAGTAAAAAATACCCATTTTCCCAAAAGCTACTTCATTACCGGAGTTGCTTTTTTTATCACCAAAAAATCACCGCGAGAATCACCATTACTGAGTTATTCATTTGATTATCTAGCAATTAAAGTCATTTAGAAATCACCTTTTTAAGCTGGTTTCAAAGTTCTGCATATCATTGCAATGTCGAATATCTGAAAGCAGTAGCTACCTTTTAGGGATGGGCAAGTAGTAAAAAGAGTAATGTTATGAATATTAATGAAATTTTAAAAACAGGGGTCAACCTGACTGTTTCAATCGGAATTAATGATTTAAGAGAATGGCACAATGAAGTGATAGACAACACACGCAAGGAGCTGGAAAAGATCGTATTAGATGATAAGGCCGAAACCTACCCAACAGTCAAACAAGTATCAGCAATTTTAAATGTCGATCCCGTTACACTTTGGAGATGGAATAAAAAGGGCTACCTGAATACAATTGAAATTGGCGGTGGAAGACGGTACAAAATGTCAGAGGTAAAGGCTATCCTAAATGGCGGAAAGGATAAAGCCTAATGCAAAAAGAGCAGCTCCAAACATCAGGTGACTACCTTAAACGAATTACTGGTAGCCCCTCAACGCATCAGGTTATTGTCAATTACCTTACAAATGAAGCAAAGGTGGTGTCCATTTATTCCACCCGATTTAATTTAAGAGGTTCTCCCTGGACAAAGCGTTTTTACGGAAGTTATTCAGCGTGTGAAAATTTTAAATCAAGAAACTATGAATGAGGGATGGGTCGTGTTACAAAGACAGATAATGGACTGGCAATGGTACAATGATCCAAATACATTTAGGCTGTTCATCCATATTCTTCTTAAAGTTACACACAAGCCGTATAAATGGATGAATGTTGAATTATTGCCCGGTCAAATGGTCACTGGTAGAAAGGCACTGGCCAATGATTTAAAGCTATCGGAACAAGAAATCCGCACTTCTATTCGCAGGCTAAAATCAACCAACGAAATAACCATCGAATCAACCAACAAATTCAGCATTGTAACTGTCTGCAAGTGGGATGTTTACCAGTACAACAATTCGTTAAAGCAACCAACAGAACAACCAGCAAACGCCCCGGCTAGTAACCAGCAAGTAACCACAAACAACAATAATACAATTAAACAAGAACAAAAGAGGGTGAAATTCACCCCTCCTGTTCTCTCTGAAATTGAATCTTACTTTTCTGTGAAGATTGCCGAAAAAGGATCTCAATTGAACCCACTACTTGAAGCCGAAAAGTTTGAAGCTCATTACGGCTCTATAAACTGGATGGTGGGAAAAAACAAAATGGTTGATTGGAAAAAGTCTGTTACCGGATGGATAGCCCGGAACAAAACATCTGAAGCACCGAAATCAAATAACAAATTAAATATTAACACAGAATGGAACAATTAAATAATGGCTTTTCAGCATTAAGTGCCAAGCCAAAACAATCGAACATTGACCAGATTAACGCTCAGTATGGTAAAATACCGCCACAAGCAATCGACATGGAAGAGGCTGTCTTGGGTGCTTTAATGTTAGAAGCTGAAGCGATACATGCAGTAAGCCCAATTTTAACAGCAAACAGTTTTTACAAAGAATCCCACCGAAAAATATTTGATGTTGTTAAATCGCTTGCAGATGCAGAAAAACCGATTGACCTTTTAACGGTGACAAGATCACTGATTGAAAAGGACCAATTAAATGAAGTTGGTGGACCGGCGTTCATAACCCAACTAACAAGCAGAGTTGCCACAGCTGCACACCTTGAATTTCATGCAAGAATAATACAGCAGCTATCTATTCAAAGGGAATTGATCCGGATAGGCACGGAAACGGTTTCAGACGCTTATCAGGAAGGAACCGACATTGAGGACCTTTTAAGCTCAGTGAAAAGGAAAATATCAGCGATTGAAGATTCCACTTTAGGCTCAAATACTGGTCAGTCACATTCTGATGTTATCCGGGAAACACTCCGGGAAATTGAGACGGATTGTGTTCAAGCTAAAGAAGGAAAACAGCCAGGAATCACTACCGGGTTAAAAACCCTTAACAATGCCACCGGAGGATGGAGAAATACAAATTTAATCATTGTAGCTGCCAGGCCAGGAGTCGGGAAAACGAGTCTAGCACTACACTTTGCAAAGAAGGCAGCAAGATCCGGTTCATGGGTTAACTTCTATGGTTTGGAAATGAAATCATCTGACTTGATGCGCACAATGATCAGCGGAGAGTCATCAGTCAATAGGTTGAAACTAAGAGATGGTAAGATTGACGGCAATGATTGGGGTGCAATCAATCGCTCACTAACAAACTTTGAGAATTTGCCAATAGTCTGGAATGACTACGCAGGGCTAACTTCTTCGACAATCAGGTCTAATACAATCAGGAATAGGAAGGCCGGGAAGTGCGACCTAATCATTATAGACTACTTGCAGCTCATCAAGGCATTCGACAAAAAAGCAATCCGGGAGCAGCAGATTAGCGAAATCAGCCGAACATTGAAAGAAATCGCACTATCTGAAAACATACCGGTGATCTGTTTATCACAGCTTAATCGAGCAGCCGCAAACGAAAAACCACAGTTACACCACCTACGCGAAAGCGGAGCCATAGAACAGGATGCAGACATCGTTATTTTCCCATGGCGAAATGAAGCTGATAACCGTTTCTATCTTTCTATCGCAAAAAACCGGAGAGGTACGACCGGAGACATTGAAATATTTTCGAACGACCAGATGACCGTGTTCAGTGATATGGAACCGGATAATAATTTAAATGAAGTCAACACAAAGCCATTTTAAAAATAATTCAAATTAGAACATACGTTATGACCAAAATAAACAATGCCACCATGAAAACAAACAAGCTCGAAAAAGATTACCAACGAGCCAAAACATACTTTGCTTTAGTTGCTTCACATTATTTCGATAAGGCCGTAATAAAAGCAAAATGTGCCAAACCTACCACGTTAGAAGTGGCACAAAATACCTCGAATCTCATTAACTTTCTTTTCAAGGCTGATACAAATGCTTATCAATTTATGACTTCTGTTGAAGAAACCGCCAATGAATCGATCAAAGAATATCAGAATTTCCAGAATGCTGTTTCAAAATGTCCATACGAAAAACAGATTTTAACCAGCTTCGCCAAGTGGTATGCTCATTCAGGCTTTGAAGTTGCATTGCTAAAATGCAATATCGGGTACATCATTCACTTTGGCTTGACTATTCAGGAAAGGTATATGGGGATAATAACCGAAGCCGAAAAGTTGCAGACATTTGCCAATATTATAGAGCCCGGGAAAAACAGGTTTACCTTCCATAAGGGTGTTGTAATCCAGACATTCATCACAACAGTGGAAAAATTCAATGAGATTGAACAAAAGGTTGAATATAGAAAGTCAATTTTATCTTAACCATTACTTTAAATGATCAATTCTTAATGTCTGTCAATATGAATACTTACCACAAACAGTAATGTCTAATATGATATAGGAATTAGCCTATTTTTCGACCGTTTGTTTCATTTGGGTATAATTTGCCCACCGATGAAAAAAAGATTAAAGTATGGGTTAGTAAAGATGTATTGAAGGAAAAAAGAAGCCTTGAATGTTCAGATGATTTTCATAAGCGCAATTTTGCGCCGATGTTCTATCCCAGTCAAATAAGTAATGGAGGGAAGAGACAAGATCCATAGCCTGTTGGATAGTTCCGGCAGGCTATTTTATTGTCCGGATACCAAGGCTCAATTTTGCTTTGTTGGTGGGGATGAAACATTTACCGCAAGGCGGTGCAACGGGTTCTGTATTTTTCAGACTTACCATTAGTAGAACGGAGGTAATTCAGATCGGTATGTTTATCCTAAGTCGCTTTGAGCCTTGTTTGATTCCACCCAATAAATCCGTCCACCCTTTCCTATCACCTGAATTTTTGGATGATTCTCGTCCCATTCCTCAACGGCCTGGTCGAACATCGCATTTTGTTCCGATGTCCATATTTTTGATGTTTTTAGTGATGCTTTTAGATTCTCCTTATCCTTCACTGGCAGACTGCTCTCGTAAATTATTTGTATTTCCTCCATCAATAAAGTTATGCACATGATCTAAATTTTTAGTGTTTCGGTTTTTCGTTTGATTCCTGTTCAAAGTTGTGTTGTTTTACTGACACGAAATTAAACGATGACGTAATTATTTTCTGTAATCACCACCGAAAACAATAATCGTTACCAAGCTTCATTCATCACTTTTTCAATACTCCCCTGATCTTATTTTCTCGCTAGCCAGTTTTTACTTAAAAATTATTCACATCTCAAATACGTTATCTCGCAATTTTTACACAACCTTAATTCCTGAACAACTGTGGCGGTATTGAAGAATCCTTCGACCTTTTCAAAGATGTCGAGACCGCGACCAAGCTTGATCTTCCATCCAGTATCGGTGGTGATGTGCCTGTCGTGAAGGTCTTCGAAGGTCCAGCTTAGGTTTATGCCCAGCGGAGCCAGTGAATCCTGAATTTCGACAAACCAGTCGATCACATCCGGAATGAATTCATCTTTGTTCCAGGTAATCACATGCAGGTCAACATCGGTATCTGGTGATTTGGCATCGGCAATTACCTGGCAGAATTCAATCAGGTTTTTTGCCTGGTAGGGTAAGCGGATGTAAGGATCCACCAGCTGGATACGTGAAGCACTAACCATATAATCACTGAACAGATTTTTATATGAAACACCCGACTGGTTATCATGAATGATGATATTCTTTTCCTCCAGGTTCAGAAACGGATTCTTCAAGTCACCCCCTTCAGTGGTAGTCATTTCCTCCGATTCTTTCTGAACAGGTTCAGGAGACTTTTTTATCGCGAAACTCATATTTTCAAGGGTCTCCACTGCTACAACTTTCCGGCTTGATTTCACCGTGTATTGGAAATTTACGGGTTCGTTACGGAATGTTTCGTCCAGAATATAAAGCTGGTCTTTCACCCTTTTTCTACCTTCATTGGCAAAATTGATCAGTTCGAGTGCCTCTTCTTCGGTCATCTTTAAATGAGGGTAGATCAGCTTGACCAATCCGGAGAAAGTCTTTCTGACTGAAGTGGTATCACGTCCTGAATAGGTCGGATCAAGCGCGACGTATTTGTCGAGCAAGTTGGAATAATCGAATTTGCGGAGCTGGCGAAGGATTTCTGCAAGGTAATCGACTATAAATCCGTAATCGGTGGACAAACCAATGTTCTTCAGAATCTTCACTTCCCATCCTGGAATGTAAATGTGTATGCGGTCGAGAAATGCGCCTTTGATGTATGCTGCCGGAATGGATTCAAAGAGGTGCGAATTCCGGAGCATATAGGGCACAGAATGTTTGGTGTTACCGATAAATGCCATGGAGGCGTATGCCTGAACAGATTCCTTTCCACGGTTGAACGATTTATTTGCCATGTAGTTCTGCATAATATTGACCATGTCGCCATCTGAGCGTTTGGAGCCAACCACCTGCTCAAATTCATCCAGACAAACTACATCCCAGTAACCGACCAGTCCGACCTTACCTCTGCCTGTATTGGAAACAAACAACCTGGCACTGGTTACATCACCTCCGGAAACCAAAACCCCGTGAGGTGAAAGTTCTGAGAAAATGTGCGATTTCCCTGTACCCTTCGGCCCCAGTTCTACAAAGTTGTAATTGTTCTCAACGTGGGTAAGCAACCTTGAAATCTGGATCAGTTTTCCGCGTCGGTTAAAATATTCAGGATTTAACCCGATTGAATGCACCAGGAGATCGAGCCATTCGTCGGTAGTAAATTCCTGTCTTTTTTCACGGAAGTCTTCCAGATCCACGCCGGATACCTGTATCGGTTTCAGTGATTCGATAAGCCAACGACTACGGGCACCATCCGAATGATCGTACCCGAGCTGCACAATACACCACACCCCTTCCCCACTTAAAAGCTTGGGATGATTTTTAACAATGTGATCAGAAACAAACACCTTTGAAACGGAGAGATTTTCGAAACTGGATTCATAGAAATCATCCCGCTCGTTCAGAACCACCTTTACCTTATCAATGATTTTATAACTGCCTTTATCGCGTATGGAATTTTTGACACTTTCCGCATCAGCTTTCTGCACAAAATTATTCCGGATGATTTCCTTCACCTTTTCAATTCCGTTGGAGATGATCTCTTCGTCATCAACTGCACAGTACTGACCTAAAAGGTATTCGAGTACATATGATGGAACAACGGAATTACCTTTGACCATTGAGGTAAGGTCTTTGCGAACAACCTTTCCTTCAAAATTGGCTAATATTTTTTCTTTCATTGGTTATCAAAAATCAGATTCATACAAGGTGTTGTTGATCACTTCTACTTCTATCAAACGGTTGAGAGTATCTTCAGGATCGAATACCCGCAGGGAAAACCGTGTTTTTGATCCTTCACCCGGATTCAGGTACAGATCGACTGCAAACATCCGTTGTGAAGGATGTTCCGCTGTGCTATTCATTTTTAGTTCTGCCAGGTTCGAAACCAGGTCGTTTCCATCATACAATCCCAGCTGAATGGTTCGTTCTTTCAAATCTTTAGTAACCGATTTCTCCTGAATAAGCTGAACTTTCAGGCTATTTGATACCACCTTCAGTGTCCGGGAAATGAGCATCGGCATTACTTTTTCAACCGGTCGGTTCTTGCGGTACCTGCTTTCGATAAGCGGAACGATCAATTCCTGAAGGCTTCCTCCTCCATGAACATACTGAACGGTTGCTCCACTCCTATGATATCGATTGGTCGATGGAGGAATAACCACATAGCGGTCGCAGATCATCTTACTGGTTTTGCTGAAATGAAAACAGTGGCCACTTTCAGGCTTCTCCTCTTTTTCTAGGAAACCGTAACGGTTGGTTTGTGTATCGATGTTGATGTCATCGCGCATATCGGGTTCATAATCCTTTTCCTGAATGGGATGATCAGTATAGATAAATCCGTGGTCGGCTGTGACAAGCACCCTGTTTACATTCATGGATGTATGCAGGTATTTAACCAGCTTCTTCAGGTCTTCGATAACTGAAGCCACCATAGGCAATACATTGCGCTCTGAAGCTCGCTTGTGGCCAATGGCATCAATCACATCGTGGTAAATGTACACCAGTTTCGATTTGAATACCTGCCGTGCATCCGCTTGCGATAATCCGTCCAGTTGGGTATAAGATAAGGCAATCGAATCGGATTCAGTTTGCCGAAGGATCTTTTCCCTGTTTTTGGGTCCATCGGATAAAATACCATCAACGGTTACTTTCCCGTCCTCAAAAATAAACGACTTGCCCGGAAGGAGGTTTGACATGCCCATCTGGGTTTCGGAGGGAATGGAAGCCAGGGAACTTCGAATAACAGCTTCCGTTTTAGTTTCCTGATTCAATTCACGGAGCAGTTCCGCTGCAATTTCATACCGAAGACCATCAGAAATAATAACTGCCACTTTCTGATCGACCATGGCAAGTTCCGACTGATAAAAATTGTATTGCAGAGGAACGTTGAGTTTAGAGTAATCAAATCCTCCTTCAGACAGGCATTTAAGCCATTCGCGGTTAGTCGATTCCAGAAAGCCAACATACCGCTTTTCAATATTGTCTTTCAACCGTTCAAAAGATTCTTGACCTGACAATTCTGCAAAGTCGATGTTTTTCCAGGCGACAATAGATTTCCGGTATTCTGTATCAACCACATACCAGGATTCACAATAAATTCGGATGTATTCTTCGGGTTTGTCCAGAATAACTGTCCCTGCACTGGTAATCTTTTCAAGAGCATTCAGGGTATGAAGCAAAAATTGGTTGACTAATTTTAGGTTTCCGGATAAATCCTCCCAAATTGAAATGCGGTTCAGGGTGTCGATGTTGTTTCCTTTTCCATCAAGAAAAAGCCGGACTATACTAGTTTGGATTTCCTTAACCAGTGGCTGATTTATCCAGCTATAAGGGGCTGAAACACCATACAATTCCACCAGTTTTTGTTCCCGCACTTTTTGGGTAAGTTTATCCAAAGCAAGCAGAAACTTCTCGCGAACGGCACTATTGCGTGATGCTGTTTCAATCAGGTTGGAGACCAGATTGCGTTTAACCGGATCGCCTATATGGAGGGACACGTATGGATCAATCGTTTTTTTGATCTCCAGTTCCGAAACCAGGGCGTTGTATTTCATCCGTGATGCCAGCAAGCTCAATCGTTCTGTGGTGAGTTCTATCACCTGCTCACCGATATATTCCAGGCTCCAATCATCCAGGACCGACATTAAGCCATTCGTGCTTATTTTATTACTGAACCGTTTTAACTCGGTGTCTTCCGAATCCAATCCCAAAGTGATCAGCTTTGCGAGCATCAGCTCGGTGCTTTCGGGTTTCTGGAAGCGGAGAAATGCAGAAATCAATGCCCGTTGCAAGGGTTTTTCTTCAAAGTTGGAAGATTTCAGCACCGGAGCAATTACCTTTTGTACACTTTCATATTTCAGTTCGCGGATGTATTTATCAACCAGCGACCTTTGGTGAGGCTTTAATTTGAAGGTATCCATAAATTCACCAACATCGTCGAGGCGAAGTTCGCGGTTGGCAATGAGCAAATCAAGCAGAGGAAAGCGAAGGTATTCTTGGTGGGTCTCGGGTCGCTTTATAGGCAGGTACAGAAACACCTTATCGTCAGCCAACTCGTCACGGAACTTCATCTTCAGGTTCAGCGGATTGTTTTGGAAGAACTCTACTTTGAAAAGGTCGGAGTTCAAAGCTGAAACTTCCTCTTCCGAATCGCGGTCGGGATCGAAGAAAAAGATCACCCTCACTTCAGGGTATTTCGTTAAGGTCGATATGATTTTATCGTTGAGCATTTTAAATCGGTTCAGCGTTTATTGTGTTATTTTTTTGTTCTATTTTCTCCTAATCCACGCCAGCAATAACAAGCATACTTATGGTTGCAGGAATCATCAGTGCAATATTTTGGGATTATTGGTTCGTTAAATCAGTATTTTCATTTAACCACAAGCAACAATCACTATTAATTTTTTTCAAGTCCTCCCAGGTTATCCAGCTCATTCGTTCTGAAATGCTTTTACAATCAGTCAAACTTAATTCCCTATGTTTTAAATCGTCACAAATGGATTGGAAGTTGGTCTTATATTCGTTAAAAGTATACCCATATAATCTTGTTCGCGGATTTTCCTGAAAAAGTTTTGGAGTCAAAAGTAAAAACAACGAATTGTCCGCTATTCGTTTACCTAAAGGTTCTTCTAAAACTTTGTTGTCACCTAGCATTACATCAACGTTTCTAATGATTTGATTACGCATACTGTCATAACTCACCTGATATGATATATCAGACAGTACTTTAGCCTCGATTATGATGGCAAATCCATTTGATGAATTCAATAATAAAGCATCCACGTTTGTTGAACCTTCCAAATTTAAACGATAATCACCCTTTTTGTTTCGAGTCTTTTCTAAAATATAGGGTATAAAATTTCGACCAACTATATTATTTTTGAGCCAGTTTAAATATACTTTTGGAGAAGGCAGATTCGGTTCAAAGAACAAATGAAGCTGTCCCTTTAGGCACTCATTCCAACTTGAGAAATTGTCGAGTGGAGGCACTTCTCCAAAGGCAAGTGTTAATAATTTTTGTAACTCAACATCTCTGCTAGGACTATGAAATATTGTCATCAATGAACTTGCCGTCCAAAAAGTTTCATCCTTTTCGATTTGTCGAATTTTGCGAATATCCTCAATGAGTTCATTATTGGACTCAAAAAGCCCATAATTTTCAATACTCTTTTTGTACTTTGAAATATGCTTCTCGATATTTGATAAATCCTTTTTTGATTGGACAAAATGTTCTTTTAAGGTATCCTCCTTGAATGGCAAATAAGTTTTGTGCATCATAGTTATAAGTTGTAAGTTCCATTAAGTCTGATCAAATCTATTTAATCCCCGCCAGCAGCGGTGCAAACCTGGCATAGTTTACTGTTACTCCATCGTCGAGGTCAAATTCGATTTGCTGGTCGGCAATGTTTTTTAACTGCAGGTCGTATTCCTGACATTCATTCAATGCGGTCCGGTAATAATCCAACTGGCGAGTTTCGTCGCGCGAAAGGGATGAACTCCTTCGATCCAGATCATTCTTCTGGTTAGTTAGCCATTGCAGGTGTTTTAGCATGTAGTTGTCGCGGATTTTCTGCACTGTGAAACGGTTCATCCGGTGCATATAAACCAACACCTGAAATGCACCTTTCTTTGAACTGAAGAGCCAGTAAATCGGTTTCTTCTTGTACCTCTTGCAATGGTCTTTCCAGAAGTTGTTTTGATTGACCAGGTATTTCCCGATTTCCATGTCGAGGCAGGCTTGCAGGAAGTTGATGTTTTGAGTGAGTGTTTCACTGCCCCAAACGGCTTCGATAAAATGCCGCAACCGAAGCGCAGCATCGTCGGAGAACCCACAATTGGAACCCATCATTGGAACTATCCCATCATCATCCGGCATGAATTCTCCCATCTCCTGTCTCCCGTCTCCGGTTTTCAGTTCATCCACTTTTGCTTTATAGTCTTCTATGGTTTCTCCCTGATTGGCAAGGATTAGCCCAGGAGCATCGAGAGAATACCGACCCATCATACAACCCACTGCGTAGCTGATGAGCTGTTGCATGACCACATCTTTTTTAATGGGAAGGCTTGGCTGAACAGTGGCTTGCGGTAATTCGCCTTCAGCAGGATTAGGCTGATGCTGCCCTTCCACATACAATTGCCATTTGCCTTCTTCCAATTTCCATTGGCGGTGTTTGCGCAACTCTTTTTCAGTTTTCTCTAGAGCAGTACTGACGAGTTCGTCCTGTAAAATGGTAATGTCTTTAAGCAAGACAGTTGGGTCTAACTCATCATTTAAACCATAGATTTCAATAAAAACTTGGTTTAATTCCTCTTCATTTGCATGAAGTTGGTAAAATCCCCTTGTAACAATAATTAACCAGCAATTGTAAGTGGATTCTATGGTATTAGTCCACTCTTTTTTGACTTGTAGCAAGGGATGGCATTGGAAATCCCAAGAGGTTTCATAGGAATCCCAATCAATAATACTCAAAGAATGACAATTGGAGGCAAATACCTCAATTCCTCTTTTAGTTAAAATATTTTTACTTATAGGCACTTTTTTCACACCAACCATATTAAAATCCATCGTTGGGCAAAGTACGTCGAGAAATAGTTTAGCAACCTTTGAACCTAAAAGTGCAGAATATATAAGATACTGTTGGTCATCACCATAAATACAGGAACCTTTAACATCAAATAAAAAGCCACTGGGGCTAATTCGACAGCCAAAATCATCGCTGGAGGTAGCTGAATATGTAATTGAGGGGAGACAATAAAATTCACGACTTTTTAACCTTACCGCCGACCCTTGAGAAAGAGTTGATGTAAATTCTTTCATTTCTTTACCATCCTTCTCCCAATTAACCACTAATAAATTATTTCCATACCATTTACGATAGGATCCCCCTTTATTATATGGAAACCACTTGCAACTCGATTTTGCTAATTCATTACTATCGGTACAAAAAAAGTCTATTTTTTGAAAGCTTACTTCAGTCCAATTATGTATAAATCGTTCATTGTCAGAGGTTGCCATTCCCTGTTTGAAAATTAGAATATCACCTATAGGACTATGCTTAAAGCTATTAATAGCGTTATCACTTAACCAATATGCAAAAGGATTCCCAGGAATATTGAAGAAGTTGGATTGATGAATATTATTGTAACAGTTTTCAAAGTTTAAAAAAGCAGCTTCTTTTTCTCCAACATTCTTTTGTTCAACTAGACGATAGTAATTTGCTTTCAATTGCTTGTCTATTTTAACTGTTGGCTTTGAAAATGTAAAAGCAGTAGATTGTACAACTTCACCACTTAACTCTTCGAAGGTACGAGGTCCCAAATGGAGCATATTTTCCAACCAGTAATTCTTCAACAAATAATCACGAAATGCTTCATATCTTGATAGAAACATCCAGGATATTTGGTTTATCATGCTCATTTTACCCTGTTTGCTCAAATTATTAATGCACACTTCCATAAAAACAGCAAACAAATCACTTTTTGTGAGTGGGTAATTTTTATTAATATATTCCTTCAATTCGTCATTCATATTCTTCTGCCCCATATATGGTGGGTTGGCTGCAATGGCTTCGTAGCGTTCGGTCAAGATGAATAACACTTGCAAGAAAGGCTGCATTTTATTCAGCAGCGATTGCGCCAAAAGGCTTGTTTTGGCTTCGGTTTGCAGGGTTTCAAGGCACTGTATAAAGAACAGACGTTCAGCCGGAGTTACATTAAACTGCATCACCGAACCCAGGTTTTTTGCCTGCTGCATCAGCTCCAAGGCACGGGTTATTACTTTTTCGTGCTGTGTGCCTTCGCTGCCCAGAAAATCAAGAATTTCCTCGCGGCTAAAAATAGCTGCTTCCGGCATGGCGTAAATGTGCGGGCTTAACTCTTTTTTCAGAATATCGGGATACTTGGTAGCTGCTGCCAGCAATACGGCAAACTGTGCCAATTGCGCTGCCCGTAGGTCAATGTCGAGCCCAAACAGGTTGTGCTGCAAAATTTTCTCCACGGCTTCGGTTGGCATGTAGTATTCTTCCTCGTAAATATCGTAAAGGTGGAAGAAGCCTTCAACGAGAATATGCCCTGAGCCACAGGCAGGATCGAGGAGTTTAAAGCCCCCCTCTAATCCCCCCGTGGGGGGGAGGAAAGAATGCTCCGATGAGGGTTCATCTGGAGATTCGACAAGGTATTTCATTTTTTTGCGGAGTGGACTTTCGGGGTGATGATCGAGCCAGATTCTGCCAACGGTATTTTGTACCATGTACTTCACAATCCAGTTGGGAGTAAAAATCTGGGTAGCGGCAGGAATATCTTCGGCTTCGGCTTTTTTATTCTTTTTAAAACTGGCAAAAACCTGGTCTTTCTTCTCCGAGATGTAGAACTGGTACAACCAGCCAATCAGTTCAACCTGTTGGTATTCTTCTTCGGCAATGGCATCGGTTGTATTCAGCAAATAAATCAAGCCACTTTCTGTCAGAATATTATCAGGAAGCAACAATTCGGTATAATCGTCAAGCCGTCCGAAAATGCGGTTGAGCAATTGGTGGTGGTGGCAATAGCCAGTGAGTAAAATGGCAAATGCTTTTTGTTCGTTCTGGTAATCGCCTATAAGCGGTTGTACCCGATGCTGTTCAGCGCGGTCGAGGTAAGAGATCATTCCCCGTCGTGCCCGAGCCAGAATAACCGGAGTCACCGAACCTTCGCTTTCGTATTCCAGTTGGCTGGGATCGTAATTGTTCTTTGCCAGAATCCGCATTGCCATCAGCCGGTTAAACCAGGTGTAGGCTACTTCTTCAACCACAGCCTCCACACCATGCCGTTGAATGGCTGTGCGCAAGGCTTCCCATTTTGCCGGAACAGTACCATCGTCAATAATCTCTTCACGGATAATCACCCCTCCAGGCACAGGAATAGGCTCGTCAACCACACACCCATTGGCATCGAAACCGTAATACGTAATTCTTCGGGATACGCCTTCCATCAGGATTCGGCGGGCAGACTGGGCAAATGATTTTAGTTTATTGGTGTTCATGGGAAAAGTTTCAAGTTCCGGGTTTCAAGTTCCAGGTTTGGGACCTGCTCTATCTTAAAAAGACAGAATAAATATTGTTTATCCTTTTCAAAATGAGGGATAATAACTACTCCAAGATGATTTTCTTTTTGTCTTTCAGTATTTTAACCATGTCCTCTCGTAGTGATTGAAGGTATTCGTCCATTTCCCCTTCGTTAGAGATCACATGGAACTTTCCTGCCCTTCCGGGCTTGTAATTTGCAGTTGGTTCCTCTGCTTTCTTACCGGGTTCATGCGTTTTCTTTGGTTCGGCTGCTTTAATGATTTTGGCAATCTCTTTGCTTCGGAACGAATCGGCATTGCTAATGGCTAATTTCAGAGAAGAAATACTTTTTTGTTTCTTCAGGTTTTCGATGGTGAAGTTTCGGTCAGCAGTGGTTCCGCCATCTACCTTTAATTTGGTAGCCTCGGCTTCAAGCGATTCGAACACTCCGGTATATACTTTCTCCATATTCCCACGGTAATACTTCATCTGTTCATTCAGGGCAGTTTTTAATTCATCGTATGTTTTGCGTGCAGTCCTGAAATCAACCGAAGGATCGTCAGATCGGAAAAAAGCATCCATCCATTTTATTTTTTCGCCATTTCCATCCGGCAGTTCAGCCAGATTTTCGTGATTGTCAGCAAAAAACTGTTTGATTATTTTGTATTCAGACAATGCCCGTTCGATGAAAACATCCAGTTGTTTACAGGCATCGCTTGATATTTTGAGTTCATCTTTCTTCGTTCCAAGTGCTTCGAAAAAACGACGGGGATCGCGTATTTCATTAAGTTCCTCCAATTGGGTTTGCAGGGCATGATATTTAGCCATGAAGGGATAAGAGATATATTTCTTCGCACTTTCGGCAGCATCGTTTCGAACCAACCGGACCTTTTTTCCCATTTCTTCAAAGACTTCTCCGGCATCTGTCTTCAAGGGAAGACTGACATTAAAGACTTCATTAAAATTGAGTCTCGCCTGTTCAATCAATTCCGAAGAGATAGCTTCTCCTTGCTTCACAGTCAAAGCGGTACGCTCAGTTGAAATCAGGGCTTTATCAACAAACAGTTCCATCGGGAATCTGGGTTGACCACGGTAACTGAACTCACGGACTTTCTTTTTATGGAGCATCACCAAAATGTGAATGACCTGAATGTCTTTCCAGCCAAAAGGTTCTTTGGCAAAATCACGGATCAGATCGTCAACGGTCATTTCACCACCCATACTGGTGATCTTGTCATTTACCTTAATCTCTGCTTGTGATAAATCGTTGGTGGTTAATAACTGTGCTTTGATCGTTGGACGTTTGTGTTTTAAATCAGCGGCAGTTGTGGCATAATCGGCTGCCAAGGAATGATTCCGGTAAACCATCTCCATGTGTTTTTGTAGAATATTCTGATAGCGTTCCGTTGATTTGCTTCCATTTATTGCTGATGGATCAATGACCTGCTGCCCGGAAACAAAACGGGTTTCAGGAAAACGATGTTTAAGTATTTCTTCCAGTCGTTGTCTCGCAGCGGCGTTCCTATTTCTAAAACTCTCGATGGTTTGCGCCCGTTTTCCCTGAGATACATCACCGTTCAAACGAAGATATTTCTCCGTTTTAAAATAGAGATCGAGCTCCTTACGCAGACTTTCATCTTTGAGCAGCCATTCGTTTATACAGAGCAATAGAGTGGTATTCGGATTGCCAAATGATCGTTCTTCCGCTTTCCCGCTTTCGAGCATCAATACTTTTACCTGGACATTTCCATTCCTAAGAAATTCCTTTTCATCCACATTGTAGGCAACACGAAAATCATTCTGTCCAAAACGAATACGACTATCCACTTTTAACAGTGGTCGAATCAGCTTATCAAATTCATCGAGGCGGTCTTCGTAAATTAAAGTAGTATTCTGAACCTGCATCATCACATCCATTTCGTCCTCGCTAAAGAAGAAGAATTTTCCACCTTCTTCACGGATGACATTTTCATCCTTCAGCTTATCCAATGCTGTCTTTATTTCGTTTTGCAGCTGAAGCTTGTTCTGATCAATATCCGACATCAGGAGCAGAGTCATGTTTTCGATCGTCGATGGGAAAGTCTGCCTGTTAGCTTCCGCAAGGTTCGAAATCATGAAGAGTACATTAACGACCCGCCTGGCAAACGCGTTATTTTTAACATAGGTTAGTTCTGATGCCTGACTAATCGCTTTACGTCCTCGGTGTGTGAGGTTGGTGTTAAACTGCCTGTTAAAGAAGGCATCAAACGGAATAAAATAACCTACTTCACGTTGTTTGTTTTCCTGCGCTGTAAAGTGAGTTATACCCAAAACTGAACGTTCGTTGTTCTTTACTTCCTTAATTACAAACTGAAGAGACTGGAACGAGTCAAACACATCGGCTATTAATCGGAATTGATAAGGGACAAAGGGGTACGACAATACAAAATCGGGCTCTGAATTAAATCCTTTGTACAAGTCGTGATTCATCTTAAACTGATGCTCTACCGCGTCTTTATTCTTTCGGTATAAGGTTTCTGTAGCAGCGCGTCCAATCGCATTTTTTTCCAGTACGCGTTTTTGAGTAATATATGCAGGATCTGAACTTTCCAGCGATATACGAAATTCGTTGGGGAAACGTCCCAGTATCTTACCGAATTCGTCCTGTGGATCATTACTACCAACGCCGTGCGTAACATTGTCGAGTGTTTGCTGGGCGGTAACTGCAATCCATACCTGATTGTTCAAATCTTCGCTCACCCGCTCTATGATATTTTGGAAGTTAAGCAGAATGTCCTTGTTCTTACCGATGTATTGGGAAATTTCGTCAACCAGAAATATTAAACGGAAACTTGGTTCCTTATTTTTCAGGTAATCTTTTAATTCCGGAATCAGAGTTGAAGCTATTCCAACTTTGTAGGTATCCGGATTGGTCAGTTTAGTGGTCAATGAATTGGTGTCCAAAGAAGGCATCAGCCTTTTGGCGACATCCAGAACAGTTTCCAGTGCAAAGCTAGCAATGTTCTGCTCACTACCCTTCCATATATAGTTGTGTTCCTCATTCAGTATTTGCTGAAACTTCTCAAACAAACCCTTTTTATCCAATTCCTTTTCCAGCAAAATCGCCAGCGGAATATCATCAGAATTGTATCCCCGGTGGCGGTTAAGCATATTGATAAAAATGCGGCTCAAACGCTCCCCGCTGCCATCGTCGGTTTCGTCTTCCACATTAAACATGATAGTCTCCACCTTCGATTTTTCGATCTGAGAACGAAGATTTACCAGATTAGATGGTGTAACTTCAGACAAATCAGCGTCGGTTTCTTTAACTGCTTTCAAGTAGTGATCGAATGCACCATTCTTATTCGATTGAGAGAGGCAAAAATCGATATACTTGATAAAATGCGACTTACCGGAACCGTAATAACCATTGATCCAAATGCCGGTTCGCTTGCTCTTCTTCAACATGACATTGGATAGAAAGGAATAAAGCTTTTCAATCAGTTCGTTCGTAAAAACGTATTCCTGAATTTCAGCATCGATAGTCTCCTTTTCTCGGTTACTAACGGTCACCGCGGAATTTATTGTACGGTCGATTGATTTCTCGTAGATGTCAACAAGTTTCATTTGGGGTGTGGTTTAGCTATTGGTTCGTAGTTGGTCTTCAGGATTGATAAGTTTAATGGCACGATACGGATTCTCATCATTCAGCAGGTCGAACATGCTGTAATTGTCTTTTACAGTGCCAGGATAGAAGAGGATGATTTTGTACCCTGTGATGTATTTTTCAAAATTACTCAGAAATTTACTTGCCCTAAGGTATGGGTAGATTTCACCAAACCCATGCACAAAGACGAATGATTTTTTTAAATCATCTTCAGGTTGTATGTGTTCCTTTATTTTATCGTTCAGGTTAGACAAAAATTCGCCTCGAACAGCTTCTCTTCGAAGTGAGTCTGTAACTCGGTCAGAATCTTTCAGCTCATTTGCCAGGAGTGTGTTTAAAAGTGTTTCTGTACCAAACGTTCTTGTCTTTAAATAATCCAGGAACTCAGTAAACAGGTTAATAATTAGAACATCAACAAAGGTGTTTGGACGTATCAAACGGTCTTTTATTTGCTGAATCTGCTCCCTGATATAGTATTCCTTCGTGGGATCATAGATGTACATGTATGCAGGGAAAAACAGATTGCCTGTTTTGGGATCCTGAAAATCTTCATCGCAAAGAAGATCGTATAATTCGTTTATGGTCATGCGGATTTTGTGTAAAGTTTCGTAATCCTGTCGATGTCTGCCTGACTCAAAAAACAGGCTTCGAGAAACCAGGGCTGGCGGTTCTTCATGAATGGGAAAAAGAATTCATCCTCCTTCCGCGGCAAAACAAGCTTGTCATCGTGGAGAAATCCGGCTTCTTTTAACATTCGCTTGTAAATTTTAAGAATAAGTTTCCGGGTAGATGCAACCCATTTATCGACGGCTTCGAACTGATCACCCAGCTGGTCTAACTTCATCTGGTAATTATATGGGTCAAAGGTTCGGGAGCTACCCTTCCATGCAGGTATGGTAACATCAAAATGGAAATCATAAAGGAGCGGGATTGAATTAAGTGCCAGATAAAATAACATCATTGCCTGGTCAGTATCTGATGAAGACGCATAAATTGCCCAGAATTCAGGGAATGCGTATTTGATTCTTGATGAAATCTGCCGGACGATGGTACGCCTGGATACTTCTGAATTGATCATCAGCACCGCATTTTGAGTCACTTCCTGCTTTAATCGCTCGGAATAATTGTCCGACAACAGAATAGGTAGCAAGGCATTAATCTCCCTGTGGTACAATGCTCCGGATCCTGAAGTAAAGCCAGCAGAGTAGGTCGTATTTCGTTGAATTGATGTTATCATAGTATAACTTCAAAATTAGCCAACTTCTTCACAATTAAAAATAATAACGCCGGGGAATTTTAGTGTAAAAAGTGACTCTCCGATCAGGTCAATTGGCAGGGTAGCCTAAGATTGGTTTTTAGTTGTATTTTAGTTAAATCATTTCGATTGCTTTCTGCATAAATTTATGCCGCGAATAATTAAATGCCGATGAGGATGGATGATTAACCATGTAAATTGGTATCTTCTTTTCATCTATGGTATAATAATAAAACTTTCCTCCATTACTATTTTCAATTATTATATCTTCTCCAAAATCTTCACTAAATGGAAGTTGATCCCATAATCTTTCACCCCAAACAAAAATTAAATCAGGTTTGTAGGCTTCAAGAATTTCAAAAAATGCGGCTGAACTTTTCTCAAATTCCTCATTTACTGGAGACACCCTGGCTTTGTCCGTAGAATACTGAACGTAATTGTAGAATATGATTGAATCCCAAAAAGCAGCAGTTTCACCGGAGCTTAACCCCTTATTATATAAAATATTTCCAACCTTAGTATACGTGTTCATCCAACCTTTATGTTCATGTTCACCAGACTTATACTTTAAAAAGGTATTAATTGTATTCGTTGTAAATTCTCGACAATCTGTGTCCGTATAATCTAAATTTCCGCAGTCATTGCATCCTCCACAGATATGACTTTCTCCAAGTAATAGAATTTTTTTTCCGGAAATCCCTGTTGTAGAATAGTTCTCTCCAACCCAAGGTTTAAAGAATACGTTTTTCATTTGTTCTTTTTAGTTAGTTTTTATTTTATCAATGAGCGCAACCAAACCCGATTTGCGGGAAGTTTACTGGTGTGGGTTTGTACTTTTTTTATTTTGTCAAATATTTCGTTAGAGTTTCAATGTAGGTTTTTCTGTCTACCAAACGATATGCAGGATGGTATAACCTCGGACCGATTTCTGCATTTAATCTATTCTTTACTTTAAGATTGTACAATAATTCCCAATTCACAATGTCGCCGATTGGAATAATGACATTTGGGTTTATAAAATCCATTTCCTCGACAAACTTGTCAATTAAGTCGTTTTGTATTTCTGTCGGCAGACTGTTATAGTTAATATTTGTCCCTTTGTCTAATTCGTAAAACCCAAACCATGACATATTTGTAACATGAACGTTTCTGTAAAATCCATTTATTCCAAATTCCTCAATAATTGAGAAGAAAAATTTAGCAGATTTCTCAGTCTTTGGGTTTGATATATCTGGTAACATTTTCGATAATGAATTAGTGTCAATAAATGGTATTCCAGTAATACCAGCACCTCTTCTACCCGGATTGATTCCACACATTACAATTTTCGGTGAATTTGGTTGAACGTATTTTTTGTGAAATTCTATGATATTGTTCTTATTATCAAGAAATTCTGATAGAATCCCTACGTTCTTGATTTTCAATATCTCCGAGTACTTTTCTTTAAACGTCTCATAGAATTCAAAATAATCTTCAACAATGTTTCTCATGTTGTATAATTTTTTAGTATAACACATAACGTCCGCAACTACACTCCGGGTGGGATTTAACTGATGAATTTCCTGCGAAGGGTTGCACATTAAATTACTAATTTCCGGTCAACGAAGCAACCAAACCCGACTTGCAGGTATTTTGCTGTTGAACTAAACCTCCTTTGGAGGCGGACTTCGCAGCATCATTGTTTTGTACAACAGAGCTGTTGTTATCTTTAGCCCATCATTTATAAAAATTAAAGATATGAAAAAAAACAAGGAGAGGCATTTGATGTCCAGTTAGAAAAATTCCGGCAGCGCATGGTGGTCAACCATTTTTCGGTCAACACCATCAAGGGCTATATGGCTGCCATTAAGAGGTTGCATGCGTTTTACAGTCTTCCACCCGAACAACTCACCGAAGACCAACTGGTAGCTTTTGTTTGCCACATTAAAGAAGGGCTCAAGCTTTCATCGGTGTCAATGCGTATTGCCGTTAGCGCCATCAAGTATTTTTACCGCCATATTTTGGGCATGACTGCCCTG
>DASRMB010000078.1:0-29885 GCA_035648135.1 Prolixibacteraceae bacterium
CACACCCATACTCTTCCTGGGAAAGGGGATTGAATGAATATACAAACAAGCTGATCAGACAATATATCATTAAAGGAAGCAATTTTGATCTATATGATAGTGAATATATAAAACTGGTGCAGAATAAGATAAACAGAAGGCCAAGAAAAAAACTGAAGTTTAAAACCCCTTCTAAGATATTTTTTGCAGCTTTAAATTGATTTGTCGCATTTGTGACTTGAATCTACGGGTTGACAACCAATTTGGTACTGCAGAGTTTATTACTTACTTTCGTGAACTTGAAGTTGAACCTAATCTGGTAGTAAATATGTCCACTGCCACAGCGATGGATGCAGCTAACTGGGTTGAGTATTGCAATGGAATCTCTGATAGCTACTATGCCATCTGGTTGTGCTGAAAAAGTCAGATTGATTTTCAGACAGATGGCACAAAGCCGGATGACGAAAACTTGGCTTTTTGAAGCCAAATTGCGTTATCTAAAGTGGACTTCCTTTATTTACAGACAATTGCGATGCTTGTAACAAAAGCCTCTTCAGGGGTTTGGGGTGAAAGAATACGACATAACCGTTACCTGTACCTAAACATGACAGAACCTCATTATTCTGCCTAATCGTTTAGGCAGTTCCTGATCCAATTAAACTAAATGGGGTAAAATGGAAAAGTAATGCGATTAAGCTGAAAAATGGATAATTCTGAAGATGAATTTGTATGAGGAAACATATGACGAATTAATTATTCATTAACTATTCAATATTAGACCAATTCAATATCCAAAGCGATGTCTGTGAGTGATTTAGAACTTGTAAATAGAATTAAGAGCAATGATGAAAATGCTTTCAAAATTGTATTTAGGGAATATTACTCCAGGTTATATTATTTCATTCTTGAATTTGTTTCGTTGGAAGACATCGCAGAAAATATTGTTCAGGATACATTTTTTACATTATGGAATAAACGCAAAGAGCTAAAAGACGATTCTAATCTCAGTGCCTATCTATTCACTGTTGCCCGTAATAATTGCCTTTACAAATTAAGAGATCAACGATACAAAAAAAGACTTTTCGATTCCAATTCATTCGATATAAATGAATTGGAAATGTATTCTGAAGTTTTGAACTCGATGGATTCTTCAGCTTTTACCTTCAAAGAAATTGATCGGATTATCGAACAAACTCTGGCCGAATTACCTCCACAATGTAAAAGAGTATTTATTCTTAGCCGGTTTGAAGAAAGGAAAAACAAGGAGATTGCAGAAGAACTTAACATTTCTGTTAAAGTGGTTGAAAAGCACATTACGAAAGGTCTGAAAAAATTTAAAACTTCATTGAAAGATTATCTGCCATTTGTAGCTTATCTGTTTATTCCATAGCCTTTTATTCGTCCATTTCTGTGTCTCTCTGTCTTTTCTGTAAAAAAATAAATATTTGAGCAGGGGGGGTGAGTCGAGGTTCGTGCAATATTCTATCAAAGCGTTGCATGCAGCGTGTAAAGGCACAAATAATTCATGTCTATTCACAATAAAGTAAATAGATCTAACAGACTAAAAACTAAATCTACGGATGAAAAATCTGGATGACATATTGAATCTCATAACTGGTGACATGAATCCTGATGATAAGCGAGAAGCTTTTTCCAGAATAAAAGGGAACAATGTTGCTGAAACTCTTTTTATAAAGGCTAAGCTTACCTGGGCATTAATGTCGTCAACCAGAAAAGTTCCGGATTCAAAAGTTGAAGAAGCATATCAATTACTCCATAAAAGAATCTTCACTCAACGAAATTCACTTAATCTGTATTCCTTTTTCAGATATGCTGCCATTTTAATTTTGTTGGTAGGAGTTCCCGTTTTAACGTTCTATATCGGCAAACAAAATTCAGTTTCTTCAAATTCAAGTCTCAAATATACCACGGTAGTTGCCGAAAACGGACAGATATCTAAAATCATTCTTCCGGACAGTTCGATTGTTTGGTTGAATTCAGGAACAACGTTGACTTACGACAATAACTATTCTTTTAAAAACAGAAATCTGGATTTGAAAGGACAGGCATTTCTGGAAGTCAGAAAAAATAAAAATCTGCCTTTAATTGTAGCAAGTGGTAATTTAAGGGTAAAAGTATTAGGAACACGTTTCGATGTGAATGCCTATCCAGCCGATGATCATTTTAAAGTGACTCTGGAATCTGGTCATGTCGAGTTATTGAATTCTTCCGATAAATCATTTAAATATAAATTGAATCCTGGTGAAATGGCAGATTATGAGCTAGCATCAGGAAAGCTTGAAATAACTCCGGTTAAATCGCAAAACTATGTAAGCTGGAAAAATGGCGAATTGAATTTTGTGGATACTCCTATGGCTGAAGTAATAAAAAGGCTGGAGCGGAAATTTAATGTTGAAATTGAAGTTGTCCATGCTAATGTTTATAATTCTGTTTTCAACGCGAATTTCAAAAACGAAAATTTGAAGGAAATACTGGAGTACATCAAGTTTTCCTGCCCGATTACTTACCAGCTGATTCAGGAAAAAGATTCCATACAAACCAAAGTTATATTAAATAAAAAATCAATCTAAAATAATCTAAAACTATGCTTATGATCAAATGAAAATTATGGAAGAAAAAAAGGAGATGCGCTAACATCCCCTTCTTTAATTAATCATGTGCTGACAAAAGAAAATAAAGGCACACAATAAATCTGAAAGTAAATTCAAATCATGACAAATTTATGAAAAAAAACAAAAGTTTATTGATTTCCATGCTTAGATCATCATGGAAATCCAAATTATTCCGAATTATGAGAATAACTTTCTTCTTTTTGGTATTAAGTATTGCACAGGTATTGGCTACAAATTCCTATTCGCAAAATACGCGTTTAAGCTTATCCCTAAAAAATGTTACCGCAAAAACAGTGTTATCACAGATCGAAGATCAATCACAATTCTTTTTTATTTATGATGCAACAGTAGTTGATGTTGAACGAAAAGTAAGTGTCGAATCAACAAATGAATTGATAACGACAATTCTGGATGAATTATTTGAAGGAACAAATGTTATCTACAAAGTGTCCAACCGTCAGGTTGCCTTGACTGTAGAATCTGCATTTCCTCCAATTCAACAACCAAAATCAGTTACTGGTCAGGTAACCGATGCTTCCGGTTTGCCTTTGCCTGGTGTTACGATCGTGATAAAAGGCACAACATTCGGTACTGTTGCCGACTTTGACGGAAAATTCAAATTAACCAATGTTCCTGAAGATGCAATTCTCGTTTTCACTTTTGTTGGTATGAAATCTCAGGATTTTGCACTTGAAGGAAAAACCAATATCACTGTTGCTATGGTCGACGAAGCATTGGGAATAGATGAAGTTATCGTAATTGGTTACGGTACTCAGAAAAAAGCAAATCTTACCGGAGCAGTTTCGACTGTAAATGCAAAGGAGTTAGAAGCCAGACCTGTAACTAATGTTGCTCAGGCTTTACAAGGTATGGTTCCTGGATTGAACATAACAAGGAGCGGAGATTTAGGTGGTAGCCTTGAAAGCAGACCTGCGATGAATATTCGTGGTCTTGCTACCATTGGAGATGGTTCTTCCGGAAGTCCGCTTATTTTAATTGATGGAATGGAAGGTGACATCAACGCCATAAATCCGAACGACATTGAAAATATTTCTGTGTTGAAAGATGCTGCAGCTTCGTCTATTTATGGTTCGCGGGCGCCATTTGGTGTTATTTTGGTTACCACAAAAAAAGGTACATCCGGGAAAATGCAAATTACTTATAACGGCAGCTATCGCATGAACACACCGATCATGATGCCTAAACAAATGGATTCTTATGCATTTGTTAATTACTTAAACGCGGCTCGTGTGAACGGACAGGAAACTCCATTTTTTGATGCTGAAAAAGTACAACGCGTTTTAGACTATCAACAAGGATTATTGGGAAATAAAACAATTGTTGAAAAAGGAGACCGTTGGGGTGACGGTTACGAATGGGGAAATGATAATGTAGATTGGTTTGACGCGGTTTACAGAAGTTCGAGCCCATCTCAGGAACATTCAATCAGTATGAGCGGAGGTAACGAAAAAATGAGTTACTATTTATCCGGAAACAATCTGTCTCAGGATGGATTAATGAAACTGAATCAGGATACCTACAAGCGCTATACACTTTTAGCCAAGATCAATGCAACACTTTCAAAATGGGCAACTTTAAGCTATACGGCCCGTTTTTCAAGAGAAGACTATGTAAGACCTACAGCGCTTACCAAAGACTTATATAACAATATGTCCCGTCAGGCATGGCCAACATTACCTCTCTACGATCCAAACGGATTTTTATTTTCTTCACCGTCGCCGGCACTGGCTCTTAGAGATGGTGGTCAGGACAGAGGACAAACTGACTGGAATTATCAGCAACTTAACCTTACACTGGAACCGCTTGCCGGGTGGAAAATCTTTGCAAATCTGAACTACAAGATTGGCGATGTTTTCCGTCACTGGGATGTTTTGCCAACTTACAACCACAATGTAGCCGGAAATCCTTACTATGCTTATCAGCAATGGTATTTTTCGAATGATCCAAATCCGAATGTTCATGAACAAGCTGAACGCACCAACTTTTTCAGTCCGAATATTTACAGCGAATATGCCAAATCATTCGGAAAGCATAATGTGAAAGTTATGGTTGGATTTCAATCTGAACAAAATAAATTCCGTAATCTTGGCGTAACCCGTGTTGGTGTTATGGTTCCTGAATATCCAATTATTGATATTACTTCAGGAACAGCGTTTGATGGAAAAATTGTTGCCCCAGCGATTAATGGAAAATACGAAGATTGGTCTACTTTCGGGACTTTTAGCCGTATTAATTACGATTACGATGGCCGGTATTTAATTGAAGCCAATCTTCGCTACGATGGAACTTCTCGTTTCCGGGAGGATAAAAGATGGAATTATTTTCCATCAGTTTCTATGGGATGGAATATTGCCCGTGAAAAGTTCTGGAAACCAATTGAGAATACCGTAAATTTATTAAAATTCAGAGGATCTTATGGCGAATTAGGAAATCAGAACACAAACAATCTGTATCCTACTTATCAAACTATGGGTTTTGAAGCTGCCAAGGGAACATGGCTTATTAATGATTTAAATACCAGCAGATCATGGGCTCCGGGACTTGTGAGTTCAATACTTGGTTGGGAAAGAGTTCGAACATGGAATGTGGGCGCTGATTTAGGTTTCTTTAAAAACCGATTAACATCTTCGTTTGATTATTATGTTCGATATACCAATGATATGGTTGGAGATGCACCGGCACTTCCAGCGATATTGGGTGCCGATGTTCCAAAAACAAATAATACCGACTTAACGACACGTGGTTTTGAATTATCGATCGCATGGCAGGACCGCTTGAAAAACGGTTTGGGGTATAATGTCAATTTTATTCTTTCAGATTCGAGAACCGAAATTACCCGGTATCCAAATAATCCAACCGGTAAAATTGATAAATACTATAACAACCAGATGTATGGTGAAATTTGGGGTTATAGTACAATTGGCATAGCAAAAACCAAAGAAGAAATGGATGCTCATTTGGCAGGATTGACCGAAGGAGGCCAAACTGCTCTGGGTAATAACTGGACTGCTGGTGACATCATGTATCAGGATATTAATAATGATGGAAAGATTGATAACGGATCGAATACGTTAAATGACCATGGTGATTTAAAAGTTATTGGGAATAGTTCTCCTCGCTATTTGTTCGGTCTTGATTTAAGTGCTGACTGGAAAGGATTTGATTTTCGGGCATTTTTTCAGGGTATCCTAAAAAGGGATTATTACCAGGGTAGTAACATGTTTTTTGGGGCTTCCGGCGGAAGCCTTTGGGATATTGTCGCTTTTAAGCAACATGAAGATTATTTCCGCCCAGAACCAACTGCAGAAGAACTTGCCGATCCTAAGTTTGTAGCTAATCCACTGGGCGTAAACCTTGACGCGTATTATCCACGTCCACTTTTCTCAAATAAAAATACCCAGACTCAAACCGGCTATTTACAAAATGCTTCCTATATCCGTTTGAAAAACTTACAGTTGGGATATTCAATACCACAACGTTTTACCAGGAAAGTTTTAATTCAGAAATGTAGAATTTATGTTTCGGGCGAAAATATCTGGACTGGTACCAAGCTGTCTTCCATCTTTGATCCTGAAACGATTGATGGTGGAAATGGTGGAAATACTTACCCTTTGAGTAAAGTTTATTCTGTTGGAGTAACTGTAACCCTTTAAATGTAAAAAATGAAAGCAAATAAAATAATCTTGTTGATTGGTGCTGTTTCAGTACTACTTATGACTTCATGTCAGGATGATTTTTTAAATGAACAACCCATTTCAAATTTAACTCCTGAAAATTATTTGAATCAGGAATCGGATTTGGCATCCTACACAACTAATTTATTTACAGAATTCGATGTTTTTCCTACTGAAGGGAATCCATTTGCCGCTGACCGAGGTACCGATGTAATGACAAACAGGGGAGTTGAAAATAAATATGTTCCCGGTCAATGGAAAGTACCACAAAAAGAAGGCGATTGGAATTTCAAATTAATTTATCAGTGTAACTATTTTTTACAAACCGTTCTGCCAAAATATTACGAAGGTAAAATTTCCGGAGACATAGAATCCGTGAAACACGATATCGGTGAAATGTATATGATAAGAGCTTTGCTTTATTTTAAGAAGCTTCAGAATCTGGGAGATTTTCCGATCATCACCACCACATTACCTGATGAACTTACTGCCTTAACTGCGGCAAGTCAGCGCTCACCTCAAACCGAAGTAGCTCGATTTATTCTTGCAGATCTTGATTCAGCTATCGCAAAACTGAAAACAGTGGCTCCCGACGGAAACCGGAATCGTTTGTCGAAAATGAGCGCACAATTATTTAAATCACGAGTAGCTCTTTATGAAGCTACCTGGCTGAAATATTTTAAAGGAACTGCCTTTGTACCCAATGGTCCTGGCTGGCCGGGAGCAAATAAGGATTATAATAAAAATTACACCTTCAAGAGCGGATCAATTGACGGCGAAATTGCTTTTTTCTTTTCTGAAGCAATGATTTCATCAAAAGTTGTTGCAGATGCCACACCACTAGTTGCTAATAATATGGTTATTCAGCAAAAACTTTCAGATCCTGTAAATCCATATTGTGCTATGTTTGGCGACGTAGATTTATCGCCTTACAGTGAAGTCTTATTTTGGCGCCGATATGATTTAGCACTTAAAGTAACCAACAATATTGCCGTTGAAATGGGAAAAGGCAATGGCGGTTGCGGATATACCAGAGGGATGGTTGATGGCTTTTTGATGTCGAACGGATTACCAATCTATGCTCCGGGATCTGGATATGCCGGCGATGACATGATTTCACAAGTACGTCGCGACAGAGATGGTCGTTTGTTTTTATTTCTGAAAGAACCCAAACAAATTAACATTCTAAAAGATTCTCCTGCCGGAACTCATGCTACTCCAATTGAACCTTATCCCGACATTTTAAATAAAACGGGTAACGGCGATTATCCAACCGGATATTCCAACCGCAAAGGATTAAGTTACGATGCCGCACTTTGTGGTAATGGTTTGGGTTATACTGGCGAAATTATCTTCAGAGGTGTTGAGGCTTACCTGAATTATATGGAAGCATGTTATGAGATGAACGGAAATCTGGATGCTGACGCGTTGAAATATTGGAAAGCAATAAGAACAAGAGCAGCTGTTGATGATGATATTCAAAAAACAATTGACGCGACTGATCTTTCGAAAGAAGCTGCTAATGATTGGGGCGTTTATTCTGCCGGAACTATGGTCGATGCGACTTTATACAATATTCGCCGCGAGCGTCGTTGTGAGTTAATGGCTGAAGGATTGCGCAACATGGATTTACGTCGATGGAGAGCAATGGATCAAATGATAACTACACCTTATCACATTGAAGGTTTTAAACTTTGGGGACCAATGCAGGAATGGTACAATGCCACCGATTTAAAATATAATGCAGGAAATTCAAGTACTGTTTCCGATCCGGCTCTAAGTGATCATTTACGGATTTTTCAACGCTTAGAAACTTCACTTCTTTATGACGGTTGCAGATGGACCATGGCTCATTATTGGAATCCAATTGCAAATGAGCATTTTCTAATTACAAGTGAAGATTTTACCGATCCAGAAAAATCGCCTATCTACCAAAATCCAGGCTGGCCAACAACTGCAAATTCAGGACCAATAGGTTTCTAATTTATTTAGTTTAGTCCAATTGTATTTTAATAAATATTTGATTTATTGTAAGTTGTCTCTTGACTAGGAGGCAACTTACTAAGTCAAATCGCAAGACATAATAATTAAATACAACACCAAAATTACCTGTTTAATATAGTTCGGTTAAGTCCTGAAATGGTAAAATATTCTATTTAGGCAAGCTCCTTAAGTTAAGTTCCTGAATTAAAACTGAAAAAATAATGAGAAAAGAAATAGTATTAGTTTGTCTTTTTGTTGCCAGCGCCTTTGGCACTTTTGCTGGTAATGAATACCTAACTAGTCCTGATACTGTTGTTACCGGAGCATTTATTCCGAAGGAAATTGAGGATATTGAATGTTTGGGTATTAATAAAGAGCCAGCTCATGCCACGCTTATGCCTTATGCAAATCTGAAAGAGGCACTGCAGGCAAACAGACATAAATCTACACTTTGCCAGAGTCTCAACGGAAACTGGAAGTTTAATTACGTGGCATGGCCTCAGCAACGCCCGGTTGATTTTTATAAAACAGACTTTGACGTTTCTGCCTGGAAAGAAATTAAAGTTCCTTCCAATTGGCAGGTTCTAGGTTATGGTACACCATATTACCGGAATATCGGCTATACCTTTCAGGTCGATTTTCCGAAGGTAATGAGCCAGCCACCGAAAAAATATACTTCATACAAGGAACGGAATCCGGTTGGCAGTTACCGCAGAGATTTTGACTTGCCTGCAAACTGGAAAGGACAGAGGATATTTTTGACTTTTGATGGGGTAGATGCGGGATTTTTTCTTTGGATAAATGGGAAAAAGGTAGGCTATAGTGTGAACAGTCGAAATGCTGCCGAATTTGATGTCACTGACTTCGTTAAACCCGGAAAGAATATGGTTGCCGCCGAGGTTTATCGCTATACCTCCGGAAGTTATATGGAAGATCAGGATATGTGGCGTTTGAGCGGTATCTTCAGAAATGTAACAATTTGGAGCGCTTCGCAACAACATATTCGCGATTTTTTTATCAAAACCGATCTGGATGCAGACTATAAAAATGCGACAGAGGAAGTTAACGTCAAGATAAAAAACTACAATACACAACCCGTAAGTGCCAGAAAAATTCAGGCATCTCTTTATCAGGGAAATAAACTGGTTACCTCGGGTGCCCAAGTTGAAGTGCCGTCATTGAAGGCTGGTGAGGAGGTGGAGTTAAAGCTTACTCTTCAGGTTGTTAATCCTGAAAAGTGGACTGCTGAAACCCCAAACCTATACACAACAGTTATTCAGCTCAATGATGCGAAGAAAACGGTAGAAATAATTTCGTCACGCACCGGATTTCGGGAAATTGAAATCGAAGGACGGCAGTTTTTGGTTAATGGCGTACCGATCAAATTAAAAGGTGTTAACCGGCACGAACATTGGCCTGAAGTAGGACATGCGATCACTGAGGCTCAGATGATTCGTGATTTGGAAGTGATCAAACAAGGTAATTGCAATCACGTTCGGACCTGTCATTATTCTGATGATCCACGCTGGTACGAGTTGTGCGATGAATATGGTATTTACCTGGTTGCCGAAGCTAATGTTGAATGTCATGGTCTCGACCGGAAATATGTGGAAGATCCACGGATGAAAGCCGCAATTGTTGATCGTAATGTATCGAATGTTGAAAACTTCAAAAACCACGCTTCGGTCGTTATTTGGTCGCTTGGAAACGAGAATGGTGAACGGAATGTAAATTTCTTTGCCGCACTTGAAGCCATAAAAAAAATAGATAATACGCGTGCTACACACTACGAACCTTTTGGTATCGGAGCTGATAATCCTGCAGATATCGATAGCAGAATGTATACCGGCCCGGATGAAGTTGGCCGAATCGCAGTCGATTCGAAATATACAAAACCATTTTACCTCTGCGAATATGCACATGCCATGTTCAATTCGATGGGATCAATAGAAGAGTACAACGATCTTTTCGACAATCAGCCAGCACTTTTAGGAGGAGCAATTTGGGAATATCAGGATCAGGGACTTTGGAACCGGCGCGATCCGAATCATCCGATTCTGGCCTATGGAGGTGGATTCGGCGAATATCCAAACGATCATTATTTCATTCATAAAGGAGTTGTGGCTTCTGATCGTTCACCAAAACCACATTATCCTGAAATGAAACATGTTTATCAGTGGATAGGAATTACTGCTGAAGACCTGATTAAAGGAGAAATTAAAATTTATAACCGATATCAATTTATTAATCTGGATGGATTTTCAGGTTCATGGACACTTTCTGAAAATGGAAAAGAAATCTCCCGCGGCGAAATAGATCTACCAAAGATTGCAGCTCTTTCAGGAAAAGTAATTGTGCTTCCATATCAAGTCGCGAATGTAAAACCGGGAGCCGATTATTATTTGCGTATTTCTTTTAAACTTTCTGATGATCAGTTGTGGGCCAAAAAAGGTTTGGAAATGGCCTGGCAGCAATTCAAATTACCAATTTCTACTCCGGAAATTCAGGCAGATGCCTCAAAAATGAACGCATTAAAACTGGTTCAGAACAGTCAGCAGGTTATCGTTTCTGGTAATGGTTTTAGCCTGACATTTGATAAAAACAGCGGCACGTTTAGCCAAATTGAGCAAAACGGAACTAAGCTTTTTATCAGTGGAGGCGGACCAATGCTTCATTTGTGGCGCGCTCCTCATCAAAAAGACGATATGTGGGCTTACGAAGGTTGGAAAGAGTTTGGATTGACTGATTTGAAATGGAGTTCTTCGGAAATTCAGGTTGAACAAAAATCTCCTAAATCAGTTACAATTGCAGTTACACTTACCGGTGAAGGTGAAAAAGGTTTCAAAGTTACACATCAGGTCTTTTATACCATTTTAGGTGATGGCACGGTGAAAGTTGACAACACAGTTAATTCGACTAAACCTGAATTGATTGTTGCCCGGATGGGTGTAAGGATGCTTCTCGACAAACAATTTGATCAGTTATCGTATTTCGGGCGTGGGCCAATGGAGAATTATTCGGATCGTAAACATGCGTTTGATATAAGCTTATATCAAAGTAGTGTTAAAGACCAACTTACTCCTTATGAAAAACCAATGGAATGTGGTAATCACGAAGACGTTAAATGGGCGGCCGTGAAAAATTCAGTTGGGATCGGAATTCAGGTAAAAAGTGTTGGCAGTCCTTTACAGGTTTCAGCTTTGCCATATAGCGATGAAGAGTTGGAAAAGCCGGAATACAGGATTGATCTGCCTGAAAGCAACAAAACGGTTCTTTGTGTGAGTCATCTTACTCTTGGAGTAGGATCAAACGGATGCGGGCCACGGACACTTGAACCTTACCGGGTATATGCAAAACAAACCTCTTTCAGTTTCGAAATCCATCTAATTAATTGAAATTCAATAAGGCGGTAATATAGTACAATAATAAGTTGCCGTTTTATTTTACTAATTTTAAAAACTATTCAAATGAAAATTTCTACTTTAATTTCAACAGCAAGCTTGCTTAATTCAGGTTGTTTTCTGTTGAGTGTTAACGCGTTTGCATAGGATGAAACTCCTGTTCCTTACATTGGCATTAGCTAGTGATTCGGCTGCTGCAATTGATCCTTCAGATCTTTCCGGTTTCTATCTTTCCCAGGCTTTTGATGGTTCTTATTTCATTCCATTTCAGGCACATACCTCAGGCGATTTTGCCCAGCTTTGTATGACCAAGGCAAATTGGGCTCTACAACTGATTAAAGTTGGTGATTATTATACCATCAATTGGGGTGAAGAAATGGCGAATTATCAGCACAATTGGAATTCATGTTTTGGTAATTCATTAAGCGACCCGAGTTTTACTCAATGGGCTATTGAGTTTGTTGAAGGTAATGTTGTTAAAATCAAAAGAAGCACCGAGGAAAAGTATATTAAAGCTGAACCGAATAACAAATTTGGTATCATTTTAACAAAACTTTATTCCGATGCTAATGGTACTGGAGACAACAGTAAAATTACTCTTGTTAAAGTAACCGACAAAAGACCTGCAATTATTCCCGAATATAATGATGCAATAATTGTGGAAGCCACAACCTCATTAAATGCTGAGAATTTAACAGGTAAGTATGTGGTTAAAACTTCAACAGATACTTATTTAAGTACTGAAATTGATAGTATCTTTTCTTCATCAATTGGCGAGGTAGCCTATGCTTTTGATTTTGTAAAATAAAATGATGGTACTTATACTATTTCGAGTGGTGATCTTCAGGCAAGCTTTTTGGATCCGACAAATTTAAGCTTTAACGCTAAACTTGATACATTAAACAGCTGGGAAGTAACTGTACTTGGTAACGGGGCTGTTACTATTCAACGTGCAAGTGATGATTTATTTTTAACTAATGAAGTGAATGAACATGATGGCGGATATAAATTTGTGTCAGATGAAGATGGAACCGGAAATGTAAATTTCACCCTTCTAAAAGCAGTAACTACTTCAGCAAAAACAGAGACTAATGACGTGAAGAGCTATGTTTATCAGTTGGATAGCAAGCTGGTATTTGCAAATGCATCGAATCTGAAAACTATATGTGTATACAATCTTACCGGACAACACAAAAATATCAGTTTCGAATTTAAAGGGGCAAGTCGAAAAACAACTAAAAAAAACGACTAAAAATGGCGATGTTGAGATTGATGAAAGTAAGCTGAAAGACGCTTTATATTGCATTCAGGTTGAAAATGTCAAACTAAAAACATTCAAACTTTTGAAACAATAACCATAAAGACTAATCCTGAAAGAAATGAAAACTAAAAGAATAATCTGTTTGCTTTGGCTCATATTGATTTTAAATAACTCGTATGCTCAACATGCGGAATTAAAATCGCCCAACAACGAAATCACATCAGCATCGACATGAAAGATATAATCAATTATTCCGTGATTTATGGAAATGATACGATATTAAAGAATTGCAACTTGTCATTGGAACTTGAGAAAGAAACATTGGGTGCGAAACCGGTACTTAAGAACAAAAAAACAAGTGTAGTTAATGAGCAAATTGCAAGAGAAATTCCCTTGAAAAATGCGATCATAAAAAATAATTGTAACGTTTTGTCCCTGAATTTTAAAAACAATTTTTCAGTCGAATTTCGTGCATATAACGAAGGTATTGCTTACCGTTTTATAACTGCAAAAGAAAATGGATTAATTGTTAAATCGGAAAATGTTTCGATTAATTTTCCTGCGGAATGCCTGCTTGATATGCAACAGAATGGTTCTTTTAAAACATCATATGAGAATAAGTACAACCATGTTCAACCTTCCGGATTCAAACCTTCCGACGGAATTGCAAACCTGCCCTTGCTGATAGAAGGACCAAAATCATATAAGATTCTTGTTTCAGAAGCCGATTTATACGATTATCCGGGACTGTTTTTCAAAGGAACCGGAAAGAATGGCATTCAGTCAACTTTTCCTAAAATGCCACTTGAATTTGGTCCTGATGGTGACCGCAGCCTTAAAATACTGAAAGAAGCTGATTATATTGCTAAAACATCGGGAACTAGAACGTTTCCATGGCGTACCTTTTTGATAACCAAAGACGATCGCGACCTTATTGGTTCCGACTTTATTTATAAACTATCAAGTCCAAACAAATTGGGTGATGTCAGTTGGATTAAACCCGGACAGGTTAGCTGGGAATGGTGGCACGACGCTGCTTTGTACGACGTTGATTTTGAATCGGGATATAACCTCAATTCATATAAGTATTACATTGATTTTGCCTCAACTTTTGGTATTCCATACATTATTATGGACGAAGGCTGGGCAAAAACAACAGAAGATCCGTTTACGCCAAATCACACTATTGACGTCCACGAATTGGTGAAATATGGTAAAGAAAAGAATGTGAAAATCATACTCTGGCTGACCTGGCTAGCTGTAGAGAAAAATTTGGATTCTGTATTTAAAGCTTTCAGTGAATGGGGCATTGCCGGTGTGAAAATTGATTTCATGGATCGAAGCGACCAATGGATGGTGAACTACTACGAACGTGTTGCCAAAGAAGCCGCTAAATATCATATTGTTGTCGATTTTCATGGTGCGTTTACGCCATCAGGACTGGAACGTGCTTACCCAAACATTTTATCACACGAAGGAGTACTTGGCCTTGAACAAGGAGGCCGTTGCCAGCCTGATAACTCTGTCTATTTGCCATTTATCAGAAATGCAGTTGGTCCAATGGATTTTACTCCCGGTGCCATGTTAAATGGTCAGCCTGAGAATCTTGGTTATACCCGAATTAAACCGGTAGGTACCGGAACAAGATGCTTTAGTATGTCACTCTTTATCTTGTTCGAAAGTGGATTGCAAATGCTTGCTGATAATCCTTTTAACTATTACCGTGAACGCGAATGCACCGAATTTATAACTAAAGTTCCGGTAACATGGGACGAAACAAAAGCATTGTATGCTGAAGTTGGAAAATGCTTGGTAGTTGCTAAACGCAAGGGCGACCAATGGTTTGTTGGCGGGTTTGTGAATAACTCTGAAAAAGTCAGGACAATTGATGTTGACTTGAATTTCCTCAGCGATAATAAAACATACCAGGTTACTGCCTTTGAAGATGGTATTAATGCCGGCCGACAAGCTGCCGATTATAAAAAGAAAGAATTCAGCGTAAAAAAAGGCGATAAACTTTCAATTCGAATGGTAAGGAATGGCGGATTTGCTGCTGTGTTAAAGCTTAAAGATCAATAACCGTATATCCTTTTTAAGTGGAGGGATTTTAAGATAGATAAAGTTAAATAGCATATATTCATGTACTTAAAATTTATAATGATGCAGAGATTATTCCTAATTTTAATTGTAGTCATAATTGCAACAAGTGGCGTGCAATCACAGCAACGAAGTGGACAAACATTCTGTAACCCACTGAATATTAGCTACCGATTTTGTATCGATCAACCATCACGGCGTACCGCTGCCGACCCGGCGATTGTTCTATATAAAGACAATTATTATCTTTTTGCAACTCAATCGGGTGGATACTGGTATTCTGCTGATTTGCTGAACTGGAGTTTTGTTACCACTGCTGACTTACCTTTTGAGCTTGATGCTCCTACAGCAGCAGTCATTAATGGTTCACTATATTTTATTCCCCTGAACAGTCATATTCTATACAGAGCGATTGATCCGGTTAAGGGAAAATGGGAAGTTGCAAACGATTCTTTTCCTTTAGCCGTTGGAGATCCCGATCTGTTTCAGGATACCGATGGTCGCGTGTATTTTTATTATGGTTGTAGTAACAACGACTATATTAGAGGAGTTGAGCTTGATGTAAACAATAAGCTTAACCCGATGGGTAAAACAGCTGAGTGTTTAAAAGGAAACCCGAATGAGCATGGATGGGAACGGCCGGGCGACTACAATACTAAAAGTGAAAATCCTTGGATTGAAGCGCCATGGATGACTAAATACAATGGAAAATACTATCTGCAATATTCCGCACCGGGGACTGAATATAAAAGCTACGCCGATGGATATTATATCTCTGAAAATCCACTGGGGCCATTTACTTATGCTTCAAACAATCCATTCTCGGCAAAACCTGAAGGCTTTATCAACGGAGCAGGCCATGGAGCTACTTTTGCTGATAAATATGGCAATTGGTGGCATATCGCAACCATGTCTATTTCAGTAAAACATATGTTTGAACGGCGCCTGGGGCTTTTCCCTGTTACTTTCGATCAGGAAGGGAATATGGTTGCTCATACCGAATTTGCTGATTTACCAATAGTAATGCCGGATTACAAATACAAAGATGTGAGTGAGTTATTCCCTGGATGGATGATCCTTTCCTATAAAAAAACAGCTGAATCATCTTCGAGCCTTGAATCAAACCCGCCAACATTGGCATTTAATGAAGAAGTACGCGATTACTGGAGTGCTAAAACAGGCGATAAAGGTGAATGGCTGTGTGTTGATCTGGGTTCAGTTTCCACAATTAATGCTGTACAAATCAATTTCGCTGAAAATAACACTCAACTTTTGGGGCGTAATGGAATACTTAGTCAACAATATCTGCTTGAATATTCATCGGATAAAAAGACCTGGAAAACAATGGTTGATAAAACTGCCAATACGGAGGATTTTACACATCAGTATCATCAATTAAAAAAAACTTTAAAAGCCCGCTATTTTAAAGTAACCAACTATAGAGTTCCCGATGGTACTTTCGCTATTTCGGGATTTCGTATTTTTGGTACCGGAACCAGTAAAAAACCGACAAAAGTTAGTTCATTTAAGATGGAACGTGATGCAAATGATGCCCGCAACATAAAGCTTAGCTGGGAAAAACAAGCGAATGCCATTGGCTATAAGATCCGGTTTGGTACAGCAAAAGGTAAGTTATACCGAAGTTACCAGGTTTATAGTGATACCACTCTAACCATTCGAAGCTTGAATAAGGATCAAAAATACTGGTTTGCAATTGATGCTTTCGGCGAAAACGGTGTTACTCCGGGTGACACGCATTAGTAATTAACATAGATGTTTTCATGAAGATTTTTTATTCTATTATCGTTTTACTGTTCTTTTTTACTTCTGAATTGAAAGCTGTTTCAGTCGATTCTACCAACATTGCATTAATAATTATTGATACGAATGGTAGTTCCATTGAAAATGAACCTAAAGTAGCAGGTTCGATGAAAATTTTTTATCAGGGGCAGGGGAAAATGAACCGGGCAACCGATGTGCCGGCTTATGAAGGAAATGTTGGTATTGAAATCAGAGGTAGTTTTTCCGCGTCGTTGCCACAAAAATCCTACGGTTTTGAGACCAGGGATGAAACGGGTAGCTCAATGAATGTGTCACTTCTTGGATTACCCAAAGAGAACGATTGGATATTACTGGCAAATTACAACGATAAATCGTTTGTGCGGGCTCCGATTGCTTACAATACGTTTCTTGGAATGGGACACTGGGCTTCACATTCGCGGCATTGCGAGGTGATAATAAACAAAACCTATATGGGTATTTATACTTTACTCGAAAAAATAAAGACTGATAAAAACCGCGTTGACATTACTAAAATGGATGCCACATCGAATACGGGAAATAGCCTTACGGGAGGTTATATTTTTTCGCATGACAATAATTCATCCGGCGACCCAAACTGGAATAGTGATCAGGGCATAAATTTCATTTATGTCTATCCTAAACCCAGAAATATTACAACGGAACAAAAGAATTATCTCAAACAATACATCAGCACATTTGAGAAAGTTTTGTTTGGTTCTTCATTTAACGATCCTGAATTTGGCTATAATTCTTTTATAAATGTAACCACGTTTTATGATTATTTTATAATCGGTGAATTTTCGCGAAATGTTGACGCGTATAAAAAAAGCTCCTTCTGGAACAAAGATAATATTACTGAAGGTGGACTACTAAACGCAGGTCCGGTTTGGGATTTCGATTGGGCATTTAAAAATCTATACGATGGCTCAAACAATTGTTTTTGCCGAAATTTGGATGGTTCGGGATGGGCATATCATGTTGGTACTTGTGGGTGGAAGAATACTACTGCTGATTGGATGAGCCAATTGCTTGAAGACACCAGTTTTGCCAACAATTTGCACCACCGGTATTTTGAGTTGCGCAAAACTGTACTTAGTGAGGACAGAATCTTTGCTTACATCGATTCCATTCAAAACCTCCTTGAAGTTCCTCAGGAAAGACATTACCAGGCCTGGCCAATTTTGGGCAGAAGTGTTGGTGCTCCTGAAATAGATGATTTTCCGGATACTTATGAGGGTGAGGTTGACAAATTGAAAAACTGGATCTTACTTCGGCTTGACTGGCTCGATAATCATATGCTTGGTCAGGAACCAGACACATTCCCAAATTCCCTAAGCAAATTATTGGTATCGGATAAGAACTTTAAAATGTTCCCAAATCCGTGTCAAAACACCTTATACCTTGAATCAACCCAAACGATAACTGATGTAATGATCTGTGGAGTTGATGGAAAAATCCAGCTTCAAAAATTGAATGTAAATTCAAGTGATTACACTTTGGATGTAACACAATTGGTCAGGAATTTTTATATCCTGAAAGTGCGATTTGCAAATGGTGAAATTCACAATAAAAAACTAATGATTGAATAGATAATAGCAATAACAATCAATATCGTATCGGTTTAAGTTTTTTAACTACTGTCGGGATTTAAAACCACCGACGGGTTTCCAGTTGCCCCGACAGTGGTTAACAACCCTGTGGGTGGCTTAACAAAACGACATTAAAATAGCAATTCCAATTAAGAAATATCAGGAGCTGGACTCATGAATCTGTAATAACTAAATTTTATGACTTTGAAAACACGTTTTTTTCCCATTGTAATTGTCGCGTTGAGCCTCTTTGTTTATTCATGTCAAACGGATGTCAAAAAGGCCTTAAAGATTCCCCGGTTATTTTCGGATCATATGGTGCTTCAGCAAAATCAGAAAGTAAATTTTTGGGGGCAATATACTCCTGAAAAGGACATAACCATTACAACTGACTGGGGAATTGAAGTTTCTGCCAGAGCTGATGAAAATGGCAATTGGAAAATAAAGTTAGACACGCCCGCAGCAGGTGGTCCATATGAAATCAAAATCAGTTCTGAAGACAGCACAATCGTTTTGAAAGATGTGCTGATTGGGGAAGTTTGGCTGGCTTCCGGTCAATCGAATATGGATATTTCATTAAAAGGTTGGCTTCCGGAAGATACGATTCAGCATTCAAAACAGGCAATTGCCGCGGCCAATTATCCGGATATTCGGTTACTAAAAGTACCATTTAATATTTCGGCCACACCTTTAGATTCTCTCGGAGCTGGCAAATGGATCCCGGCATCTCCCGAAACTGCTGGTGATTTCAGTGCTGTAGCTTATTTCTACGCCTTGAAACTTCATCAGAAACTCCATGTACCAATCGGAATTATTCAATCGTCGATTGGTGGAACTCCTGCTGAAGCCTGGACCAGTAAAGAATCGTTATCAGAACTTGGCGATTTTAATCAATCGATTGATGGCCTGGAAAAACTGCAATCAACGATTGCAAATTGGTTCAGCAAATGGACATTTCAAACGGTACCACGAACTGATGAAGAATGGAAAAATCTTCATTTACCTGACCTAGCCGCTTTCGAAACGGATTTCGATGATTCGAACTGGGAAACAATGACACTTCCCGGCCGGTTCGATAGACTGAGTTCCGGAGAATTTGATGGTGTGATGTGGATCAGAAAAGAGTTTAATATTCAGGATACAACGGCTGATTTTGTTCTGAAAATTGGTTCGGTTGACGATATGGATGAAACTTATATTAACGGTCAAAAGGTTGGCGGACTAATTGGCAGTGGGTTTGCCAGTACGCCGAGAGAAATGGTCGTTTCAAAATCACTTCTGGTAAAAGGAAGCAACACCGTTGCCATTCGTGTCATCGATTCAGGTGGTCCGGGTTTCGTGAATGGGCCGATCACTTTATCAAATACGAAGGATGAGATGGTTTCTCTGGAAGGAGATTGGAAATCACGCCTGGTAGCTGAAAACGTCAGTGGTAAATTCTATTCCTATGATCTGGATGCCAGCATTTCTGAACGACCAAATACCTCTTTGCTTAACAGCAATTCGCCAACAGTACTTTTCAACGCCATGATTAATCCGCTTGTTCCATATGCCATCAAAGGCGCCATTTGGTATCAGGGCGAATCAAATGTGGGCAGAGCCGAACAGTATAAACGAATTTTTCCTGCTATGATTGAAGATTGGAGAAACAAATGGGGCTATGTATTTCCATTCTATTACGTGCAAATTGCACCCTACCTTTACACTGATGCCAATCAAAAAGATCAGTCTGCAAAACTTAGAAATGCTCAGCGTTCTGCCTTGAAACTTCCAAAAACTGGAATGGTAGTAACCCTCGATATTGGTAAGCTTACTTCAGCTCACCCATCTCAAAAACAGGAAGTCGGTGATCGCTTGGCCAGATTTGCCCTGGCCAATGAATACGGACAGAAACAAGTGAGCTCAGGCCCCTTGTATCAGCAATTTGAACGATCAGGAAAAGATTTAATCATAGCCTTTGATCCGGCTTCTGTTGGAAGTGGATTATTAGCTTCGACTTCAGGACTATCAGGTTTTGAGATTGCGGGATCGGATCAGGTTTATTTTCCGGCACAGGCTAAAATAGTTAATCATACTGTAGTAGTAAGTTCTTCTTCAGTAGCTGTTCCTGAATATGTCAGATATGCCTGGAGTGATGGATTTGCCGCAACTTTATTTAATCAGGAAGGATTACCTGCTTCAACTTTTTCTTCGGAAGAGCAGGCAGAGATATTTTAGAAATTCGAAAAATAATGAACCCAACTAAATATAAAATGAAAAAAAAGATCCCTGTATATAAGTCAATAATTATTGGAATTTGCTTAATGATTTCATCCTCCATTTATGGACAAGTAGCAAATCCGGTCGCCGACGCTTCGATCAAGGCTTTCAACGATGCGTTTTTAATGACATCAAATGGTCGTACTTATTATAAAAATGCGCTAAATAGTACTGAACATGATGGTACCTGGACTTTAGCTCTGGATATTTTTGGAATGCAGGATACTTATGAGCGCACCGGGAGTGAAGATCATAAAAAAATAATTAATGATCTGTGTAACGGTTTTTTGCAATTTAATCCAACGCCGTATAGTTGGGATGGATGGAATGACGACCTGGCATGGATGGGGCTGGCTTTGGCGCGGGGCTATCAGATTACCGGATCGCCGAATCAGCTGGCAGGAGCCGAACATTCATTCAATCTGGCATATGATCGTGGTTGGAATACGGTTTTCAATAATGGTGGAATTTGGGAGCAACAACCCGACATGACTCCTGCCGACGGAGGTATTAATAAGGAAGCTCTGTCGAACAACCCCAATGGAAATCTGGCCGTTTTGCTATATGAAAGCACCGGAAATCAGGAATATCTGGATAAAGCAATAAAAATTTATGACTGGTCAAGAAGTCATATTTTCAATCCTGATAATGGTCAGGTTTACGCCAATATCGACCGCGCTGATGTGCAGAATAAAAGCACTGCTGTTTATAACCAGGGATCATTTATTGATTTTGCAGCTTCGCTTTACCGGATCACCGGCAATGAATTAATGTTGAAAGATGCCCAGATGGCAGCCGATTATGTCATTCAAAATATGACCAAAAATGGGATTGTCAGCAACACAGCTGAGTATCTGAATACCTGGGCTGACACGTATGCACGCGGACTTGGGCACCTTTGCATGTGGAATCCACAACTGTGGAACAAATATTATTCGTTCATAAAAAAGAACGCTGATGCCGCGTGGAAAAATCGTCGGACTGATTTAAACCTTTGCTGGAATGGCTGGGATCAAAAGACTCCAACAACAAAAGATTCGGGGCCAACGGTATATGTAAGCGCGATGGTGATGCAGCAATGGACTCCGACCGTACAAGCGATACCCGATACGATCGAGGCAGAAAATTACAATTTCATGAATGGAATTAGCACTGAAGATATTTCAGGCGGAAAATGTATCGGCTCCATTGAAGCAGGTGACTGGATCGAATATTTAGTTAACGTGCCTGCCACAGGAATTTACACCATTACATTGCAGGTTTCCGGTACAACCGCTGGATCAATAGAAATTCAGCAAAATAATGTTTCACTGGCTACAGTTGATTTACCTTCAACTGGTGATTTACAAACTTATACAACCGTAAAAACTGCGGTGAAATTAAGTTCCGGGATACAGTCTGTTAAGCTAAAATCCATTTCCGGAGTTTGGACCATCGACAAGTGGATGGCCACAAGTTGCCAGGCAATAACACCTTCCATCGCTATAAACGGAGCAGTTGCAGAGCAAATAACTTCAGCAACATTAAGTATTGGCGATAATCTGTTTTTCGACCCGCAACCTACCGATGGAACCTGGAGCTGGACTGGTCCGAATGGTTTTGTTTCAAACTCCAGACAAATTTCGGTTGATAATATTCAATTTGAACAAGGTGGAGTTTATACAGCTAAATATTTGAGTCCAGATGCTTGCATAAATATTCAGGACTTTATGATTCCATTGAATGGCTGTTCTCCAACTGCGATAGTTGGGTATATGCAAGCAAATGATGGGGAAATACAGCAAGTCGATTCAGTAAATATTTTGGCAGGAAGCCTTTTAACCATCGATCCACAACCCTTGAATGGCACATGGAGTTGGACTGGTCCGAACAACTTTGCAGCCAATACCAGAAAGATTTCATTTTTAAGTATGGCCAACAATCAGGCAGGAAATTATACTGCAACCTACTTTAATCCGGGTGGATGTAAAACTAGCAGGGCATTTAAAGTTGTTTTGAACGGCCCGGATCCATGTGGATCTGAAATCATTCCTTACATCAATGTAAATAACGTGAAATGGGAAAAAGTAGCCTACGCGTCAGTAAATAGTGGCGGGAGCTTCACTTTTGGGCCGCAACCAACTGAAGGCACCTGGAAATGGACCGGACCAAACGGGTTTACTTCAAACGCCAGGGAATTTACAATAACTGGATTTAATGCGACCAAATCGGGTCATTACCAGGCAACTTATACTAATACTTCCGGATGTTCAAGTACCATGGATTTTATTATTGGATTGAAAGGATGTAATGCTGTATCAATCGTTCCGGAGATTGAAGTTAATGGAGTGTTGCAGGTAAAAACAGATTCAATATCAATTGTTTCAGGCGGAAATTTGTCCATTACATTTCCTGAACTTGATGGTTTATGGAGCTGGACCGGACCCAATGGTTTTACCTCGAATTCGCGTCAAATCTTTCTGGATAAAATTCTAAGCTGGAAAAATGGCAGATATAACGTGAATTTTGTTGATGTAAATAATTGTATTAACACGTATATTATAGATATTATTGTAGTTGGAGATGATTACCTTTCCACACCAATTGTACCTTATATCCAGATAAATAACGGAACCTGGCAAAACACATCAACAGCAACATTAAATCAGGGTGGTAAAATTATTTTTGGCCCGCAACCAAATAAAAATATGTGGATATGGTCAGGTCCTGATGGCTTTACTGCAAATACAAGAGAAGTTACAATAAGTAACATTAATGTATCGCAGAGTGGTATTTATTCAGCTGTATATACGAATAATCTGGGGTGTATGAGCTTTATGGATTTCGATATCAAAGTGAATAGTACCGTTGGAATTGAGCATATTAATACAATCAATCCGAATCAATCCGAAATCTATCCAAATCCGGCAACAACGCAACTGACAATAGACTATGGTGATCAACGATTTAAAAATATTACAATTACTGATAATTTAGGTAGAATTGTCCTTGAAATTACAGCCGAATTTCAAGGTAGTACAACAATAAATGTATCTGACTTACCGAAAGGAATCTACATGTTATCAATTCAAACAGATATAAATGAGCAGATTGTAAGGAAGTTTGTAAAATAGTATAACCTATTAAATATGAAACGATTAAATATACTTGTTTTTTGTTGCCTGATTTTTCAGTCAGCGCTTGTTTTTTCTCAGGGTAAAAACTATGTCGACTACGTCAACCCACTGATGGGAACCGATTCTAAATATCTGCTGTCAAATGGAAATACATATCCGGCCATCGCTATGCCGTGGGGAATGAATTTCTGGATGCCGCAAACCGCTCCTATGGGCGATGGTTGGGCATACACTTACGCTTCTGATAAAATCAGGGGATTTAAGCAAACGCATCAACCCAGTCCGTGGATTAACGATTACGGTCAATTTTCAATTTTACCAATCACGGGTAAACCTGAATTTGATCAGGATAAACGTGCCAGCTGGTTTTCGCATAAAACCGAAGTAGCAAAACCATATTATTACAAAGTTTATCTTTCTGATTATAATGTGACTGCTGAAATTACGCCCACAGAACGTGCGGCTATGTTTCGGTTTACTTTTCCTGAAGGAGAAGACTCATACGTAGTTGTTGATGCTTTCGATAAAGGTTCTTATGTGAAAATTATTCCTGAAGAGAATAAGATTATCGGTTACACCACCAGAAACAGCGGCGGTGTTCCTGAAAATTTCAAAAATTATTTTGTAATCGTATTTGACAAACCATTTACTTACAAGGCAGCAGTGGCCGACAAATTGATCAAAGAAGGCGATCTGGAAACAAAAACTGATCATTCAGGAGCCATAATTGGTTTTTCAACACGGAAAGGTGAAATCGTTCTTGCCAGAGTCGCGTCTTCATTTATCAGTTTCGAACAAGCTGATTTGAACCTGAAGGAACTTAAACCAACATTTGATGCCACCAAAGAAAGCTGCAAAAATACCTGGAACGAATTGCTTGGCCGGATTGAAGTTCAGGATGACAATCTTGATAACCTGAGGACTTTTTATTCGTGTCAGTACCGTACTTTGCTTTTCCCACGCAAATTCTACGAAATTAATGCAAAAGGTGAAACCGTTCATTACAGTCCGTTTAACGGGAAAGTACTTCCGGGTTATCTGTTTACCGATATGGGTTTTTGGGATACTTTCAGGGCTTTGATTCCTTACGTGAATCTGGTTTATCCTTCCATGGGTAAGAAAATTCAGGAAGGTTTATTGAATTCATACAAGGAAAGTGGATTTTTTCCTGAATGGGCAAGTCCCGGTCACCGCGATTGTATGGTGGGTAACGCGACTGCTTCGGTAATTTTCGATGCGTACATGAAAGGCCTGAACAAAGCCGACGCGGTTAAAATGTACGAAGGCATGTTGCATGGAGCCAACAATGTACATCCAACAGTAAAATCATCGGGTCGATTGGGATATGAGTATTACAATAAACTGGGTTATGTGCCTTACGATGTTGGAATCAGGGACAATGCTTCACGCACGCTCGAATATGCATACGATGACTGGTGTATCTATGAAATGGGCAAGAAACTGAATCGTCCGGCAGAAGAAATTGAGGTTTACCGCAAACGTAGTTTGAACTACAAAAATCAGTTCAATCCAAAATTTAACATGATGAGCGGACGCAACGAAGACGGCAGTTTTCCTGATAATTTCAAACCTACAAGTTGGTGGGATGCCTTTACCGAAGGAAACAGCTGGCACTATACCTGGTCGGTATTTCATGATGTCCAGGGATTGATTGGCCTGATGGGTGGCGAAAAAACATTTGTTTCGATGATCGATTCGTGTTTTGCATTATCGCCAAATTACGGAAGCAATGGAAAACCCGGCGATCTGGTTCACGAACAACGCGAAATGCAAGTCATGGGAATGGGACAGTATGCACATGGCAATCAGCCGATTCAACACATGATTTATCTGTATAATTATGCCGGACAGCCCTGGAAATCGCAATACTGGGTGCGCGAAGCCATGGATCGTTTGTATCATGCAACTCCTGACGGATATTGCGGAGATGAAGATAATGGACAGACTTCGGCCTGGTATGTACTCTCTTCATTGGGATTCTATTCGGTATGTCCGGGATCGAACCAGTATGTGATCGGCTCGCCACTCTTCAAATCGGTAACCGTAAATCTCGAAAACGGGAAAAAAATAGAACTTAGTGCAAATAATAACAGTTCTGAAAACAGGTACATCAGTTCGATGAAGGTGAATGGTAAAGCTTACACTAAAAACTATTTCAATCACGAGGATTTTATGAAAGGGATCAGGATTGAAACTGAAATGAGTTCAAAACCAAATACGCAACGTGGAATCCAGAAATCTGATTTTCCTTATTCACTTTCAAACGAACAATAGATATAAATAACTAAATAAACCCTGATACATGAAAAGAAGAGATTTCCTGGTAAGCAGCGGCCTGGTTTCAGCCGGTGCTTTATTAATGCCAAAGAGCGTATTTTCCAATACAACCAATTTTATTTCCCAGCGACCTCCGGTTGACCAGCGTAATTTTATTAGTGCTGAAGTTGAACGGGTGATTGCTGAAGTAAAGTCGTCGATTAAAAATCCTGAATTGGCCTGGATGTTCGAGAATTGTTTTCCAAATACGCTGGATACCACGGTGACTCACTATGAGAAAAATGGCAAACCTTATACCTATGTCATTACCGGCGATATTGATGCCATGTGGCTGCGCGATTCTTCAGCCCAGATCTGGCCCTACCTTCAACTTACCAATAAAGACGAAAAGTTGAAAAGACTGGTGCAGGGTGTGATCAACAAACAGACGGAGTTTGTTCAATTAGATCCTTATGCCAATGCTTTTTACGACGATCCTGAAAAGAAAGGCGAATGGGAAAGTGACAATACCAAGATGAAACCAGGAATTCACGAACGCAAATGGGAAATTGATTCACTTTGTTATGTGATCCGTTTGGCTCATGGTTACTGGAAAACTACCGGCGATGGTTCATTATTCGATGCAAACTGGCAGAATGCTATGAAACTGATCGTAAAAACTTTCAGGGAGCAGCAACGCATGGATGGAAAAGGACCATATAGTTTTACCCGGAAAACGGAAGTGCCAACCGATACTCAATTTGGTCGTGGTTTCGGAAATCCAACCAAAAAAGTTGGACTGATCCATTCCATGTTCCGCCCTTCGGATGATTCAACATTCTATCCATTTTTGGTTTCATCGAATATGTTTGCGGTTGTTTCTTTACGCCAGCTAGCCGAAATGTTTACAACTGTTGTGAAAGATAAAACCTTTGCCGGAGAATGCAATTCATTTGCAAATGAGGTTGATCAGGCCTTGAAAAAATATGCCGTTGGCGAACACCTTGATTTTGGAAAAATTTACCCTCTGGAAGTTGACGGTTTCGGTAATAAACTGTTTATGGACGATGCCAATGTTCCAAATATTTTGTCGCTGCCATATTTGGGATATTGCACCACTGAAGATCCGATTTATAAAAACTCGCGTCGTTTTTCTTTAAGCGATAGCAATCCATGGTTTCACGAAGGAAAATTTGCCAAAGGCATTGGCGGTCCGCACATCGGAGAGGACAAGATCTGGCCGCTGGGACTCGTTATGCAGTCGATCACGAGTAAAGAGGACAAAGAAATCCTGTACTGTCTGAAAACGCTTAAAAACACTCACGCCGGAACAGGATTTATGCACGAATCCTTCAACGTGAATGATCCGAATGATTTTTCGAGAAGCTGGTTCGCATGGGCAAATACGCTTTTTGGCGAATTGATTCTGAAGCTTTACCATGAAAACAAACAAATCCTGAAAAACGATCTGGCCTGATTCTGGAAATTCCAGAATTAAGGTAATATTGATAAAAAACATTACCACAGATTACACAGATACCACAGATTAAAACTTGTTTATTCTACTAATCGGTGTAATCTGTGGTTTAAAAATTTAACTTGCCCTGAAAGTAGGGCAAGTGAAATAAATAAATTGTACTATTTTCGTTTACGACATCTTATCCTTCTTGAAACTTAAGTTTTAAATAAAAAATAAACCAGTATGCGACTAAACTTAAACCTAAAAATGAATTACAAAATTCTCTTCATTTCTCTGCTTGTTTCAATATTTGGCCTGGCATCAATTGCTCAGGAAAATAATTCGAACAACCTACCAAAACCATTGCCTGGCAAAGGCTTGTCACAGTTCGATTTCTTTTATGCGGGCGAGTCGAAAGAGCAAAACATGTACATCGTGAAAAACGGTCAAATTGTTTGGGAATATAAAGGTCCCAAAGACCAGGGCGAGATAAGCGATGCTGTATTGATGACCAACGGCAATATTTTGTTTGCACACCAACATGGCGTAACACTTATTTCTCCGGAAAAAAAAGTGCTTTGGAATTACGATACGCCCAAAGGATGTGAAATACATACCGCTCAACCGATCGGTAAAAAATATGTCATGTTTATCCAAAATGGCGATTCCGGGCGAGTATTCGTGGTAAATGTAAAAAAGAATGAAACGGTAAAAAGTTTTACCATTCCAATAAATATGCCTCCAAGTACACACGGTCAATTCCGACATGCCCGGCTTACTGCAAAGGGAACATTAATGGTTGCTCATATGGATTTGGGCAAAATAAGCGAATATGATAGCAACGGGAAAGAGCTTTTTACGATGAGTGCTCCGGGAGTATGGGGAGTTGAACCACTTAAAAATGGCAACATACTGGCTTGTTGCAGGTCTCAGATCATCGAAGTCTCTAACAAGGGCGAAATGGTTTGGAATTTTCAATTTAAAGACATACCCGAGTATAATTTTAACAGTCCGCAAGTTGCAATACGCCGCCCCAATGGGAACACAATCGTTGGCAATTGGTTTAACCAATGGAGCGGTAGCGGTAAGGTTGATGCAAATAATCTGCCCATTCAGGCCATCGAGATTACTCCGGAAAAAAAAGTGGTTTGGGCTTTGCGATCTTGGACTCCGCCTGCAGATTTGGGACCGTCAACAATTATTCAGATATTGGATGACAAATCAATTTCGGAGCATGTGACCTTTGGAGAATTCAAATAGACGAATTCGCTTTGGAAAATCAATATTCTAAACTAATAATACCAACATAAATGAAACAAAACACAACAGACAAACAGTCAAAACTGCAAATCGGATTCGATAAGCTAATTCTTATTGTGGTTGGATTTGGTGCTTTAGTATGGTTTTTAATTCGGGTAATTCCTAAGCCCAGCCGGGCTGGTTATCCATGTCAGCGTGCCGCATTTCCGTTGGCCAGCGCATTCGTCATCTGGATGACCGGTGTAGTTGGTAGTTTGTTTGGCATCAAATACCTGGGGAAAGCGTTTGCGCAGCACAAGTGGGTGGTTGCAGGTAGTTCGGTTTTGGTAGTTATGGTTTTATCATTCTGGATGACGATTGTCCCTTCAGGAATTAAGGAATCATTTGCCGCAGGACAAGATACTACATACGTTCCTGCAGTTGGTTTCGACTGGAAACCAGGACCGTCAAATCAACCCATTGGTGAAGCAAAAGGAATCTTTCCAGGCCGTGTGGTGATGACCCGCAATCCGGAAGCAACCAAATGGGCCGGAAACTGGAAACTAAATGAAGACCAGTGGTGGCTCGATAAGAACACGGATATTAACAAGGTAAGTGAGATGCTTTCGGCGACACTGGGAAAACTAACCGGAAAAAAGAAAGATAAAGATGCATGGGATCAGATTTTTAAATATTACAACGAGAATTCAAGAGGATTGTCAAAACAAGGTCATAAACCCGGAGAGGTAGTTGCTGTAAAGATCAATTTAAACAATAGTGGAGCTTCAAAAGTTGACAACCAGACTGACGCTTCACCACAGATGGTTCTGGCTTTGGTAAGGCAATTGGTTAATCAGGCAGGTGTTCCACAAAAGGATATTATCATATACGATGCGCGTCGTCAGATTTATCCGTTTATGCTGACAACCATCTGGAAAGAATTTAAAGATGTACGTTTTTTGCAATGGGGTGAGCCAATAAAAGGTCAACCTGTAAATCCGGGTTATGGTGATTATACTGGGCTGATAGCTGCGGATTGGGTTGAAGGTATCACTTATTCGGCCGGAAGTTTTAAAGATGCGAAATTGATTCCC
>DASRMB010000079.1:0-200302 GCA_035648135.1 Prolixibacteraceae bacterium
TTCAAATATGTAGTTCCAGCAATCCTCTTCACTTTTGAATTGATTGAGAAATTCCTGGAAATCTTTAGGATAGTGTTCGACAATAGCCATAGGCAAAGTTAAATAATTTCTCTACTTGTGCGAAGCAGATAAGCAGTTAAATTTATTTAACTATGGAAAAATATGGATTATATGATGTAGTTTTTAAATTAAAGCCAATGCCCAAAAGGCTCACAGACAAGCAATATGTAAATGAGCTTATTGCTGCACTCGATCAGTTACTAACTGTAACGGACCATCGGCACCGGTGTTTGTTGTTAAATGCCGGCCATACGTCAGACTACATGTACTTTGTCGGGCGGGGTATTGTCCGGAGTTTTTATTTTGATGACCGTACTGGCAGGGAACAGACTTCAATCCTCTGGAAAGAGCAGAGCATTGTATGTGACCCGGTAAGTTTTTTTCAGCGTAAATCCTCTGATGTCAACATTGAAGTGATGCCGGGAAGTTTGTTGTTGTCCATATCCTACCGCCAGCTTCAGGATATTTTTGAAGCATTTCCCGAAGCCGAAATTTTTGCCCGCTGTATTTCCCTGCAGTACGTTTATTATTTTGCAGAGCGGGCACGTCAATTGGCCGGGGCTTCAGCCTGGGAAAGGTATTTACATTTATTATCTACCCACCCGGGCATTGAACTCAGCGTATCCAAAGAGATTATTGCTTCTTATCTGAATATTGCACCGCAAACGCTCAGCAAAATGATCAAAGAGCGAGGACATCCCTGACTTTCGTACCACCTTTTGTTCATACATGCGTTGTCTCGCTTTACGACAAGATAACTTCTTTTTTTCTTCCCAATTTTTGTGAGGTACGCCTTCCGTTGCATTTTTACCTGCACCAGGTTCTGTGAATCCTTGTCCGGGCTTAAGAATTTTCTTAATCCGGATTCAGTCGTTTAATAATCCCCGTTCAGAAGAAAGAGCGGGCGCTCATCTAATTTTGGTACTGTGCCAAAATTTTAAAAATGGCCTTAGAAGTTGACCCATGCAAAAGCTCCTGATGAAATACCTCTCTTTTCTTGTCCCGGTAACCTGCTACCTGTATATGCTGCTTTTCGTGTATGCCGCAATAAGCAAGCTTCTGGATTTTGAAAACTTCCGGGTCCAGTTGGCTGAGTCGCCTTTGCTGAGTGCCTATGCCGGCCTGATCGCCCCGGCTGTGATTAGCCTGGAATTGCTGCTGGTTCTGCTTTTAAGCTTCAAAACCACCCGACTTACAGGCCTGTATGGTTCTTTCTTTTTAATGATTGCTTTCACGGTCTATATCTACCTGATCCTGAATTACAGCGATTTTGTCCCCTGCTCGTGCGGCGGCATTATTGAAAAGTTAGGCTGGAGAGAACACATTGTTTTTAATATCGCCTTTGCTTTACTGGCTCTGTTTGCTATTCTTTTCACTGAAAACGAGAAAGGAACCCGCCGCAACCAGGTAATCCTCAAAAGCATCCTACCCACACTGGTGGCGGCAGGTGTAGTTGTCGGGCTCTTTTTATCATCCGAGCATATCATCAAAAAAGAAAACAACTTTATCCGGAGGTTTGGCCAACACCCGATCCGGGATGAAAAGGCATTTGACCTGGGGGTAAACTCCTATTACTTTGCCGGGATGGCCGACGGGCAAATCTACCTGGGTAATGTGACCGCCCCGCTGGTACTTACCAGTATGGATACCGCTTTGACAACGAAAAAGACTGTTAAAATACGCCTTGATAATGTGGGGCACCCGTTCCGTTTCATACAGGTACAGATTAAACCACCCCATTTTTACCTGTATGATGGCACGGTGCCGGTGGTTTACCGGGGACTTTTGGGCGATTCGCTGGCTCATACCATCAGTTTTGAAGACTGTTATTTCTCCCAACTGCAGGTGATTGATTCTGTGAACTTTGCATTCAGGGCGCAAAGCAGCCAAACAAAATCATGGGTACTGGGCACATTGGACCTTGAACGGGATCTGAAAATAAAGTTGAACTATGGATTGCTTGAAAAACAGGTGGACGGAATATTCGATACGGACGGGCAATTATTGCGGGACGAGGGAAACGGAGAACTCATTTATATTTATACCTACCGCAACCAGTTCCTGGTAATGGACCGGAAGCTTACACTATTGCGGAATCTTCATACCATCGACACCACATTCAGGGCTCAGGTACAGGTGCGCCTGCTCTCTGACGGGCGGCATAAAATGGACGTCCCGCCTCTGGTGGTCAATAAAACATCGGCGGTACAAGGGCAGGTGCTGTTTAATGCCTCCATGCTCATGGGAAAATTCGAATCCAGGGAGCAGTGGAAAAGGGCAGTGGTTGTCGATATGTACCGGACCGGAATACAGGAATACCTGGGCAGTTTTTATATCTATCACCGCGGGAAAAACAGGATGACCCGGATGTTTGCCACGGACAGGCACCTGTTTGTTTTGTCCGGCAATGAACTTGTGCGTTATCGTTTTGCGAAGTCGGTGACGCGGCATTTTAAAACAGGGGAAGCCGAAAACCTGGAACAGAGTAGGCCTTAAATTTAATTTTTCACAAGCATGAAAAAGTTAAAAAGTATCTTCCTGCCAGCTGTGTTTGTGCTGTTAGGAGTTGGCGCCGCAATTGCCAGCCACACGGCAAAAAGTTCGACAAATTCGCTGGAGACCGGCTATTATTTTGATAGCTCCTCAAGCCAGTGCGTATCATCGGGCGTTCAGTGCAGCACCAGTCCTGGTGCTGCATGTACCTGGACTGATGAGAGTAATATTACTCACAATCTGAGCCGATCCGGCCAGACCATGTGCGGCGCCCCGCTTTACAAACCGTAGCAAAAGAAAGGATGCTCTAACGGGCATCCTTCTTGCTTATCCCTTTGCTTATCCACTCGCATTCTGCTTTACCTTTTAAAAAGTAATCAAACCAATCCAGTATTCTGCAAGTCAGGTCAACCTGTGCCTGTTCCTTTTGCTGACTATGTCCTTCTCCTTTATAAAACAGCGCGATGACTTCTTTTTGATTTCTGCATAGCGCGTTGTAGAAGGCCATGCTGTGATCAGCCGTTACATTTTGATCTTCCAGTCCCGTCCACAACAAAACCGGGGCATTCACTTTTTCGGCATGCCAGAGCGGGTTGTTTTTAAAATACAGGCCTTTGTCAGCAGAAAAAGGTTTTCCCAACTTATACATATTTGCTTCAATTCGCACATAATCGGGGATATCGAAATTATAATTAAAGGAATTGGAATCCCAAACGATATCGCTGTGGCCGGAGCCGGAGACAAAAGCGGCAAACCGGGTGGAACGGGTAGCGATATAGTCGGTTTCATACCCTCCGAAGGAGTGCCCGATCAAACCGATCCTGCCCCTGTCGATCAGCGGATTGTGGGCCAAAGCATCCAGTGAGCGGGTTACACAATCCAGGGCATCCAATCCCGGACCCGCTTTCCCCTGGTTCACAATGTCCGGTAAATACACGAAATACCCTTGTTCAAGAAATAGCCGGATGTTAAATCCCAGGCTTTCGTAATACGAAGGGTAGGGGTACCGGTTGGCAAGTTGGTTTTGCTTTTGGTAAATATGTACCACCATGGGGTACTTCCGGGAAGGATCGTAACCCATTGGGTAATACAAAATGCCCTTCAGGGGAATCCCGTCGCTGTTGGTGTAGGAGATGATCTCCTGTCTGAGGGACAAAATGGCTTTATCCTGTTTGTTACTCTGGTACACCACCGATTCTTTTTTGCCCATTTCTTTGTAAACCAGCCGTGGTGGCAGGTTGTAATCCTCCTCCAGCCAGGAAAAACAGGTAAACGATTGGTTGTAGTTCAACGATTGGATGCGTTTGGTCGTTGGCTGTATAATAACTTCCGTTTTCCCGTTGTACCACAAGCAGTAAGCAGTCTGGTTTTCCCCGGGATCATACAGTTCAATTAACAGGGGATCAGACAGGTTTACCTGTTGACTGGCAAATGTACCCTTGCTGGTTTTGATGTCATTCCGTTGCCCGTTAATGATACGGGTTTGATATCCATCGAAAGCGGCTGCAGTGGTAAGCACTGCAGTGTTTATCTCGTACTGCCACACCGCACCTTCACCTTCAAACAGCACGGTCGTGTTCTCTTTGGAAAACCAGGGTGTACCCAGGCCTTTGCGGTCAATGAGCTTTTTGCTTCCTGACGGAATGTGATACAGATACCACCCGCTGCTTGCGGGTGACAGTGCATAAACCCCGTCCCCGGACAGGTAAAGTTCCGGTGCGATGGTATCCAGCAGCGCATACCGGTCTTCCACCAGGTCATAAACAGACAACTGTAACGGCGGGTATTCGGTCCGGTAGTCCTGAAGACCGAAGGGGTCAAAGCTTAAAAAATACCGGTCATTGCACGAGTTGATACCAACAGGTAAATGATCCGTCCCCACTTTCCGGATGAAGTGTTTGCGGGGCTCCCAGACGTAGGTCAATACAGTAAGGGGAGGATGAAATTTTTCCTCCAACCGGTTGTCATTGCCGTTCCATATGTCCACGACCGCGTCGTCCTGTTTCTCCTTTTGGATCAATATTTTCAGGAAATAAACATTGCCTTCCTGTATCACTTCGGTAAATGCCCTTTGAAAGGCCGTCGTCAATACTTCGTTTAACGGAAAAACGTTTTTTGTTTTGATATCCAGATACACGATATCTTCGGAAGTATTTCCCGGATTTTGCTGGTGGATAATCATTCCCGCTGCGTTGGGGTCAATATACAGAAATGAAATTTTACCGGCAGTGTGGTACACTGTCTCTGTGGCTTGTTCCCTGATCCGGACAACATCAAAACCGTTTTTATCATTTTCAGCAACCGCATAGACCTGTTCATTCCCCGTGACATAAAAGAAGCTCACCTGGCTGGTTTCATTAACCAGTTCTCCGTTGATATTTCGCAGTTCGAGCCTGTTTTGCTCTTCTGCGTTGTAGTGTAACACGAACCGGCCCTTATTTTTCAGCACCTGTGCTTTTTTTACTCCCGGATAGCAGGTGGCGGTTTGCTTGTCCGGTTTGATTAGTTCGGCCTGGTTTGGACTGGTTATCAGCAATTGACCGGTGTTGGTAAAGGCAATGCTTTTTACTTTTGTCCGGTAATCCACCGGTTCTCCGGGACGACTGCTGTCAAATATCAGGAGCGTGTCCCGGTTCAGGTCATACGATTTCCAGGCGGTAAGCCATCGGCCATCTTCGCTCATCTTGAGCCCAGTCAGCTGGTAATATGTGTTTGCCATATACTGCAGCTCATCAGGATGGGTCTGGGCTGTTAATTCCCGGCCTGCCGCAAGCAGCAGGCACAGGAAGAACAATGAATACAAGGATCTCATACTTAATAGCCGGGGTTTTGCGGGTTCAAATTGGCATTGAGCAATAACTCATTTTGGGGCAAAGGCCACAGGCTTTTGAAATCTTCCCAGTTGGGTTTCATGGCTTTTAATTCATCCAGTTGGCCCAGGCGTTTCAGGTCGAAGAAACGGAGTCCGGATTCGGTAAAGAATTCACGCCGTTTTTCGGCCAGCAGTTCCTTGATAAAATCCTCCGCGGAAAGGTAAGTAAACGCGGTTAAACCGGCACGTTCCCGGGTGGCGTTCAGATAAGGCAACGCTTCATCCGTCCTGTTTTGTTTGGCCATGGCTTCTGCCAAGATAAAATACACCTCTTCCAGCCGGAAAACAATGGAATATTCATTGGTGTTGGTGCCGGACAATTTCTTGTATTTGTTGGGCCTGTACCAGGAGTCGCCGTTAAAGCTAACTTCAGTCATCCAGACCTGTTTGCGCATGTCATCATCTGCGAAGCTATTGACCAGGTCTGCTTTGAGGGTATAGGCATTTGGCGCCGCACCGGAGAAATAATAGAATGAAGCTTCTTTTGTGGCATCCCCACTGTTTTGCGTGCTTAGCTGCCAAAGGATATGGCTGCCTGTTTTATGAAACACCTCGTCCAGGTCGGGCTGGAACTGATATAATGTCGATTGCAGGATCCCTGAGGACAGTTGTTCGGCCTGCTGATACTTTTGCTGCATTAAATACACCTTAGCCAATAGCAGTTCCGCCACTTTGCGGTTCGGGTAAATGCGCTCGGCATCGCGGTAATTGTCTTCCAAAAGGGAAACGGTTTCTTTCAGGTCGGTCTCCAGTTGAGTCAGCAGGTCGGCTGATCCGGTTTTACTTAAACTCCGGTTATACTCATAATCGATACTGGTTGTATAAGGGATGTCGCCAAAGAGCTGCTGCAGGTAAAAATAAAGCAGGGAACGTACCAGCAGGGCTTCTCCCTTCAGCCGGTTTTTATCATCGGCGGACAAGGCTGTTGAATTTTCGGCCCCCTGAATGATGGAATTGGCATAATAAACCTGCGAGTAAGCCGTATTCCAAAGGTTAACGATAACCGTGTTGGTTTCCTGTTGTTGGTTTTGGTAAATATCCAACACGCCATTCTGGTCGTTGTTGAAGCAATCCAAATCATCGGTATAAGAAGCGGCCAGGGTACCGATGGCATCGTATCCGGCGCCAGCGATAACAGACTGGTCTCGCAAACCCCCATAGAGGCCTGCCAGGGCGGCATTGGCAGTCTGAACATCTTCAAATACCTGCGAGGTGCCCAATTGGTTGGTGGGGTTGCTTACTTCCACCAGGTTCTCACAGGAGAACAGGAGTAACGCCCCAAGAGAGGAAAGGAAAACTATTTTTATCTTTTTCATTTATATAAAATTTAAAAGTTAAGCTGGATACCGAACGACCATGTTTTCAAAGGAGGCAAAAAGCCCGTTAACGTGAACTCTGGGTCCAGACCAAAATAATTGGTCAGGGTCAGCAGGTTTTGGCCCTGCACATAAAACCTTACAGTTTGCAGGTATTTGTTTACCGGTAGCCGGTAACCCAGTTGGATATTTTTGAGCCGGATAAACGATGCGTCACTGACAGCGGCCGTGCTTTTGGAGAAGTACCCGTGAAGGCGGTTAATCTGTGCATTTGCTCCTGAAGAGTAAGGCATATACCGCCCGCCGGGATTGTCTTCAGACCATACATCCAGCACTTCCACCGGCTGGTTGTACATACTGCCCGGCCGGGGCATCAGGCTGTTGTAGTTATTCTGCCTTTGGTTGACAAACTGGAACAAAAAGGAGAACTCCCATTGCTTGTAGGTGAATTGGTTCGACCAGCCCCCGAAGTACCTGACGGCTACATTCTCTATCACCTGATTATCATCGGGGGAAGTGATGTTTCCGTCGTTGTTGTAGTCGGTGAAGGTATAGAGTCCGGTTTCGGGATCGATGCCCTCGTAATTATATACCTTCACAATCGAGGTGGGGTAGCCAACTACGTACTGGTTGGCATACGTGGAGCCTTCCAGCCCGGGAAAGGACAGCAGTTTGTTTTCCGGGAAGCTGATGTTAAAACTGCTGGTCCAGCTGAACCTTCCGGTCTGTAAAGGTGTGGCGCTGAATTCCAGTTCCAGTCCTTTATTTTCCACTTTGGCGGGCAGGTTGGCCTGTATGCTGCTGAACCCCGTGGTGCCGGGCAGGGGGATGCCCACCAGCTGGTTGCCCGAGCGGTTCCGATACCACGCGATACTCATTTGAATGCGATCTTTGAGAAAACCCAGTTCAAGGGCTACTTCCAGTTTGGTGGTTTTCTCCCAGCTAAAGTATGGATTAAACAGCCGGGAAGGGTACAGGCTGGTATTGCCGCCATACAGCGTGTTGCTTACCGTATAGGTATCTATGTACTGGTAATCGCCAATGAGGTCGCTGCCGGTAATCCCATAGCTGGTTCGCATTTTTCCAAAGCTTAGCCAGGAGCTGCCTGCCAGGAAGTTTTCTTTGGAGAACAGCCAGGCGGCGCCGACGGCCCCGAAATTGGCAAACCGCTGGTTGGGTCCAAAGCGGCTGGAACCGTCCCTTCGGCCGGTGAGGTTCAGGATATACCGGTTTTTATACTGGTAGTTGACGCGTCCGAATATAGCAGCATATTTGTATTCTACTTTATCGTCCCCGGTAACCGAGACATTGGCGGCGGCTGCCAGATTGGTGATCAGCGCATTGCTTTCAAACCCGTAGCCCATCACATTCAATGCTGTCCGCTGCGTTTGCTGCAGGGTTCCTCCCAGCAGCACGTCCAGTTCATGGTCGTTAAAGGTGTGCCGGTAATTGATCTGTGGCTCCATAACCCAGGAAAACTGCTGGTTCAGGTTTTTGAAAGCCTGTGAGAAGGCGGGCGTGAGTCCGTAGGCCGGGTTGTACATGGTATTGGGGCGGAGCATTAGTTCTTCAAAAGTGGTGTAGCTTATCCCGCCGTTTAACTTCAGATAAACCGAAGGCAGGCATTCGTACTGCATGTTTATATCGGTATTGAACGTCTTGCTTTTATAGGAATAGGTACTTTCGTAAGCCGCCAGCGGATTGGTAAAGGTATTGTTTTCCCAGTTCAGGCTGCCGTCTTCCCGGTACAGCGACGGGGCATTGGGACTCAGCCGGATGGCGTCGCTGGTGATCTCGGTCTGGATCATGTTATTGGACTGGTTGGAGAAGAGGCTTGAGGCATTCAGGACAAAGCGGTTGTCGGTGGAATGATGGCTCAGGCTAGTAGACAAGTTGTCGGTCTTGTACCTGAAATCATCCGAGAATACGGTAGTTTGGTCGTTGTGGCTGCCGCTGATTAAAAAGCGGGTGGTTTCACTGCCCCCGCTCAGCGAGAACTGTACCAGAGAATTGGTGGCTGTCCGGCCAATCAGCTTGTCCTGCCAGTCGGTATAACGGGTATCATCCCAGACGCCGTTTATATCGTACGCATTGGCCGGGTAACTGGTTTTGCCGTCATTGGCATACGCCTGCCTGCGCATGTCGAGGTATTGCGGGGTGTTCATCATCTCCATCTTTCCGGCTACCTGGCTAACCCCGTAACTGCTGTTTATGCTAACTGCCGTTTTACGACCTGCCTTCCCTTTTTTTGTGGTGACCAGGATGACACCGTTGGCGCCTCGGGAACCATAGATAGCCGTGGCATCGGCATCCTTTAAAATCTCGATGCTTTCAATGTCGTTCGGATTGATAGCGTTGAGCGGGTCGATCTCACCATAGGGAAGAATCGTGCCTCCAAGGGAGGAAGGCGACTGGAGCGTAGCAGGCACCCCGTCGATGATGTACATGGGATAATTGCCGTCACGGCGCAGGCTGTTTGTTCCCCGGATCTGTATGTTATAACCACCGCCGGGAACCCCGCTGCCCTGTGTGATGCTGACCCCGGCCATGCGGCCCTGAACCGATGACAAGGCATTGCTCACAGGCTGGTTTTCCAGTTCTTTGGCCTTCACCCGGGCAATACTCCCGGTACGCTCCCGGTCTTTGACGGTATAATAACCGGCATTGATAGTTACCTCCTGGAGAGCCGTAACGTCTTCCTGCAACTGGATGTCGATCCGGGTCCGTCCGTTAAGCTGGATTTCCTGTGTTTTAAAACCGACAAACGAAAAAGAAAGTACCGCGCCGGCCTGTACGCTTTTCAGCGTGTAACGCCCGTCGGCGCCAGTGGTGGTCCCGGTGAGGCTTCCTTTAGCTACAACGGTAACGCCCGGCAAAGGCTGATCCTGCGGGTCGCTTACCCGGCCACTGACGGTAATTGTCTGCGCATTCGCTTGGTTTACAAAAAGTAAAGCGGCCAGGCAGAACAGTAGTAAAAGCCGTAGCCACTTGCCCGCACAGGGCGGTGCGCCGGGTTCAGACCGGAAAAACGGAGAGCAGGTTTTATCTTTTTGCATGGATATTCAGTTTTGAAGTTTGGTAAATGGATTTATTTGTCACAGGGGAGTATAAAAAGCGGGAATCAGTTCACTCGGGTGATTTGATCTTGTTGCGGTAAAGGATTTGCCGGTGACGAAGGGAAAAAACATCAAAAGCATCAAAACAATGGGCGTGTCTGACCCGTAAAGCGATGCAGGCTTTGGTAAGTTGAATGAAAAACGTAGAATAACTTTGTATAGAAAACATGACGTACTGAGGTTATGGCAGGATTGCTTCCTCCGTATATTTTCACAAAGTAATGGCTCTGAATTGAGGTATTTAACAACAGAGGTTTGTATCGCACAAATAAGCTGTTGTATTTTACAACCATCCGGTTTGATAGCCTGAAATAATTCGTATTTTTGTTAGAAGTAGAATAACTTTACAAAAGATTTATCATGGAAACAAACACAGCAGCCCCATCGCCTAAAGTACATCACGGACGAAATATTAAAAGACTACGAGAAATGCTTGGAGTAAAACAGGAACATATCGCGAATGAGTTAAATATGACTCAACAAGCCATTTCGAAACTGGAACAAAAAGAACAGATTGAGGAGGAGGTTTTGATTAAAGTAGCCAAAGTGTTGAATGTTCCTACTGATGCAATAAAAAATCTTAACGACGAAGCAACATTTAATATAATCGCTAATAGTTATCATGACCAGTCATCTGCAGTTAACTACCAGTGCAATTTCAACCCTATAGATAAATTAGTTGAACTTTATGAACGGTTACTTGCAGCAGAAAAGGATAAAGTTGCGATGTTGGAAAAGTTGTTAAAAGATCGGGGATAAAACTTTACCGAAGCGATAACTGACTCTCTACGTCAATTTTGACGAAGAACCCATTTCGTCGATATAATCATATAGAGCAATTGTAATTTCATTTTTTTTTCTGTAAACTATATCCACATTAAAACGTTTATTTTATATTTCCAAGAGGATGTGTTTTCTCAATTTCTTTTTAATGAAAAAAGGAGTAAATTCGCTGATCGAATAACAAAATGAGTCAAGCAGATTTTATAAAGGATATTGCAAGGTTTGGTCTGGAGAATGATCAGGATCAACTGTTAGATGTATTGAGTAAATTGATAGAGCATTCACGGAAAACAAAAAAAGTGAATTTTGCACTACAATTGCAATCAATACTAAAGGAAGGATTACGTGCGCAACAAGCTAAAGGATTGGCTGCTGTTGGTTCGAAAAAATATTTTCTGAAAGAAGATGATCGGGCAATGGATGAATTGATCATTGAAAAGTTGACCTCCGATTATTCCTTCGAAAATTTAGTTTGTTCTGCTGACATTAGAGAGGAGTTAACATATTTTGTTCAAGAGCACCATGATATTGATCTACTGAATAAGTTCGATTTACCTGTTTCAAACCGCATTCTTTTTCATGGACCTTCTGGTTGTGGAAAAACTTTGGCATCGTATGTTTTAGCCGGTGAGTTGGACAAAATGATGTATGTAGTGAATTTAGGTGCGATTGTTTCATCTAAGCTTGGAGAAACCAGTAAGAATTTATCCAAGTTATTTAGGCAAGCATCGACGGAGAATTGCATTATTTTCTTTGATGAATTTGACTCCATTGGAAAAGTGCGTGATTATAGCCAGGATCATGGTGAAATGAAGCGGGTAGTAAATACCATCCTTCAATTGTTTGATTATCTTCCACAGGATAGTATTGTGATTGCGGCAACAAACCAAATGCAAATGATTGATGAAGCCTTATTGCGTAGGTTTGACATGAAAATCAGCTTGGGATTACCGACCAATACACAGATTCAAGAATTGATTGAGAAAACTTTAACAAAATCACCTTTTAGTTTTCGTACAAAAAAGGAGTTATCTGAAATTATCAAATTATCAGAGGGATTATCTTTTTATTTAATTCAGAGAGCAATTATAACTGCAATAAAACGCACTCTTTTTCAAATGAATGATAATAATAATACCAAATTGCATATCAACTTTGGTATATTGAAAGAGTTGATATTAAAAGAAAAACTCTAAATTTCGGCTTCAAGGTCTGCTACGACTATTACTTCTAGGGTATTTATTATTTGAAGATCGCTATAAAGCTTACCAGATAAATTGCCATTGATTTCCTTTTCTTCAATTCTTATTACTAGAGAGAATTTATGTTCAGTTAATCTGATTCTTTCTAAGGTTTGCGGATCAATATTTGTTTTCGTAGTACATCTAACAATTATATTGAGCTCGTTTTCTATATTTAATAAATCTTTAATTCTAAAAGGATACGAAATTTTTTGAGTGTTTGAAAATGGTTTTGATTCTACGGGTGAATAATCTTCAGACCAAATAATGTCACTTCTAAACTTTCTTTCTTTTACTGACCAATCCGAAACTCTTTTTAATTCCGGATTTCTTTTCTTCTGGTCACTTGTATAACCTGCAATAATATCGATACTTCTGGAAAGGTCATTATCAACTGGTTTAAATAAAGCAAAACTAATATGAATCGGGTTGTAAGCTAATGAATTGTTGAAAATGGGATTAAAACTATAACATAGGGTTGCAGATATTGTCACTACTTTTTCACTTTCATTTTCAGATAGTTTTTTTAAATATTGGGGGAGTTTTAATATTAATCCTTTGTGGCAATTAACTTTTATACTTTCCTCAATAACTAAGGTTGCAGAATTATCATTGGAAAACAAAGCTTTGGTTTGATTAGGTAAACCATGTCCGGCAAGATAATTCAATAATCTATCTTTGTTGAAGAACTTAGATAGTTTCATTTTATCAGCTCTAGTTAATAATCCTTCAAAATCTCGTGGATTATTATTAATATAATCATCTTTTAACTTTTCAATTAAAGTATTTAAAAAGCCAGAATTGTATGTTAAGCCAGCAGAGTTGATCAGTAGAGCTTTTATTGTTTGAGAATTTAGATTTGGATATTCATTTAAAATACGAGCAGCCATATTAGTAATTAATGGAGCTGCATTACTAGTACCATATGAAGATTCAGTTAGAATACCGGGTCTCAATGATAATACTTCCATCCCAGAATTTGGATCTACTGCATCACCGCCAGGAGCCACCAGGTCTGGTTTAAACAAGTTGTTGTTTATAACGGACTTTGTAAGATGAAGACCGTTAATTTTTTCACTATAATTTAAATGATATTTTTTGCTGTAGTAGGCAGGAAGATCTTTTGAATAAGTAAGATCACTGTCATCGTCATTTAAGTTTTCTGCTATTGCTCCGACTGATACATTATTGAATGACTCTGCTGGAGAATGAATATTTGTGAATTCGCAACTGTGAAAATTGGAATCGTTACCAGGATTGAAAAAATGGTTTGGATAGTTATGTAAGGAATTCGGATTATCTCGCATTTCTATCATCTCAGCTTTATCTAAGTTGCCTGTTGAAATAAAAAAAAGTATATTTAATTCATGGGCTAATTTATCCAATAAAAATGCTTGTTCCGAAATACTTTCGTTATATAACTTGCAATATGATTCATTAATCGATAGATTAAATAGTTTAATGTTGTTAGCAGCAGCATCCCGAATAATATTTTCCAGATCAATTATACTATAATTGCCATTTTCGTTTTCTAATACTTTGATTGGAACAATCTTAACTGCCGATTTATATTTATCTGAAGCTATATCATAAAAATCGGTACCTAAAGCAGCAAGCATTGCAATACTTGTACCATGGCCTTCAAGGTCCAATATTGGTAAAGGGTCAATTGGATTTGTTAGATCATAGTTGAAGTTCTCAATAACGTTTCTTAAAACTGAGTTTTGCTGTACTCCTGTATCTATAATTCCTACTAATGTAGCACCTTCAATTGGTGATATCTCAAAGCTTTCTCTCCTCTTTTCAATACTATATCTATCTGGTCCAATTTTGTATGTATGACTTTGAACCTTGTAGAAGATGTCAAAATTATCAACAATGGTTTCGATTAAATGGTTTGGGGAATTCTTAAGTGTAATAAATGAATATTCATATTTAATTTCATAACTGAAAGAATCACTTGATGCCTTTGTTGATTCCAGTAGTTCAATTAATTGATTTGAAATATTATGAATTTCATTTGTAAGTTCTGTATTGTCAACTAAATCTAAAATTATATTTTCTGAATTGTATCCTTGAATAATCATGCTTGAATCGAGCAATTCAAATTTCTCGATATGGACAAGTAGGTAATAATCTGTTCCCAGAGGATTAAATCCTTCTTCTGTTTCAATGAAAAAGGAGATATGATCTTTAAACGTTTCTAAAGCCTCTTCGTCAACAACGGCTAATAATATAACTTTATTGAAATATTCAAATCTTATTGGTGAAAGACCATATTCAGTTCTAAATTTTTTCTGTAGGTCTGGATTAAATACTCCATGAAAATAAATCTTTACATAGTCAATATGAGTAGGGAGCTGAATTGTCCTTTTTTCATGTCTTATTTGAATAGCATTTTGAAAAAGGGTAAGACTTTTTCTTAAAGACTTCTTTTTCGGTTCATAATTTTTAACCTCAATTTCTTCTTCATCCTCTTCATCTTTATCTTTGGATGGCCCCATTCCTCTTTTTGGAAATTTCGTGATTGTTTTTATCTGATTTTTGAGAAGTAAATGAGGTTTTCTATTCTCTGCCATGTTTATCAGTTATTGATGATACGATTATCCAATTAAAATTTTGAAAATGCTATTCGGGTTTCGTACGTTATACCAAATATTATTTGGTATTGAACGTTGAACTACATCCATATGGTTTAGCATAAATCCAAAGTTATTAATATTTTGCATGTTGAACCTCTGTTTAATAAAAAATATAACTTATGGGGAAAGGGGGGGATAAACCAAAATTGGTTGGAAAAGGCCTCCTGCTAATGAGGAGTGTGCCTTGAAGTGAAAGATTGCGAATAGTTGAGGCACAAAAAACAGACAAAGAGTTTAAAAAGACTCAAAAGAAACAATGCTCCAACTTATCTGATAGGCCGGGAAAAATATATAAATCACGGAGTTACAAGTTATTCAAAGCAAAATTTACGAGATCAGGAGCCAGCGTGTAATGCTAGTCCGCGATCTGGCAGGAATTTACAATGTAGAAACACGGGTATTTAACCAAGCTGTTAAATGTAATATGCAAAGGTTTCCTAACGATTTTATGGTTCAATTGACTGATGAAGGATTTCAAAATTGGAATCACAAATTGTGATAACCAATTCTTTTACGGAACTGGCAACGAAGCAAAACTGGCGGCCAAACACTGCAACCCAATAGGGTAAATCAAACCCAAAGAATGATTCTCGCCGGAAAACAAAATGCAGCATTAAAAATGCGATAAAATCATTATGCTTGGTGATTACAATATTTGCAATTCGCGATTCGCGAATTATAGAAAGTAATTATCAAGCTGATAAGCTTTCTCAGTTTTGCTGAACCAAGGAGTTTATTTTGTGCTGATCCAAGTAAGTTCACCCTTCTATTGGCACACTTTTGTAAGTAAGCTTGCCATAATATATAAGCATCATTGTCCCGGTTATCCAACCGGGTCAGAATAACTATTTTCGGGAATCCCTTTTCATCATTTATAAGAAATTGCCTTATGAATGGCTAATCCAGTTGGATTTGGGTCGGTATTTATTACGGTTTATCAACTACCAAGATGTTTCCCAATCAATAAGTATAATATTATGATTGAATACACTGCCAAACTACGCAAACAGACTGATGAATTAATAGACCGCATTGAGTCATCAGAAAGTAATGCCCTGAAAAAATCGATGGAAGCTTCGCTCGTTCTTGCTGAAGCATTTGATAAACTGAAACAATTTATCCTTTCTTACCAATTTAGAAATGAAATGGAAGAGATTACTTTTTTCAAAGAGATAAAACCCAAATTCTGTTATCGACTGATATATTACAGGAAGATTTATAATATTGAAATGAACCGTCCTGCAGGAGTGGAGAAACAGAAGGAGTATCTAAACGAACAATTGAACGAAATAAACAAGTATAATATCAAACGGCTGGATTTTATCCGCTACTACCGTTCAGGTGCCACTTACCTGGATTCGTTGTATTTCGTGCGGGGGAAGACAGATACGGAACAATATCTGGAAACCTTTTATTACGAACTTGATTCAAACTTCTCGACCAACTGCGATTTCAAAGTAGCAAAGATACTGTCGAACGATATGCTTATGGCCTACCTGATGCAGGAAATCGAACGGTTGAATAACAACGGACTTCCTTCTGTTTATTTCCGTTTCCCAACAATTAAACTGACCTGGCAAGGGAGTAAAACGGAACTGATGGAACAAATTTATTCCTGGGACAGCGCCAGCACTTTTGGAGAGGTGCCGCTAACACAACTAACTGATTACATTCAAAATGTCTTTAACATTCAACTCGATAAGAATTTATCCCGTGCATTCAGCGATATGAAAATCCGAAATGTTCCGTCTCCATTTTTAGACAAGCTAAAAGATGCACTGCTTAGGCGTATGGGCAGAAGAAAGTAAGTTTAATACCGAGTATTCTTTCATTTCTTTATGGCATTCTTTCTGCAAATAAATACTGTAACTCACTAATTATTAGCTCGTCTGAATCAATCATAGAAAAAACGATACCGACTTCCTGATTAACTCTGCAGATCGTCCATAACTTTACAGTAAATCAATTAGTTACTGTCATGTACATCGATCAGAAATATTTTGATTCATGGATGCAACGGCTCTTAAGCCAGTTTGAGCTTGTTCATAAAAAGCTTGACCGGATGGATAAGAAAGACATTGCAATAAATGATGAAATCCTGTTGGATAATCAGGATTTATGTCTCCTTTTGAAAGTCAGTAAGCGTACTTTGCAACGTTTCAGGAGCCTGGGAAAGCTTCCGTATAAAAGAATTGGAAAAAAGACTTATTATCTGGAGTCAGATGTACATCAATTTATTCAGAATGGTTTTTCCAAAATGTGAATAATCGGTATTATATGAGAGATAATATATTTTCGGTTTTCAATTAAATCTTAAGGAACATATTCACCAACCAGTCTTACCATTAAATCATTCAATTTTTCAACTTCAAATTCTCCAATAGTAGGTTCCAGGTGATCGTTACCAACTCCACTATCATCCGTTATAAAAACATAGGTTCCATTAGTCAATATGGCAAAAGAACGCATTAGATATTCTGTAGCCTTATCTATGCCAGAAGCTGTAATCGGTATTATTTTAATACCTTTTTCTGCGGCTTTGGTTAAATTTAATTCCAAACTTGAAATAACTTCCTGCGTGTAGTGAGGTGGAGCATCTAATAATAGAAACAATATGCGGGCAGAAGCATTACCGTTCCACGAATTTTGTGTAATGGCAACATCCAGGGCAGAATGCACAGCCTCAGGAAAATCGCCCCCACCTTCTGCAGACTGGTTTGATATAAAAGAAATCAGGCTTGTTTCATCAGTAGTAAAATTGAAAGGGCGGGTTATGTATTCATCTCCTTCATCCCTGTAAAACACCGATCCAAAACGCATTTCCAATTTAGGATTGTTTTGTTTTATCCGTTCAATTACATTGTTTAATTCAGCTTTTAAATAATTAATTTCATCCCCCATCGAACCTGTCGCGTCAACTGCAAAATATATATCAATTATTTTTTTGTTTTCTATAGTTTTATTTAGGTACACTTTGTTTATGCCCCGGGCATACTCTAAAGCATCTACAATTTCTTCAGTATCTTCAAACTTAACTTTGGCAGTTAGTCCGCCAAGATCCAAATCCGACCATAATGTGGCTTTCCCTTTATTATCTGTTTTGGTTTTCCAAACTTCTACCTCACCGGATAGGAGACTGATTTCAGCGTTTGCTACCAATGACTCATTTTTATCGGCAACCACAAAACTGTACCTTTTTATTTCTTTTAAGTTCCATTTATTTACATCTTCATAATACTCCTGATTATTTAACAAGTTATTCCAGAAATCCCAGTTGTCGAGGTCGTTCCATTCGCCAGCAGTTAAAATCCCCGGTTCGAATTGCCCATTTGGATTTCCGCCTCCCCAATCGCCGGTACTTGTAGTTGATCCCATGCCAGCAGATCCTGAGTATGCATCAGATAAAGTAATATAGGCCCCATCTGAACCAGTTCTTGTATCAGGCGATTCAGGTTCAGTTACCTTCTCAAACAAACTTGTTTTACCGCTTGCCGTTTTTTTCCCAATTGTATCTTCATCTTTCCAACAACCCCACATCAATGTTACGATTAGCAGTAAGGCTAATCTTATTAATCCGTTTATTCGTATCATAATAGGTAGGTATTTAATTTTAGAGCAATGCGAAAGCAAAAAGGTTGCGTCCCCCAACAAAAATATTTATTATGCTCAAACAAAATCAATGTTATTTGTAAATGCTTTTTGAAAATGAGTAGATTTTTTATTTGACACAGAAGATTGTAATATCAAATGCAAACTATTATATATAAAATGGATTCTTTCCTGAAGGTTCAGACTCTGAATTTTGCTTTGGGCTCAGATATTTCAATCGCCTTTTTTTCATTGGAAGTATTGGAATTTTGAGAAATTGTCTTGTTGTTTTGCATATCTGTATTCGATACATCTTCTCCAATGGTTGCCTGAATTTTCCTGTCCAGCGTAGCCAAATCACTTTTTAATTTTCTGAGTTCATCTTCCTTTCTCCACTGGCTGTTAATTACTTCCTTCAGGACAGGAATGTCGTTTGCCGCTTTCTCAGTAAGCCGTGCCTGATTGTCAATTAAAAATGGAATACGTTCCAAAGCCTTCAAAAAACTGGTTGCCGCCAATTTTGGGTCTTTGGCAATATGCCCGTTGTTGTAAGTGTATTTGATTCCGCTTTCTCCTTCCACAAAAAAGCGGTTTTCTTTAAAATCAAAACCATCTTTCATGCTCGCCTCGGTCTTAACAAGGATATGAAACCCATACAAACTCCCGATTTTTCGGTATTCTTCATTGGTTCGGGCGCTTTCGCTGATTTCATTTAGTTTTGATCCAATCTCTTTTGGATCGGAACGTTTTACTCCATCCAACAGAACTGGGTTAAGAATGTTTCCTGATTCGTCTTTCTTAATCCTGCTGGTAAGCAAATCCCAGTCTTTTTGCATTCGCGAAATTGTTTCTGAATTTTTATCCATGCTTTGCTGAATATCTTCCAAACGGAAACCGGCAGATGATTTACTCCGGTTAAAAGCCTGTCTTTCGCTTTCAAGCGCAATAATCTTTTTTTCCAGTTTAGCCTTTTCCAATAAGTCAGTATTGCCGGAAAGAATAGCGACATACTCCGAAAAATTCATACCCGATTTCTCGTCCATACTGCCCTCGTCGATGGTTCTTTTTCCAAGGCTGTTGGTTTTTAACTGGCGGATGAAAAGCTGCTTATTATGCAACAGGTTGAATTTATACGAATCCAGGCTTTTCTCAACTGCATAAATAATCACATCCACCTTGTTATCCGCAAAGAACCTGGCAATCTCGTTGCCTTTTCGGATTGCCCGACCTTCCCTTTGTTCTAAATCCGATGGCCGCCATGGAGAATCCAGATGATGAATGGCTACCGCCCGTTTCTGGGCATTAACACCTGTCCCCAACATATCTGTCGAGCCAAACAGTACACGGATGCGGCCTTCGTTCATCGCTTCAATCATGTTTTTTCGCGCATTCTCTGTTTTGGCTTCCTGGATGAACCGTATTTCGTGAGCAGGAATACGATGATCTTCGATCAGTTTCCGTTTTATTTCGCTGTAAGGTGTCCACTCGCCGGGCTTGTAAGTACCCAGATCGGAAAAAACAAACTGAGTTCCCTTATAGTCGCTATACTGCCGGTAATAAGAAGCTATCTGCGCAGCACAATGCGAAGATTTATTATCCACATGGTCATCGTAATGCGGGCTTATCATTCGCATGTCCAGTGACATTTTTCGGGCATAGTCGGTTGCAATCAGCATCTTTGCTTTTTCTTCCTGCTGTGAGAGCGGTGTACGTCCGAGGATTGTTGCATCGCCGTTTTTTGCGAATGCAACCAGCTTTTGAATAAACCGTTCCTGTTGCGGAGTAGGGGGGATATTATGCAGAACTTCATTCTTTTCAGGCCGGTCAATACCAATATCCTTTGCAGTCCGGTAATCGGTAATTTCGTTGTAAAAAGCTGCCAGTTCCGGAACTTTTATAAAATACCGGAAACGTTCTTTCTGAACAATCTCGTTGGTTACTGAAAATTCATAATCAGTTGTCTTTTTTGCATAAACAGCAGCCCAGGCATCAAAGGTTTTAATCTGCTGGCGTTCTATTTCTTTAGGGCGGAGGTATTTAAACAAGAGGAACAACTCGGTTAAAGAATTGGAAATGGTTGTTCCAGATAGAAAAGTTGCTCCCAAATCTTTGCCTGTCCGCTCCTGAATAGTCCGAATGGCAAACAGCATATTCAACGCCCGCTGGCTGCCCTGCGGGTTTCCCATCCCGGCAACCCTGTCATGTCGGGTGTTGAACATCAGGTTTTTAAACCGGTGGCTTTCATCCACAAACAGGTGGTCTATTCCCATCATTTTAAAATCCACTACCTCATCTTTCCTGTTTTCTATATCGTGGGTAATTGATTTCAGTTTTACTTCAAGGTTTTGCTGCCGTTTTATTAAACCTTTCAGCATTCCACGCGAAACTTCGCCGCCTTGTCTTCTTACGATTTCCAGGTTTTCTTCCACGCTGTCAAGCTCTGACTGCAAAATCTGCTTTTGCACCTCAGGCGACTGGGGTATCATCCCAAATTGATCGTGGGTCAGGATAACAGCGTCCCAGGAGTTATTTTTTATTTCATTGAAGATTTTCATTCGTTTGTCAGGGCTAAAGTCCTGTTTCCCCGGATACAGGATTTTGGCATGAGGATACGCTGTCCGGAAGGTTTGGGAGATTTCATGGATATTGGCTTTCAATCCAACGATCATAGGCTTATTGGCCAGTTGCAAACGTTTCATTTCATAAGCGGCGCAACACATAATCAGCGTTTTGCCGGAACCTACTTCGTGGTCGCAAATTCCACCACCGTTTTGTTTCAGCATCCAGATCGCATCCTTCTGGCTCGAATACAAGCTGGTTATCCCCAATGCCTTAAGGTCAAGTCCGTGAAAAGTTTGGTGTGAGCCATCGTATTTGGGGCGCACATAACAGTTGTAAGTTGAGTTGTATAAACCGGACAGGTTTTGTTTGAACGCGGGGCTTTGTTCATTCAGCCAGTCGGTAAAGCCGTTCCGTATTTCGTCGATTTTGCTGTTGGCTAGTTGAATGGCCTCACCGTCCCTGACTTTTACCTCTTTATCATCAACAACAATGTTTTTGGTGATGTCGGGCGTCGTATTCAGGAGTGCATGTTTCATCAACGCAATTCCGTCGTACAGGCGGCTTTGCGATTTGACGGCAAACTTCTCGTAGATATTGGCATTGGTAAACTGAGCTTTTACCGAAAATTCATCAACAGACTCCGAATAGTGAATATCAACACCTGTTTTAAACAGGTGTGAAGCGTACTGGCGGTAAATGTCTGTCGGAACCCAGCGTTCCCCAAAATTAAAATCCAGTTCTTCAAAAGGGATGGGGTGGGGAATGGCATTTTGCAATGCTTTTAAAGATTCCTGTGCGTTGGCATCATTGGGTTGTCGTGAAAGATAACCTTCAATATCATTGACTTTTTCGACTACATTTCCGGCAATAAATTTGTCGGCTACTTCATAGTTCCGGATGAGCGGGTTAAAATAGATTCTTCCGTGAAGTTCCTGAATCAGTTCCTCCCGGTTTTTTTCGTTCAGCAGGGACAACATATAATCCATTCTTACTTCGCCATACCTATTCAGTGAAGCGGCAAGTGCTTCTTCTGAGGTTTCCACCCGCTCCAGTTTTTTGGCGTTAAAAGCAACTGGCTGGTGAAAAATATCGGCTTTTACCAGTTCCCCGTTTACACCCCGCTCCAGTGCCAATACTTCGTTCGCCCCGGAATCCATTTTCAGCAAGCCAAGGTTTTTGGGGTCGTTCAGATTTCCGTACTTCCTGATAAAATCGTCATAATAACTGTTTAGAAGGTTGCGGTTTGCTGCATCTTCCTTAAAGCTTACTGCCTCATTGTTGTACAATTGATGATAAGTGTCCCTGATTTGAATAAAAAGTAAGGCTTTTGCTTCCTGTCCTGGGTTCAGTTTTAATTGTTCGAATATGGCAGTCTCACCATCACGTTCTTTTAAAAATCCAAGCTGGTTTCTGTCTTTAACCAGTGAACCTGATTTATGGTGATTGTATAATTCCCCGTGAAATGGTCTGATGTCCGGTTTTGAAGAGATGATTTCTTTGGTTTGTTTCCCGTTTAACAGGGTTGGTTGCTCAAACAGGTTTAATTGCTGGGCTCGGGGTTTTGTGCCATTCCGTTTCCGGGAAGGACTTTGTTGGCTACGTTCCTCCAGACTAAAACCAAAGAGATCGTATAAAGTGAGTATGGGTTCTGATTCGGTTAGCTTGTTCTCAATCTTGCTTGGAAATGATACCACTATTGTTTTTTTGCCGGAAGCTGTTTGATGAAACAGATCAACATTGAGTCTTTCCCTGAAATCAGTTTCAAGCATTTTACGCATATCCGAAGCTATTTCCCGGATTCCGTCTCTGTGAATGAAAATCTGAGCAGGTTTTCCATATGGGTCGGTATGAATAAACCCTTCGGTGTGCACAACTCTTTGAAGATTGTTGAAATAGTTGTTATTGAACACTCCGCTTGAAAGCTTTTCGCTTCGGATAAAATCTTTCTCTTTTTGTGTTAGCCGGTTCTTCGCTGAATCTTTCTGAAGGATAATCAAATCGCTGCCCACTTCGGTCCCGGCATAATCACTGAAAAGGTTATTGGGCAGCCGGACTGCTGAAATTAGTCGGCTATTATCCATCAGTAGTTGCCGTACAGGTTCATTTTGGGGTGAGTTCATTACCCCCTGCGAAGTGATGAAAGCCAGAACCCCGCCTTCCCGAAGCGTTTCTACTCCCTTTAGAAAGAAATAATTGTGGATACTTCGGGAAGCCTGTTGTTTTACTTTGTCCCTGCTTTTCAAAAACGATGCATCGAAAGCTGCCACATTGCCAAATGGGATATTGGAGGAAACCACATCGAAATGGTTATTGTAGCGGCTTTCAATCTCTTCAAAACCGGCAACCCTGATCTTATCTTCCGGATAAAGTTTTGATAGTATTTTGCCGGTGAGTAAATCCTTCTCAAAACCGGTTACAGAAAGCCCTTCATTCTGATTTTTAAAAGCGGAGATAAAAGCTCCCAATCCTGCTGAAGGGTCAAGGAAACGTTCGGGAGACACCTGGTTTTCTTTTAGCGTTTCTGCAAGTACCTGTACTATTTCAGGAGGCGTATAAAAGGCGGTCAGAATGGAATTTTTCAGGCTGCCCACGTATTGTTTGTACTCTTGTTCCGACCGGGAATCCCATTTCAGCACATCATGTAATTCGGTCACCAAAGGGAACAACCCAACTTCCGAGTTTGGCCAGTAAGCAATGTCTGACAGACTTTCTGCCGGGTTGAGGATGCATTTTAAAGCACCGAATCCAGAATATTGTTTCAGTGCTTCCTGTTCTTCGATTGTCGGGCTTCGTTTCCCATTTTCAAGCTGAAAGACAAGTTTTATTGTCTCGATGTTGGCCCGAAGATGTTTTTCTTTATTGAAGCTCATGGTCTTCCAGCCAGATTGAGATTGTCCCGGTCAACTCGCTGTATAATCCACTAAACTCAGGGCTGAAAGCAAAGTCATCGGTCAATTTGTATTTAGAGAAAATGGGTTCGACCTGGGGAAGTATTCGTATGGCAAACTCTTTGGCTAATCCCATCGGAATAAGTCTGGAGAATTCGTTCCACAGGATAGTAACCAGTGTATCGTGTTTCGAAAAGTGAAGGCCCCGATACAGGTCTTTGAGCGCCAGTTCTTCTGCTTCCTGTTGGGTATGTCCATTTTTTACTGCTTCCGAATAAGTCTTTGAAGCAAGGTCGCTACGGGCATTCAGCAAGTCTGTGTTTTCAGTTAACTCAGGATGACTTTCATATAAAAAATGTAAAAGCGATAGTTTAAACCAGGACAATTCCTGATAGCTTGTATTCATGGCTGTTTGATTTTGATGGTGAAATTTGAATATGGAAAGACGTTCAGGTTGTTTCCTGAACGTCTTGAATAAATCGGTAGCAACAATCTGCCTGACTACATGGAATGAACTTTCGAGTGGGTTCTTTTCTCGGCCTGATGCTCGGTAGGATTAACCTGCTCTTTTACCAATGGTTCTTTTAGTTGTTTGGTAGCTTCGTCGGTTTTACCTGCAGAATTCACAGCTACCTGTGTTTTGCTGTTATTGTCAGGAGTGACTTCAGCTCCTTTGGTTTGAGCTTTGTCGGGGTTCCATTTATAAAAATCGAGTTTCCCCTTTTCATCGTTGATCTTCACGTAGGCATTAAACTCCTGGCCTTCCTTGTCCTTCATCCCGGTAACATAAATGGTCTCCCGCTTTTCCAGCTTCTGCTTTTGTTCTTCGGTTAGCTCTTTCCCAAGGAGGGAATCAGGAATACGAACCTGTCTTTGGTCGTTTGCATTTTGGTTCTGTTCCTGCCGTGTGTCGAAACGAAAACCAATGCCCCGTTTATCAGCATCAACCTGTAGCCAGGCGCTGAATTCCTTTCCGCTGCGGGCTGTCATGCCTTCCATAAAAACTGCCCGACCTTCTGCCAGTTCTTTTTGCTGACTCTCATTCAGCTTTGCCCCTTTTATTTCCTCCGGAATGTTTATTTTATCGGCGCGGGCGGCGACAAGCTCATTGGTCAGTTTGTCGATGGAAAGGAATACCGGCGTTTTTTCCCCTTCTTTGTATTGCGGATGAAGAATCCGACCCGCATTGCCGGTTTGAAGCAGGTTTGTCTTGTCTTCATCGGTTAACTTAACACCAAAATACGGACGATCCAGTTCCGGTTTACTTCTAACCGCGTGAACAGCTACCTTAAAGTTTCCGTCTTCATCCTGCCGGAAGGCCAAACGCGCATCGGTGTGAATGGTAATGTTGTCGGTTTTGAGGGTAATGGGGATTAAATCCGGCGATTTCTGAAAATTCAGCATCGAATCCAGGTTCTTCGTGTTCTTCAGAAAGTCTTTCGATACCCCCAGCTTTTCCAATTGCGACCAGTCCACCTTACTTTCATCAATCAGGTTTGGGGTCTTTCCCTGCTTCTCTTCTTTTTGAAGATACTGCTCCGGCATGACTTCGTGCTTGCTGAGGGTTTCTTTGTTGGAAGGAACTTCGGGGTTTTGCAGCATCTTATCCAACACAACGGCAGTTTTTTCTGTCAGGTCGGCAGGCACTTTGAAAAACCGAAACTCGGTTGGGTTCTGGTATTGCCGGTGAAAATTGGAGAAGAAATTTTCCAGCGGGTTTCCGTACTTGTCGATTTTCAAAAAGCTGGCGGCATTGGCCTGGTTGGGAAGTTCGGTTTGCAGCTTGCCATTTTCATCAAAACCGCTAACTGCACGTAGTTTGCTCTCTTTTTGTTCTTTGACCAGTAATACATTCTGGTCGTTCATTTCTTGTTTCATAATACATTGCTTTTAATGATTTAAAAGCTAATGTACCAGTGTTTTTTCTGAAAATATTGGTTTTCAGGGAAGGTGGCAGTGTTTGGCGTTGAAGGGGTTGGGTGTGGCGTTTATGTAGGAATTTCTGTTGATGTATTTTGGAAAATAGTATCAGAATGGCTTCGTGATTATCTTTTTATAGTGTTTGATTATTCTTCTATTAGCTCAATATTATTAATCAAATTAATAGCACCCTCAAAATCAAAATATCTTTCTTTCACAATTTCGCATTTATACTTCATAGGCAGATATGAACCCCATTTTGAAAACCCGATTAATGATTCATTTTTTTCAAGTTCTGGGATTAAGTAGTTGTCAATATCATGATATACTTTATTAACATCTTGAATCATTGTTTTTAATTCAGATTTAGCCATGTATATTTCTAAAGAACTACTATGGTCGTCAATAGAAATATTTCGCTTTGTCAGACCTATCAAAAAACTCAAACTCTTATTTATTTTGGACCCCGTAAAAGTGAAAATCAGAAGTTTGCCTTCTTTTTCAATTAGTGGTCTTTCGTACATAAAATCATTGATTTGAAATCTTTTAAAGTCGTTCCTTAATTCATTCAAAACAGAGTTACTGTTTTTATCAAGTTCTGGATATGTTTCACCGCATTTTAAGATTCGTAACATTTCTTCCCTTATTCTTGGATGGATGTTTCCGCCGCCACCAAAGAACATTGGTTTTTTACCATCTCTTGCTGGAATTACAATAATCGTTCCGCCTTCGAAATCAATATCTACTATTTTCCAGATTTTTGCTGCAAGCAAAATATTCTCATCCATTTTCACCTGAGGTGAAAATGGGATATCACCAATTTTTTTCCCGGAATGAATTACTTTGAAGTTTGGCTCAGTTTTAAAAACGCTGTAAAATTCCCTGGTATTTACAATTTTCTCCCCCTCGATTCCGAGTATTAATTCACGTTGAATTTCCTCCAAGTAATCAGATTTTATTGCATCTTCAATAAGTGAGTTTAACTCCTGCTCTTCAAATGGGTGAAATGCGAAGTTGTTTTTTAACCTTTTTGTTAATTCAATTTGAGAACAACCAGACAATTGTTTAACAATGGACAATAACTGGTGTAATAAAATGTCATAAGGCTTCTGTGCTGTTTTAATTGGCTCTAAAAAATCTACTTTGTATAGAAGCCAACAAGCTAATGATTGTAATAAACTCCATTTATCAGTTGCATAAATATTTACAATGCTTTTTTCTCCTTCTTTCCGACCACTGCGTCCAATTCTTTGAACAAGGGAAGCGACGGAATGAGTCGAATCAATCTGAACAATTTTATCAACTGTTCCAATATCAATTCCAAGTTCAAGGGTTGAAGTGCAAGATATGCAAAAATTGAATCGCACATTATTTTTTGCAAAATGTTCGACACTTTCTCTAATTTCTTTGTCCACCGAGGAATGATGAGAATAATAAAATTTGTGTCCGTTTACTCTGTCCGATATTTTTCGAAGCTTTACTGCAACTTCTTCGGTTCTTCCCCTGCTATTTGGAAAGATTAAAACTTTATGGGAACATGTTTCTTTATATAAATCTTTCAATAAATCAAGTGATAATTCTGCAGTGCTATTGTGAAAATATTTGAATTTTGCTTCCGTTTCTTTTTTTGTCCTGTCAAGTAAGACTTTTGTATTTGTAACATCACCTGTCAATCGCTTAGCTTCAATGTAATTATCATCCCCAATGGTTGCAGACAATCCTATGGTGATAATTTTGGACTTATTTACCTCTTGAATTCTTGATAACAAAGACATTAACTGCAATCCTCTATCTACTCCTAAAAATGAATGTATTTCGTCAATCACAATATATTTTAGATTGCCAAACAATGTTGAAACATTATAAGGAGCGTTTACAAACATTGCTTCCAATGATTCGGGTGTGATTAAGACAATACCGTTGGGTTCTTTAATAAGATTAGTTTTCAGTGATTTTTTTGCTTCGCCGTGCCATTTAGTTACTTTTATTTCAAGGTCTTTGCACAGTTCCTCAATTCTAAAAAACTGATCGTTTATTAAAGCTATCAGTGGAGAAATGTAAAGAACCTGAACACCAGATTGATTGAAATCTGTTTTGGAAAGAATAGGTAAAAAAGCTGCTTCTGTCTTACCTGAAGCTGTTCGGGATGCAAGAATGTAATTATCATCTGTTGAAATGATTTTAGAAATGGCGGCCGCCTGAATAGGTCGCAAAGATTCCCACCGCTTATCGCGAATATATTTTCGAATCGGCTCCGATAATAATTGGTAAGACATTATAATTCTTCTATTGAGTCAAGAACACTTTCGTCAGGCCTTTCGTCTGAAATTTTGATTTCTGAAATCAACGTATTCTTGTCAGCTCCAGGGTTTTGCCGTAAGATGCTTAAAATATTCAGGAAATCCCTAATTACTTCACGAGGAGTTAAAAATTCATCTGCTCCGGGCTTGTTAAACATTTCTTCCATAAACAGTTGAATGTCATCTTCTGTAATACCAATATTAACTTTGTAATTGACATCAAAAATTTCTTTAAGCATCTTAAGCAAAACAAATACTTCGTTATGACTTAACGGTACAAGTTTTATTACTGGTTGCGCTAAATCACGGTATTGCGCCGTTTCATACTTATTGGTCTCCAATCTGGTTTTCAACGCATCATAGCTAAAGAGACCACGTCTTTCATTTTCTAAAAACTCTTTTGTACCAGCAAAATTTATAAATAGGTTAGAGACCTTGCCCTGAAAACAGTCGTTGAATATCGTCAGTATTTTCTCGTAATTTTTTGCTCTTACATTTGCAGTTGAAATTTTATAAAGATTAATTGCTTCATCAAGATTTATCATAAAACCGGCATACCCCATGCTGACAAATAAATGGGAGAAATTTTTGAGCATGTCGTAGTAGTTTAAATCATTAATAATCTCACGAACTCCCAAATCCTGCCGAGCTTCTGTTTTTGTTCGGTATTCTCCTTTCAGCCATCTAAGGGCACTCCTTCTTAAATACTCATCATTTTTTATATATCCCTCATAATATTTAATCACAACCACTCCAAAATCAAATCCTCCGGTCTCGGTTACCTCATTTACTGTTTGCATAATATTCTCTTGAATGAGATTCAAATAACGCTCATCTCTGATTTCAGTTAGTGGAATATTATTGAGTTGAGCAGTTTTGGTAACTACCTGTTCAATCCATCTGTCTAGTAGGGTTGGTAAAGCTCCGCCTTCTGGTTTTGTTTGGATTGCAACATTATCCATGATAGCACTATACAAAGCCACGGCTTTCCCGTCATTCGAATAAAGCCGGTTTTCGGGTGTAAAGTCAGCATTGGCAACAACAAATTTCTGTTTGATGGCAACAGTGTTTATTAGATGTAAAATGAAAGATTTTCCAGAGCCGAAATCTCCGATCCAAAACTTCACCATACTATGCCCATTTTTTACGTCATCGAGTGCTGATGTAAAGGCTTCTATTTCAAGCTTCCGTCCAACTGTTATATGTTGTACTCCAATTCTTGGAACTACGCCTCCTGAGAGAGAATTAATAATTGCGGTTGCTTCTTTTTCTTTTATTCTTAATGCCATAATTTATTTTGCTATTTCTTTAAAATAAGATTCTTCAATTACATAAGTCTCGTCGTTTTCTTCTATCAAAGATTCTCCGTCTAGATATTCTGAACACGCTTCATTTATGCTATCAATTAACTGATTTTTAAACATACCATTGTCTATTGCAAATTTATCTACTTCGTCATGCCGAATTTCGAAAGAATTTTCAATAAATTTTTTTAATAATTCTTCCTGCACTTTTCCCATTCGGATACCAGCGACAAATATTGAATTGATAGGGACAGGAGTTATTACATCAATTTCAGTTCCGTCAGTATTATCGAATGATTTATCTTCTGAAAAATCATCTCGTTCAGTTTCCAGATATCCATTCAATAATTCTACTGTTCCATCATGCTTTTGTTCAACTTCCTTTATTTTTGATTTGTCAAGTTGAATCCTCTTTCTTTTGGGGATATATATTTTTGCAATTTCTTCTAAGGCTCTTTCAATATCTGATGTCTTGATCAATTCAGTAATTATCCTTTTGAAATCGTTGAATTGTTCTTGTGTTTTAAATAACGATTTCTGAATTGTCTTTGTAAGTTCCTTGTTGTCAAATTTCATTGATTTTAAATCATAGTAGATGTATTTCGCATAGTATTTTAACGATTGTACTTTATCATAACTTGCAACGAATTTTGATGCTTCAAAGAAAATATTCTCTATGTTTGGGTTTTTCTGGTTCGTTTCTTCGAGATTTATTATTCCATTAATAAAAATATTTATTTCATTATTTTGGAACGAATCAGTAAGCTTCTTAAAATCAATTTTCCATCGATTGACATTTTGGGCGTTTAGTTCTATCAGGGTCTCCTTGCTAGGTGGTTTAATATTTTCCATATTAACAACGAGAAGTTCATTAACAAAGTCCCCAATAAGTTTATTGAAATTAGTTTGTACTCTTGTGCTATATTTTAGTAAAATTTCATCTGAGATCTTTCTATTATTAATGTATGCTGTTCTGACAACATTTTCAGTTCTCTTGAAAATACTGAGATAAATATCAGATTCAAAAGATTCAAAATAATCTTTTTTGCGTATCAATTCTGTATTTATCAATTCTGTAATATTATCAGTGATATTACTCACATTCCATTTTTGTTCTAACTCTTTTAAAACAAGACAATATAAGCGCATTACTTCTATCACACAATCTTCAATGGATAGAAAAACATTGGAGTTATGCCAAATTTTATTCAACCAATCGATTTCCTTTGGATTTAGTTTTAGTTGGTCTTTATACAAACTGCCAAGTTTATACGCATAAGGATTATGTTCAGAAAAACCATTTTCAAATTGAAATAGTGGATCGTCTAAATTTTTGAGTTTTTCAATTGAATAAGTGTCTTCTCTGTTACTTAATTCATCTTGTAAAATTCGTAAAGTATAATTCTTTGTTTTGGGGCAAATTTGACCTATCAACTTAAATTGTTCTTCAAGCAATTTTATATTCCTGTGATATTGATATTCTTTTAGGAAGTCAAAATATAAAATGAAAGCATAATTCGTATAACCTTGAATATCCACAAATTCCCCTTTTAAGACTTTCTTTTTAAAATAGGAATAGTATTTCTTTTGCTCTGAAGTAGCATAATTTATCTCATCATAGGAATAAACATATGAGTGACCCCAATATGGAGGTTGTAATGAAGTGCTTTCAAAAAGAGCTGAATGCTCTACGGATAAATCGAATTTTTCTAAACTTATATCAATAATTGATTGGTCTCGATTAGTAAATTCTTTTCGACTTGAAGATAGTGAGTCCTGTGTTTTAATTTCTTTTTTAATTGATTCACTATGTGTGTTTTGAGGGCTATCCTGCATCTTTTTTTTCAATGACTTATAATTCCTATTATACTTGAGACTGAATTTTTCTTCGCTAACAGATGCGAATTTAACAAAGTCTATCCATCCAATTAGCACAGGAATAAATGTCCAACAAAATAGGATCGACAGTATTCCTTTCACTGTTTCTCCCAAATAAAACTTTTGAAAACCCAAAGCTCCCAAAAAGAACGACAGAAACTTTGTTAATGATAAACTTCTGTGCTTTTTTCCAGATTTATCCAGTACAGATGCAATAAAAATTGCTATTAGTAATCCTACGAGAATAGCTGGGAAAGAGCTTTTATCATTTGTCTCATTTGTAGTTAAATTATCTTCTTTTGGCTTTATTTCTTCAACCTGAATTTCCTGAAGAAATTGTTTGGCAGTGTACCCGACTTTATTTTTATACTCGATTTTTACCCAATAATTACCAGTATCTTCAATTAATTTTACGGTGTCACTTTTTGAAATAACAATCAAGGATTTATAGTTTGTTCCAGCTCCATCTCGAAGGTTCAAATCTGAAGTTGCAATGTAAATATCTGAAGCGTAGACATTAATCGATAAAAAAATGAAAAACAACAAATAAATAGAAACCTTAAAAGTGGACAATCGGCTTCTATTGCAAATATGAGCATGATTCGTATTACAATTCATTTGAGTTATATTAACATTTGCGCTAGTTCGTTTCCAATCTATTGATAATTATAGTCATTCAGATAATGTTTCGTCAATACCTTCTTTCCCCTCAAAACTCTCTAACTCTTTATTTACTTCATTCAGTAATTGCTGTTCTGTTGGTAGGTAAAGTTTATACTGGCTGGCAAAAATTTGCCGTTGTCCTTCAGGTAAAGTAAATCGTACAACTGCATCATTCTTACTGGCACAAAGCAAAATACCGATGGTCGGATTTTCATGTGGCAGCTTTTCAATGCGGTCGTAATAATTGACGTACATCTGCAACTGGCCAATATCCTGATGGGTGAGTTTGGTCGTTTTTATTTCTATAATTACAAAGCATTGTAACAGCCGGTTATAAAATACCAAATCCGCGAAAAATTCATCACCCTCAATATGTATTCGCTTTTGCCGAGCAACAAACGAAAACCCATTGCCCAACTCCAATAAAAACTCCTGCAAATGCGTGATGATGGCTGCTTCCAAATCCCTTTCGTAGTAAGAAGATTCTCTTTTCAATCCCAGAAATTCCAGAAACATCGGGTCTTTGATAATCTCTTTGGCATCCGAGGGTTGTTTTTCACTTTTTGCTACCGCCAGTACGCTTTCCTTGTTGTTACTTACCAAAAGGCGTTCGTACAGATTGCTGTAAATCTGCCGCTCCAATTGGCGCACGGTCCAGTTATTTTTTATTGTTTCAGCAATATAGAATTCCCTTTGCTCCGGGGCGTCCAAACGTATCAGCAACTTATATTGACTCCAGCTCAATTGCGAATACAGTGTATTCGTAATTGGAAAAGTACGGTAAAACTGTCGGAACAATTCGATTTGCCGTTTCGAAAAGCCGCTTCCAAACTCCGGTTCCAATTCGCCGGCAATGTATTCGGTGAGGTACTTTCCGTAATCTGCACGATCTTTTCCATCCTGTTCTTCTTCAAAAATACGTTTACCAATGTGCCAGTACATCAATGTCCGCTGATGATCAACCGCACGGACTGCGTTATCCCGCGACTGGGCGATAATGGACTTTATATCTGCTATTATTGATTGGTTTACCAGCATTATTTTGCTCAGAGAATTTAATTTTAGTTGAACGATAAATATACAAAATTACATAGTGACATTGCGGTTTGTTACTCACAACAATGCGTTAAAATGACATCCGTTTATTATTTCTTCTTAATCCGTTCCAGTTCATCCACAATTATTTGTGCCGTTTCTTCTTTTATCCGCCGATAGTTGTGTTCAATTTCCTTCTGCAAATGATTTTTTCCATCTTCATCGGTGAAATTTGTAATTACAGGGATTGGTTGGTATCCAGCTGTTTCTTTGGCCACTTTCTCATTGTCAACTACAATTTCGGCATGAAATATTTTCTGCTCGATTCGTTCGTCGAAATTGTCCGAAACCGCCCCGACAAAGACGCCTTGGGTGAGGTTGCTGATTTTTGACGCCGGAATAAGCGTATCCATCTGGGTGTTTATCGAAGTGGATTTATCCTGCCGGTTGATGGTCATCGACTGCCGTTTTTGAAGGACTTTCCCAAACCGCTCCGACAAAGTTTTAGCTGTTTCTCCAACCACCTGTCCGCTGAAAATATTGCCAACCGTATTCATTACGACCTTGGCCTCTTTGTCTCCATAATCGCGGTTTAGCTGCGAAAAGTCCTGAAATCCCAAACAAACAGCCACCTTGTTGCTCCGGGCCGTGGCAATCAGGTTGTCCAGTCCTCGAAAATAAATAGTTGGAAGTTCATCAATAATCACCGCACTTTTGAGTTGACCTTTCTTGTTTATCAGCTTTACAATGCGGGAATTGTACAAACCCAGTGCTGCGGAATAGATGTTCTGGCGGTCGGGGTTATTCCCCACGCAAAGGATTTTAGGCTCCTTCGGATTATTGATATCCAGTGTGAAATCGTTGCCCGACATTACCCAGTACAGTTGCGGTGAAATCATTCTCGAAAGCGGGATTTTTGCGCTGGCAATCTGTCCCTGCAACTGGTCTTGCGCGCCACCTTCCCAAGCATCGATGAATGGGGACAGATAGTTCTCCAGTTCAGGGTACGAAGTAAGAATAGTAAAAATGTCAGCGTACTTTTTATTCAGAAATTCGATGGCATGGGGGAAAGTGCAGTATTTCCCGTTTTGGTAGATTTTTAAATACCAGATAATCGAGGTAAGAAGGATAATCGGTGATTCGACAAAAAAGTCGCCTTGTTTTTGAATCCAGGTTTTGTTCAGGTTCAGCATGATGGTATAGGCTGATTCGTAAGCATCAGCAATATCGGTCATAAATTCAGGTGCAATCGGATTACACCGGTGGCTCCGCTCGGGGTTATCAAAATTTATCACGTAGAATTTAGGCAGAAACTCATATTTGTCCGTGTTTTTCAATAAAGTATTGTATGCAATAACACTCAGGTCATCAAACTTGAAATCGTAGATGTACATGCTGAAGCCTTTTTGAATTTGCTGTCTGATGTAATTGTTGATGATGGCATAAGACTTCCCGCTACCCGGAGTCCCTAGAACAATGCTTGCCCGGAACGGATTTACCACGTTAATCCACCCAACATAGGTTCTCCTTTTATAACTGAAGCGTGTGGGCAGGTTCACGGAATATTCGTTTTCCATTAACTGGGTTTCCTGCATAAACGATTCATTCTCCATGTTAAAAACATCCTCCATCAGGTTGTTTTTTATCAGGCGGCTCATCCATAACCCGGCTTTTAATAGGAAAATATATCCAACAGCCAAGGTAAGCACGTAAAAGCTGCATTTAAGAGATATTGGGTATTGTAGTCTCATAATAAAACCGGTGAAAAAGAACAGCAGAAACCCTGAAACCAAAAAGACAGATATTTTACCCCAGGTGATCTTTTCTTCTTTAACGCCTCTGATTCCCAGACATGAGATGGCAAGCAATCCAAAGCTCACGAGTTTTGTCCAGACAGGTTCTGAGAACAGGCCTGTATTTCTCTGGAAATTCAGCAGAATTTTGTCAATGACTGGTAGAGTTGCGTTCTGCTCTGACAGGAATTCATAACAAAACCAATAGATGTGAATGATAGGAATCAGGATGCTGACACCCCTAATCAATTCGATTATTTTGGCAAGGCTTCGTACATCGTCTTCGTTTTGCATAGCTTATAGTTTTCGTTTTCTTCTTTTCTTTCGCTTCATTCTTCGGATAAAGGCTTCCTCTTCAGGGTTCTCTCCACGGCTGTCGATAGTCAATAACCCGGACAAATTATCAAGCATTGAATCAGGAGCAAAAGTGGATTGAGGCGGTGCAAATTCCGCTGACTTTTCATATTCTGGCGTATGTTTTTCTTCGTTGAATTTCAGCTCAAAGGCATTGGCTGAGAATTCTTTTCCCAGACGGGAACCATTGAAAACGAACTTCTGCTGATGGTCGATAAAGGTTATGCCATAAATACGTCCCGATTCGTTTTCGCGGAACAAAACTGAAATCTGGTTTTTCAGAAGTTGCTTTTCAAAATCCGCCCTGCTTTTGCAGGATTCCAGCACTTTTGTAATTGTTGCCTTCGGGCTTTCCTTGAGGTTATTGGTTTTGATAAGCTCTTTCGTTTTTTCAATCCGTTTCTGAATGGCATCATTTCCGGCCTGTTTGCCAAACTTTGAAGATTTAATGGGTGCTGCGAAAACTTCACCTTTCTTGTTTAATGCGGCATAAACAATTCCGGAGTACAGTTTTCCACGGTGTTCACCTTTCACTTCAGCAACATGCACGTTATAGACTGAAAGCAAAGCCTTGTATTCGTTGAAGGATTGGAAATGCCATGACAGTGATACTGTCCGGACAACATTGGCTATTTGCTGCTTGATATTGCCTTTCTTCGAGTCAACTGCTTTTAATGAATAACCTTCTGCTTTTTGTTTTTCATTGGCCGGAATCAGTCCGTATTTCTGTTCCAAGTCACGGCAAATCCGCATGGACAAACGATGCTGAAAATTATCCCGGATCATCTTCCCTGTTTCATCCACCTTGACGGAAACGATATGGATATGGTGGCGGTCGATGTCCTCGTGTTTGAAAACAACAAAAGGTTGATTTCTGTAACCCAGTTTTTGCATATACTCTTCTGCAATTTGTGCCAACTGTTCATTGCTTAATTTGTCCTTTGGATCAGGGTTTAAAGAGATGTGGATAACCGGATTTTCCGTTCTATTATTGGCCATTAAGTAAGCTTCGAACGAACGAGTACAAATCCCGATGCTGAAATTTCCGTCCCTAGGCTCAACCATATTGTTGGTGAAAATCACTTTGGCGCCACCGGCATTTACCTTTTGATGGTTGTATGCCAGGGCACTGTACAACGAACTTCCCGAACTTATTTTTGCAACCATTTCTCCTCAAATTCACAGGTTAAGTCCATTACCTGTTTGTTGACAGCAACTAGTTGCAGAGTCGCTTTTTCCAGTTGGCCTAAAAATGCCAGTGCCTTTTTCTCCGAAAAATTGTTCTTGATGACTTTGGTCACTTGGTTATAATTTACACCGATTGCCCGCAACTGTCCATAAAAATTGGTTAAACGCATGTAAAAATCGGATGTCCCTTTGTCAATTTTTACCACTTTCACCTGCTTTTCAAACAGGCAGACCGTAATAAAGTGGGCTTTGACTTTCATTCCCGAAGCTTCAAACAGCGATAAAAACCGGGCGTTGTCTTCATCGTTTAGGTTAATTGAGTAGCGATGGATGCGCGGATCTTTTTTCTGCTTTCGTCCGCCTTTGTGCTTTTTTCTGCTTTCAGTTGTCATTGTCATCTGTTTTTATTGCTTTAAACGTTCATAAAATGCTTATCAAAAATCACCGACTTCGGAGGGTGATTTTCCCCATCGGGGCAAGTGGTTTTCAGGCACTGAAAACGTTTTGAGGACCTCAAAACACAACTTGCCGTGTGCCTGTGCACACTCTTTTAGCGTTGGTAATTTTTAATGCTTGTCGCCCCATAATTCCAAGTCATTTTTCAGTGCAATTTTCTACTAGGTCAAAGGTATAGGGAGTGGTTTGATTGGTCATTATTCCGAAAAACGCCAAAAGCAGACAGTTGACGCCAAACAGTTCCAGCCACATTCCGAACCGGATTTTGGATGGGTTTTATCCCTTCATTTGCAGGAACAAAAACCTAATTAGTGGAATGAAACAACGAATATTCAAACAGACAAATAGGGGGTTATTTATTCTTTCAAACGAAAACCCCTGCGTTCAGTAACTTATTGATTCAGTTGTTCGATGACTGCAATAATTTAAGATTGGTTCGCTGAAGTATTTAAACGTTGGAACGCTTAAACAATTAAATGTTCAAACAGGCATTTAAGCGGTTGTTCAGGTATTCAATTGATTAGGCAATGAATTGATTAGTCGAAAAAACAATTGATAAAACAACAACATCATTAACCGATAAAATAAACAACATGGAAAAGGAAACATTATTTATTGCCTTCAGCACTCAAAAGGGAGGCGTGGGCAAATCGGCTTTTACCATTTTAATGTCGAGCTATCTGCATTATGTAATGGGATTAGAAATTGCCGTTGTGGATTGTGATTACCCACAACACAGCATTGCTGAAATGCGCCAGCGCGATATGGAACAGGTGATGAAGGACAATTTTTATAAGCAGATGGCCTATAACCAGTTTACATCGCTGAAACGAAAAGCCTACCCGGTTGAAAAGAGTCTACCGGGAAATGCCATTGCAACTGCCGGGAAATTGATAGACAAAGCGGCCAATCAACCCGACATTATCTTTTTCGACCTTCCGGGAACACTGAACAGCAAAGGCATTGTAAAAACACTGGCCGGAATGGATTATATTTTTTCTCCGGTCAGCGCTGATCGGGTGGTAATGGAGAGCACTTTGAAATTTGCATCCATGCTGAACGAAAACCTGATAAGTGTGGGGAAAAGTAATATCAAAGGGTTGTACATGATCTGGAATATGGTGGACGGACGGGAGAAAAGCGAACTCTATGAAGTTTATGAAAATGTGATTGGAGAATTAGGTTTGAATATCCTTAAAACCTTTGTACCCGATTCGAAACGTTTCCGGCGGGAACTTACCTCGGGTCACAGACCGGTTTTTCGTTCTACCTTGTTTCCTGCCCACAACACTTTACTAAAAGGCAGCAACCTTGACGCGCTGGCTACGGAAATTCTGCAAATAATTAAACAGTAAAATTATGGCACGGAAACAATATAATCCGGAAGAAATAGACGAGGACTTTTTAATCTCGACCATTCAGAACGACCAACAGGCATCAGAGCAAAAAAAAGAGAAAGCAACGAGTAAGCCAAAGGCTAAAAAGGCGGAAGTTTCTTCCGGCTACTTGTCTGTTTTTATCCGCCCAACCGACGGCAAAGCACGATTAGGAAAGCATGTACCTATCAGGCAGGAATACCACGAACGGATTCAAAAGATTGTGCGAGTAATCGGCAACGATGAAATTTCGATTTTCGATTACATCGACAATGTGCTAAACCAGCATTTTGAAGACTTCCAGGAGGACATCGTCAAACTTTACAACGAAAAGAACAAGGATATTTTTTGATCCCAAAACGGTATGATATGGCTGAAATTATTCTAGTTACCGCAATCCTGATTCTTTCTATCCTCCTGCTGAAAGGATGGAGCAAAACCGGAACGGCCTACAGTGAAAGAGAAAGTACACCTAAAAAATACAATCCGAAAGGAATTGTTGGTAAAAGTAAGTTTGTTCTGACTGTCGGGAAAAGTTCCGTGTCTGAAACCGATTCATCGGGCAAAATGGATATTGAAGTGCCGCTGGAATATGAGCTGGATATAAGTTCTGTTGAAGAACAGGAAGAATTGGAACAACTGGGGCTTCCTGTGGAATCTTTTTCCGACCTCACTTTTGAAGAAATGATGGAAGTGGTTAAAGAAGTTGGCAGCACCAAACCTCAAAATCCGGCAAAAACTGGTAAACTGCTTCACGAAAACGACAATACCCACTGGGTTGAACAAATGGCCTTCTCGTCCTTGGCTTATCAAAAGCGGATTGTTGAGCTGATTGATTTACATTTAGGGAAGCTGGGGCAGAATGAATTTAATCGATCTCCAAGTGATGATTTGGAAGAATTTGATATAGAGGATTATTTGGGGTAATTAATCTGTTTTAAAAGTTCAATAACAACTATTAAATCTTTTTGTAAAACATCAATATCAATTTTCAGCAAGTCTTTATAGCAATTGTAATGTCTTCCCTTGTTACATTTTTTCATTATTTGACCACTGCCACAGTAGCATAGGTCGTGCATCTTAAGTTTTTTTCTTTCAATTCTATGAAGCATTACTAGAGCAATCTGGTAATCATTATCGGTTTGGAGGATGTCTCGATAACCTTCAATAATACCTAGCTTATTGTGGGAATATTCATTTGTTTTATAATGTCCATTTATTTCAAAATATGAATTATTTTGAAAGTAGGGAATTACGATTTCCTTTACAAATAGATAAAGTGTATATATCTGCGTTTTTAGCAGAATTTGAGACTTTGCCTGGGTTGATAAGCAACAGGAGCCAGAATCAGAATAAATATGCCTGGAAACTTTTCTTGGTATTCGCTCTCCAGTTTCAAAAACTCTTGGAAAATGTTTTGGATATGGGGCTATTTCTATTGACACATCGTAAGAGTCATCCTTTGAAATAAACAATTCGCCATCAATTGAATTGTTTATTTCATTAAAGGATAGACTCGGATAATATTTAAGCACATCTGAAATTTGAGATTTAAGCTCCATAGGGTTTGGGGGTTATTAATGCTGCACCAAGGCTTTTATCTAAGTTGTTGCTTTTTTCTTCTTCGTCTTTATCCTCTCCTAATGGTAATCTATCACCAAACTGGTTGTTTCTTAATATTTCAGAAGCCTTTTTAAAGTTCTTTTCATCTTTGGCTCTGTCTAAGTCATTCAGCAAACTTTTTAATGTTGAGAGAAAATTATCCTTTCGAGTTAATGAATAAGTTTCAAACACGTTTTCATCTTTTGGTGTAGTTGGACGGAGACACTTAAATCCATTAACTTTATTTAGCTCCGCATCAATCTTACGGACAGTTTCCCTAAATGCTTTGTCGTCATTATCATCTTCAATATAGTTGTTAGCTGCCAAAATTGTAAGCTCGAAACCACCGGGTAATTTTAGACTCGTATTATTTAATTCACGATAGTTTTTCCAACCTTTTAAGTATCTGACAATTCTTTCCAATTGCGCGTTTTTAAGATTGTTAAACCATTTGTAAAATTCTTTAGGATCACTATCGGTCCAACCTTTTAATTTATGAGCTAGTTCAATTACATCATCAAGTTTGTAGTATATTGGCAAATCAATGTGATGACCATCACTGAAAATAACGCGGATACAGGTTGCCTTTTTAATTGGCTCTTTGTCGGTGTGGTCTTCAACTGCATTATAAACCCAATCATGCCATGTTTCTACTGACTGTTTGTTATCTTCGTCTTCCTTTTCAATAAAATAGACACCGAAATCCAAATCGTATTTTAGCAAAGTTTTATCATTCTCGTCAGTTTCAGGGATCGGATTAACTCCGGTATTCATTTCAAATGAACCCTGACCATGAAACTTAGGTTGTAGTTCATCTGGCTTGTTATCCTTAAACCAATCCCTGATTTTCTTTTTGATGTCATTTCTACTTGCTTTTAATTTCTCTTTGCGAGAATCAGTAAGCTTAACTGCTTTGTTGTACTTCGTAAATTCACTATGTAATACTGCCATTTTGATATAATTTTAAAATTCGTGATTAAGGTCATTACTAACCCATTTAAGATTATGATATTCGCCCCTAGTTTGTGGGTTTCTAACTGTATAATAACCTCCTGTCAACTTCTTTGAAGAGCCATTCTTTATGAACTTTAGTACATCTGTTCCAAAATGTGGAGGAAAACCAAGTTGTTGATTACCCTCATTCAAGTAATGATAGACAATCCGGTAATGGTGCTCGTCATCAGTCGTTTCAACAAACATCCCTTTACTATAAGATGGAGAAGATCTTTCCCCATTTTCTTTAAGAGTGAAGGAGGCAACTGAAATACGACTTCCATTTTGATTGATAATTTTTACATGTTTCCGTTGTCCTGTCTGTAATGCTCCATATTCATCAACGTAGCTGTATTTAAGAATACCCTCATACCTTCCTGAAAAATCATCTGTCCAGAAAAGCCATTTAAAGGGCTTAATATTCCACGCATATTTTGAAATAAGCAAAAGTAACATGCTCACCACACCAGATATGGCAAATGATAACTGCCAATGTGTTTTTGCTAGGTATAATGCAATAACAAAAGCGGCAATGACAGATATCAGAATGCTTGATTTGTAATAATTGAAAAAATTGTTCCTCATAAATTAATTTTTCTCCTTTCGAACTCCTTTAAATGGATCATTACTTGATGTTTTTACATCCAAAAACTTCCCAGTTTCAGCGTCACGCTTGGTCCAAAGGCCTGTTTGGGGATTTTTTACTTGAGAACGCTGTCTTATAGCTCCTTTTCTGCTTCTGTCTTTTGGTGGATTTGTTGCCATTTTTTTTATTTTTATAGATTATTAATTCGTTCCATTTATCTTATAATCGACGATGGCAGAAATTCCCGAAAAGAAATTCACTTTTTTAGAAAAGAAATTAATCATTGATATGTTAGGATGCATAACAGATAAAGAGTGGATTGATGTAATTAATCGATGCAAGAATGCTATTAAGCATAGAATTAGATATGCTGACTATGGTGCACATTCAGAAGCCGAATTATGTATGCCTGCTTTGGATTATTATATAAATGAGGCGATTACAAAAATTTATCTGTTTGATTGGTATTGGGATATTGAGAATATTAGACTCGAAAAGCATATGATAACCATAGCCAATAGTCTTATTTCAAGACAAGTAGATTCATATAAAAGGAAGAAAGACAAGAAAAAAGCAATAATTTATAATGATGAACTTGACTACGATTTATTTGAAGACATTTATGATGAGAGGGTAGACCAATTAATTGAATGCATTGAAAGGATAACTGCAGACGATTTTGACTTAAACTTTTATTGGGAGGCAATAAAGGAAAGTAAAAAGCCCAAAGAAATAGCTGAATTAATGGATATAGATGTACGGAAAGTTTATAAAAAGAACGACAAGCTTATTTATCAAGCAAGAACAAAATGCTTATCAAATTAATTTACAATGGATAAGAAAAAATACTTTAATACAATTTCCCAAATACACCTTGAAGGATGTCTTGATTTACCTGTAGAGGAATTGGAGTCTTTTGATAATTCGGTTAATTTAAGACATGTGAAATTCCAGTATTTTCAAGCAAAAAAGAGTTTGTTTAAGGAACGTAATAGCATTATTTTAGAGGAAGGAATCCAAAAAATAAAAGATAAAGTAAATCTGCTTTTAGAATTGCCAATCGAAACTCTTCAGGAAATGTTGCTACAACGCAGTCCTAATATGCAGTTTCGTAACTTCGAGAAGTTAGATAAGGACGAGCTGATAAAAATTCTTGAAGATTACATGCTGTTAGATGATTTAGAAAATGAAAATGAATAATTCACCACGAGAGCTTGCTCTTTCAATTTTAGACAAGTTTGGTATTGATGAGCCATATGAGATTGATATTGAGGATATTGTTTACGCAATGGAAATACCAATTCAATTCAAGCCTTTAACTGGATGTGAAGGGAGGATTATTCATGGGAAAAATAAATCCATTATTACCATAAATAGTAAAATTGACTTTGAGACTCGTATGAGATTTACAATAGCACATGAGCTTGGACATTATTTAATGCACAAAAGAAATCCTATCCAACACAGCGATGATATTTCTTCTTTATCATGGTTTAATAATAAAAGTAAATCCGGTATATCATTACAGGAATTTGAGGCAAACACTTTTGCGTCAGAATTATTATTGCCAACACATAAATTCTCGGAATTAATTCATGCCATTCCTTTTTCACCAGAACTTATCCGGAATATTTCTGACCAATATAATGTCAGTCGGTCTTCTGTAATCTATCGCTTTGTTGAAGATGGGAATCACCCAATATGTGTATTTTACACTCAAAACAATAAAGTACATTTCTGGCGAAGAGCAGATGGATTCAATTATAAAATTAAGGATATAACAAAACTACCACCTCCAACCGATTCTGTTGCAGCAGAATATTTTAACGAAAACACTATCTACCCAGTAAATGATTCAAAGCAAGTAATTGTTAAATCAACTTGGTTAGAAGTACCTGAAGATTACATAAATGATACTTTTTACGAATTCTGCTTAGTATACTCTGCCGCAAATTTGGCAATAAGTGTTATTTGGGAAGATTAAAATTCTTTTTTATGTAAAAACATCAATATGGCTTTGTACCTCAATTCGTAATTAGATACTAGTCCTCAAAATTAATAATTGGCAAATATTGCAGATAAATTCTTGCCATCTGTGCCAAACGCGGCCACTCGCTTCCATATACTCCACTTTTTATTTTTCAGTGATCTAAGCCTTTACATTTGGTTCCAGGCAGGAAAAAGTCTGCCCGAGTATAAACCAAATTCTGAAAAACATGAAGGAAAAGGATTACGGGTAGAGCCCCATTCTACCTTGTGGTTTCACCACATCGCCTCAAGAGATTTCATTAAAAAATTAGTAAAACCGCTTCTCTGATCTTAAACAGTGAAGCAAAAACAACAAATCATTATGGCAAAAATCAATTCATTAAAATCGATATTAACCCTGTTCTTTTCATTTTGGGTATTGGCATTGTTTGCACAAGGTGACGGTTCTGCCGGAATCACCGAAGCCACCAGCATGGTCACCTCGTATTTCGACCCGGCAACTAAGTTAATCTATGCCATCGGCGCCATTGTGGGCTTAATCGGCGGCGTGAAAGTGTATTCAAAATTTTCAAGCGGTGACCCGGATACCGGAAAAACCGCGGCCTCCTGGTTTGGCGCATGTATTTTCCTGATTGTCGCTGCAACCATCCTGCGTTCCTTCTTCCTGTAAAAGATATGACAGAATATTTCATCAATAAGGGAGTGAACAAACCAGCAGAATTTAAAGGTCTGCAAAGCCAGTACCTTTTCATTTTTGCAGGCGGACTGTTGGGTACATTCGTGGTTTTTATAATCATGTACCTTGCTGGGATAAACCAATGGGTTTGCATTTTCTCCGGGCTTGTTCTGGCTTTCATCGTCGTATGGCTGACTTTTTCCCTTAACCGGAAATTTGGCCGTTTCGGACTGATGAAACTCCAGGGCATCCGGACTTTCCCTCGCAGGATAATCAACCGGAAAAGTATTCTCAGGCTCTTCACAAAAACAAGAAAGGGGGCGGCATGAGAAGCATTTTAAAAACTGCGACGCTCGAAAGCAGGTTCCCTTTGCTGTCGGTTGAACAAGGTTGCATCATCAGCAAAGATGCTGATATCACTATTGCTTTTCTGGTTACACTGCCGGAATTGTTTACCGTCACTTCGGAAGAATACGAAGCCATTCATTCGGTCTGGAACAAAGCGATAAATGTTTTGCCCGATTATTCCATTGTTCACAAACAGGACTGGCACATCAAAGAAAGTTACCGACCAGAACAGCAGGAACAGGATTTAAGTTTTCTGAGTTCTTCGTTTGAACGCCATTTTAACGAACGTCCGTATTTAAACCACACCTCCTACCTTTTCCTGACGAAGACAACCAAAGAACGGAGCAGGCAGCAAAGTACGTTCAGTTCGCTGGGACGTGGCACTCTTCTTCCAAAAGAGATAAAGAATAAGGAATCCGTTTTGCGGTTCGTGGAAGCTGTGAACCAGTTTGAGCAAATCATCAATGACTGTGATTTTATCAGGTTCACAAGGCTTACACCGGAGCAAATTACCGGAACAGAAAAGGACCCGGGAATCGTTGAGAAGTATTTTTCACTTTCTCAGGAGCAAACCACCTGTCTGAAGGACATCGTGCTGAATCCGGGGGAAATGAAAATCGGGGATAATTCTCTGGTGCTTCATACCCTTTCGGATCTGGACGACCTGCCCGCAAAAGTGACCACCGACAGCCGGTACGAAAAACTTTCGACAGACCGCAGCAGTTGCCTGCTTTCCTATGCTTCACCGGTTGGCTTGTTGTTGTCGTGCAACCACATATACAACCAGTACATTTTTATTGACGATCATTCGGCCAATCTTGCCCGTTTTGAAAAGATGGCCCGGAACATGCACTCGCTTTCGAGGTACAGCCGTGCCAACCAGATCAACAAACAATGGCTGGAAGAGTACCTGAACGAAGCGCACAGCAATGGGCTGATTTCTGTTCGGGCGCATTTTAATGTGCTGGCATGGAGCGACAAACCGGAAGAACTGCGGCAGATTAAAAACGATGCCGGTTCTCAGATTGCGCTGATGGAATGCAAACCTCGTTACAACACGGTAGATGTTCCGACATTGTTTTGGGCGGGCATCCCCGGCAATGCGGCTGACTTCCCTTCCGAAGAATCGTTTTACACGTTCACAGAACAAGCCTTGTGCTTTTTTACAGGAGAAACCAATTACCGGGATTCCTTATCGCCTGTCGGGATAAAAATGGTCGACCGACTCACGGGAAAACCACTGCATCTCGATATTTCTGATTTGCCCATGAAAAAAGGGATCATCACCAACCGGAACAAATTCATCCTTGGACCTTCTGGAAGCGGAAAATCCTTTTTTACCAATCACATGGTCAGGCAATATTACGAACAGGGGACGCATGTGCTTCTGGTTGATACCGGGAACAGCTACAAAGGATTGTGTGATTTGATCCATTACAAAACCAGGGGCGAAGACGGGGTCTATTTTACCTACACCGAAGATAACCCGATTGCGTTTAACCCATTCTATACCGACGACGGAGTGTTTGACATTGAAAAAAAGGAGAGCATCAAAACGCTTATCCTTACACTCTGGAAAAATGAGGAAGAAGCGCCGACACGCTCGGAGGAGGTGGCTTTGTCGAATGCGGTGAGCCAGTATATCGAACGATTGAATCAGGATGGTAAGATAGCTCCGTCTTTTAATACATTTTATGAATTTGTCCGGGATGAGTATTCCGAGATGCTGCATCTGAAAAAGGTACGGGAAAAGGACTTTGACATTGCCAATTTCCTGAATGTTTTGGAACCGTATTATCGCGGTGGCGAGTATGATTATCTGCTGAATTCGGACAAACAAATGGATTTGCTTAGTAAGCGTTTTATTGTTTTCGAACTGGATAATATCAAAGACCACAAAGTGCTTTTCCCCATTGTGACCATCATCATCATGGAGGCTTTTATCAACAAAATGAGACGGTTGAAAGGCGTTCGAAAGATGATATTAATAGAGGAAGCGTGGAAGGCAATTGCCAAAGAAGGGATGGCGGAGTACATTAAATACCTGTTTAAAACCGTCCGGAAATTCTTTGGCGAGGCGGTCGTGGTCACACAGGAGGTGGATGATATTATCGCTTCAGAAATTGTCAAGGAAAGTATTATCAACAACTCCGATTGTAAAATCCTGCTTGACCAGCGCAAGTATATTAATAAGTTCGGCTCCATTCAGGAATTGCTTGGATTGAACGAAAAAGAAAAATCGCAGATTCTTTCCATCAATTTGGCCAACCATCCCCAGCGTAAATACAAAGAGGTATGGATTGGCCTGGGAGGTGTTCAGTCTGCGGTTTATGCCACCGAAGTTTCTCTGGAAGAGTATTACACTTATACGACCGAAGAAACCGAGAAACTGGAACTTGTCCGGTTAACCGAAAAACTGGACGGGAATATTGAACGGGCCATCAAACAACTGGCTGCCAGTAAGCGAAATGCTTAATGTTTCACGTTTAAAACAAGTAACATGAAAACAAGACTATTTATAGCCGGGCTGCTCATCATGCTCAGCACATTTAACCTGAAAGCCCAATTTGTAGTAACCGACCCGGTAAATCTTGTCCAAAGTATTGTCAACACTGCCAACGAAATTATACAAACATCAAACACGGTTTCCAATGTGATAAAGAACTTCCAGGAAGTAAAGAAGGTGTACGAACAGGGGAAAGAATATTACGACGCCTTAAAAGCCGTGAACAACCTGGTAAAGGATGCCCGGAAAGTTCAGGAAACCATTCTGATGGTTGGCGATATTGCTGATATCTACATCAATTCTTATCAACTGATGATTCAGGATGAAAATTTCACGCTGGAGGAATTAGGAGCCATTGCTTTTGGCTACACCAAACTGCTGGAAGAAAGCAGTAACCTTTTGCTCGACCTGAAAGGGATTGTCAATGCCAGTTCACTTTCCATGACTGACAAAGAACGCATTGATGTCATTGATGGCGTCTATACTTCTGTGCAGCGTTACCGGAATCTGGTGCGCTACTATACCAACAAGAACCTTTCTGTTTCTTATCTGAGAGCGCAAAAAAAAGGTGATGCGCAGCGGATGCTGTCGCTTTATGGCAATGCTGACGAAAGATACTGGTAATGGATTTCAATAACCTACATCAGATTCTTCGCAGCCTTTATGTGGAGATGATGCCTTTATGCAGCGAAATGGCTGGGGTGGCAAAAGGAATAGCCGGTTTGGGAGCGCTGCTTTATGTGGCTTCCCGTGTGTGGCAATCACTTGCCAGGACTGAGCCGATTGATGTTTATCCGCTTTTGCGACCCTTTGCCATTGGCTTTTGCATCATGTTCTTTCCTTCCTTCGTTTTGGGGACAATCAACACGGTGCTGAGCCCTGTGGTAAAGGGAACCAACCAGATGCTCCAATCCCAGACTTTTGATATGCAGAAATACCGCGACTTAAAAGAACAACTGGAAACCGAGGCCATGAAACGAAACCCGGAAACCGCCTTTCTGGTCAGCGATGAGGAGTTCGACAAAAAGCTGGATGAATTGGGCTGGAGCCCTTCTGACCTTGCTACCATGTCGGGAATGTACATTGAGCGGGGCATGTACAACATGAAAAGGAATATCCGCGATTTCTTCCGGGAAATTCTGGAACTGCTGTTTCAGGCGGCAGCTTTGGTTATTGATACCCTCCGCACCTTCTTTTTGATTGTACTTTCCATTCTTGGCCCCATTGCTTTTGCCATCAGTGTTTACGACGGGTTCCAGTCCTCCATGACACAATGGTTCTCGCGTTATGTCTCGGTTTATCTATGGCTTCCGGTTTCCGACCTGTTCAGTTCCATCCTTGCGCGGATTCAGGTTCTGATGTTACAATCCGATATTGACAAGCTTCAGGCAGACCCAACCTATTCCGTAGATGCCTCCAACGGGGTGTATATCGTGTTTATGGTTATCGGAATCATCGGGTACTTCACTATCCCAACAGTGGCAAACTGGATTATCATGGCCGGGGGTATGGGCAATTACGGGAAGAATGTCAGTTCATCAGCAAGCCAGGCAGGTTCTGTCGCAGCAGGCGTGGCCGGTGCATCTGCCGGGAATATAACAGGGAAACTTTTAAAAAAGTAAAAGGAATCAATTATGGAATTTAAATCATTAAAAAATATCGAAACGAGTTTCAGGCAGATTCGTCTTTTTGGGATTGTTTTTGTCATTCTGTGTGCAGGCATTACCGGTTATTCAGTTTTCAGCGCATATCGGTTTGCCGAAAAGCAACGGCAGAAAATCTATGTGCTGGACAAAGGAAAGTCGCTAATCCTTGCCCTTTCGCAGGATTTAGCACAGAACCGCCCGGTTGAGGCGAGGGAACACATCCGGCGTTTTCACGAACTGTTTTTCACGCTTTCGCCGGATAAAAACGCCATTGAATCCAACATCAACCGGGCGATGTTCCTGTCAGACAAAAGTGTATATACCTATTACAAGGATTTGGTTGAGAAGGGATATTTCAACCGCATTATTTCGGGGAACATCAATCAGACCCTTCAGGTTGACAGCGTTGTGGTTGATTTCAGGAACTATCCTTACCTGGCTTCCACTTACGCCCGGCAGGTTATCATCCGTGAAAGTAACATTACCGAGCGGAGCCTGGTTACCACCTGCGACCTGATTAATTCAGTGCGAAGCGATAACAATCCGCATGGCTTTACGATTGAGAATTTTACGGTGAAGGAAAACAGGGACATTCAAACCATCAACCGGTAGCCATGAGTGAAAAAATCAGCAAAGCCAGCCAGGTGCTGGATGATACCATTCGAAAAGCATGTGAACGGATTCCGCAAAAGAAACGCAAACCTGCCATATTCGGCTTATGCTTTCTTTTTGTTGCCATTTTTCCCTTCATGCTTTGGGATTCCTTCACTAATCAGGTACGGAAGGTGCCTGAAATCAAGCATATCAAATCGCTTGATTTACCACAGGACAGTTTAATTCATAAACTTAAAAATGTAATTCATGGACAAAAACAATAAAACTCTATTGAAACCGCAGCAAAAGCAACAGCTAAAAAAATATGCTGTTTTTGCACTGATGTTCGCGGTTTGTGGCGCGAGCCTCTGGCTTATTTTCAGGCCTTCTGAAAAAAGCAGTGAACCCAAAGGGACAACGGGTTTAAATACAGAACTGCCCATGCCCCGGGAAAGCAAACTGATAAAAGACAAAATCAGCGCTTTTGAACAGGAAAAACTTTTGGAGGAAAAACCGGTTCGCTCGCTGGATGAGTTTTCTGCAATGATTGGGCAGCATGAACCTGCAAAATTTGATTTATCGGTTACCAATAATAAAGCAGATAAACCAACTTTTGGAGAAAAGTATTCTGGCACGAAACAGCCCGCAAAAGCGATGCAGCATTCGGTGTCAGCCTACCACGGGATTAATCAAACGCTCGGTGATTTCTACGAAAAGCCCAAAGAAGATTCCGAAACAGAAAAGCTGAAAAAGGAAGTTGAAGACTTAAAAACTCAGCTTGCTCAGAAAGAACAACCCGTTCGAATGGATGAACAGCTAAAGCTGATGGAAAAGTCGTATCAATTGGCATCCAAATATATGCCAGAGTCATCCGGTTCGGTAATTACAAAGGAATCCTCACAAATAAATACTTCTTTACCAGTTACAAAATCAAAACAACCAACATTTTCAAAAGCAGTCAGGTCTGTTGCAGATCAAACGGTTTCGTCACTGGAACAGAATACCAGTGATTCCGCGTTTATCAGGCAGGTTTCACAACCCCGGAATTCTTCCTTTATAACCGGGGGAAATGAAAGCAAACAGAAAGACAGTAATACGGTTTGGGTATGTGTGAACAGTACCCAAACATTGGTTAACGGGCAAAACGTAAAACTTCGCCTGCTCGAAGCAGTAGAAGCCGGAGATATGGTACTTCCCGTGAATTCGCTTATCACGGGGATCGCACAGATTCAGGGGGAACGACTGCAAATAGCTGTCCATTCGCTGGAAAATAACGGCAATATCATTCCGGTTCAATTAACCGCTTATGATACTGATGGTCAGCCGGGATTGTTTATTCCCGGTTCTGCGGAAACAACTTCGTTAAAGGAAATCACTGCTTCCATGGGGCGCGATGCCGGAACAAGCATCAGCATTACACAAGGTACAACTGCCGGGCAACAATTGGCTGCCGATGTTGGGCGAAGTCTCATTCAGGGAACATCTCAGTATGTTTCGAAAAAGCTGCGGACAACCAAAGTAACTCTGAAAGCCGGGCATCGCCTGTTGCTAATGCCATCCAATTAAAATCAAATTGTTTAATCTTAAAGCTCCATCAAAATGAAACCAATAATTTTCGTCTTGCTTTTTACATCAACTTTCTCTCTTTTTGCACAAAACGATAACACAAAGGCTATCCCTGAAAACAATGTTATTCCCTCTTATTGCCTGGAAGTGACCTATGATAAAACAGTTCACCTGATTTTTCCATCCGGGATTGCCTATATTGATTTGGGCTCATCCAATATCATTGCAGGAAAAGCTGAGGGTGCCGGGAATGTAGTTCGGGTAAAAGCTGCGGTAAAAGACTTCCCAGAAGAAACCAATTTTTCCGTGATTACCGATGAAGGTAGTTTCTATTCCTTTATTGTGAACTATTCGGACAATCCGGAAAAGCTGAACATTGAAATGAAAGATTTTCTTCATGCTGAAAAGTTAGGCAATCAGCCTGAGAATTCGATGGAGGTATATCTTTCTGAATTAGGCGACCAGTCACCCCAGACCGTTCAGATGGCTATGGAAAGGATCTACAAAACAAACCGGAAAAGGATTAAACATTTAGATAGCAATCAGTTTGGAATTGAGTTTTCGCTCCGGGGTATTTTCTGCCATAACAGTCTGATATTCTTCCACACTGAAATCAAAAACACCTCTGACATTCCTTTTGATGTTGACTTCCTTGTGTTCAAAATTGTCGATAAAAAGGTGGTCAAACGGACAGCAATCCAGGAAACAATTATAGAACCAGTCCGGGCTTATAATTACATGACATCGATAAAGGGTAAGGAGGCAGAAAGTACCGTTTTTGCATTTAAGAAATTTACCATTCCGGATAAAAAACAACTGGTTGTCGAACTGTTCGAAAAGAATGGTGGCAGGCATCAGAAGTTTGTTATTCAGAACGGGGATTTGGTCAAGGCGAGGACAATTGGAAGATTGTAATAGTTTCTATTCTTGTACTGTATTCAAAAGAAAACATGAAAGGCAGCTTATAGTTGCCTTTTTTACATTTTATTTATCAAGTTCAGTGACAATTAAAAAATACCCTCCATCATGTTTCTTCTTGTCAAAAGATTTCATTATTCTTTTTTCTTTTATTTTTGAGCCAATCTTATGAGCTACAGACCATTCATCTGAGCATGGGTGAATTATTGGTTTAATCAAATTATTCGACTTTTCTTTACGTTTCACCTCCCATCTCCATTTCGGGGGACGCTCATTCTTATAATCTTCAAAATCCCATAATTCTATTAGCTCGGTCTCATTCTCTTGAGTATAAAATTCTGCTGTTTCCACCAATATGTGATACAAATAAATTCTTGACTCCTTAATTATTTCATTGGGAAAGTTATTGAATCCCATTCTTTTCCATATTTTTTCAGAACTTGCAGGAGCACAAAATAGTTGAGCAACTAACACTTCATCTTTAATAAACCTATCAAAACTACGTTGTAATAATAACTTACCAATTCCCTTTTTTCTCTCACTAGGTTTGACCTCCGCAATTTCTATATTGACAATGTTGTCAGAGTAATAGTATGAAAGAAAACCAATCGCAACATCATCTTTGGTAATGACTATGAGTCTATTTTTTCGAAATGAATTCTCAATCGTATCCATTTGACAGAAAAAGCCTTCATTCGACGAATGATCTTCCGTTTGCAGCCATTTCTTAATTTCTTCAAGATGCTGTAAGGTAGGATTGGACAATACTTTCAAATTCATAATTTACTGCTTTTGTATTTATTCAAAAATAATACGAATTCATTACTCTTAAGTGTTCTACCCAATGTTAAAATTCTGGCTTTTTGCTTCTTTTTCTTCGGTTAGGCTCATGGAAAAAGAAGCAGGGCGAAAAGCCCTGCTATAAGTAATCTCAATATTTTTATTCTGATCGCTTCTCCATAAAATTTTATAAGGTCAATAATCCAAAAAACATTGCCAGGGATACACCAACAACCAAAACGATCCCAAGGATTACAACAATCATATTCTTCGCAAATTCAATAAAGAACATGATGCCGATATAAGCCAACAAGCACCACCAAAAGCTTAATCTGGTGATATATGAAGCAATGGCAATGATAGTGAGTCTGAGAATCCACCGAACTGGTAAACTGTTGAATATTCCTTTCATAATAGGAAATTAAAAAATGGATAATTGTGTGCCTTTCTGCAATTGCCGATTAACTACAGAAATCCTATCGACAAATCCATTCTCCTTTGCAGCAAATCGAACCATTATTTCTAACGAGGAATCGGGATAATTATTCAAAAACCACACCAAAGTATGAGTCATAATCCAATGTGATTGATAAATTGTTCCTTGAGTATTTATGCCTTTGAATTCAAAATGGAAAACAGGAGTATAGATTTCTGACAAATCTTGATTTTCATACTCATTCCTGTTCTCATTATGAAATGGCAGATACTTCACTTTACATTGGTACTCAATCAATCCCTGTTTATACATGAAGATTTTATCATGCTTCCAGTCTTCATTAATATCGGCTAATTTCATCACCTTGTTTTTAATTTGTAAACTAATTGTCCGCCGTAACGGTAGGATATAATATCACTATGAATAGCTTCAGTCAGTTTATATACGGCATCATCAGAAGGTGTAGCGCCTTGCCAGAATACTCGTTTTTCAACTGAACTACAAATCGAGCAACATTCATTGTTACTTACAACCATGTGTACCTGATTCTGAATGAAAAACTCGAAATCAGTTGAATATTCAGCTTCCTTAATTTTTACGAATTTCTGTTTGATGATTGGATAATTTCCACCAAAACCTATGCGGATTCCGGAGGTGAGTGAGTTTTGTTTTTCGTTACTCACATTTTCAAAACTGTTATTTCTATTTTTCTTTTTCATGGTATTATCATTTAAAGTTATGCGTCTTTCCATCGGGTCGGTCGTTGTTGTTTTGGTGGCTTGAAAAGGTAGTGTTTGGGAATGCAGGTTTTTTCAGAAAATACTATCCGACGAAAGAGGATGGAGATTTTCTGCAAAACCGTAGGCTTGAACTTGCATACCCTCAAAACACGGATTTACCTTTGCCATCAGAACAGCAACACCGAACGGAAAGGCCTGATTTTAAATAGCACAAAGGAGAAAGAAAAACTTTTATATACATGATTTGAAATTAATAACGCCTTTTTCTAAAGGCCATTAAACGTTCTCCAAATCTTGATGGCGCGAGCAAAAACAAGTGTAGATGCAAAATGCAATGTAGCGAGGTCTGCCCGGAGGCAGGGCGAACGAAGTGGAATGAAGCATATACTCTTGTGCGCGGTGCTGAAGGTTACTGAATGAAAGAAATGTTCCGAACGGGTTCGGTGAAATGTGTGGAATGAAGTTACCGGAAGCACAGGAGCTTTATTTGAGAATCTTGATGGCGCGGGCAAAGGCAAGTGTAACAATTAAAGGAGCGGGTCAACCCGGGTTAGGGTGATTTAGCGAAATGAAGGAGTTACTCTTGCGCGGGATACCGGAGGCTTCTGAATGCAGGGAGTGAGGAACGAAAGACCGGAATGAAGGGGCTGGAGGTGGGGGATAAAAAGCTATCAAACATTCTCTAAAATCTTGGGCGGTGGAAAAAACAAGTGTAGAGACTGAATGAAAAGTAGCGATATCTGCCCGGAGGGCAGGGCGAGCGAAGTGAAATGAAGCATATATTCTTGTGCACGGTGCTGAAGGTTGCTGAATGAAAGACATGTTCCGAACGGGTTCGGATAAATGGATGGAATGAAGTTACCGAAAGCACAGGAACTTTTATTTGAGAATCTTGTAGGCGCGGGCAGAGGCAAGTGTAACGATTGAATGAGCGTGTCAACTAGGGTTAGGGTGACTTAGCGAAATGAAGGAGTTACTCTTGCGGGATAACGGAAGCTCCTGAACGTAGGGAGTGAGGAACGAAAGACCGGAATAAAGGGGCTGGAGGTAGGGGGATAAGAGGCATTAAGATTATTTGTGTATCACAACAACACATTGAAAGGTAAACATTCCTTCCGTGTTAAAGATTCTTTCACCGTTTCCATAAAAGCTTCAAGAACTTTTCTGTATTGTCGCTTTTTCAATTTCTCTCCTTTCATCAGTTCGATCAGGTTTTTGACAATTACTAAACCCAAACCTGCTCATTTATACAATCTGTAGCGGAATCAATGGTTTGTCGGCATCGTTCAAATCGGATAAGGATAAGTATGACCTAATTTCAGGATTAAAGATTGAAAGGGTGATTGAGTGGAGGAAGTGATCATTAAATCAGAACTAACTTATGCCTCGTCAATACAAATCCTGGTGAATGCGGTTTTCGTTCACTAGTTTTTCCAAATACAGAGTGGCTTCTTTTTCAGTTTTTTCTCCTGCCGTTTGTATAACCCGGCAAATGACTTGCCTCACCTCGTTTCCCATTGCCACCGATCCGCAAACGTACACATGCGCCCCACGATTTAGCCATTGGTAAAATTCATTGGCCTGTTCCTTAATTTTGTGCTGCACATAGATTTTTTCAGCCTGATCGCGCGAGAACGCCACATCAAGACGAGTCAGGTAATTATTTGCCAACCAATGTTCCCATTCTTTTTGGTAGAAGAAATCGAAATCCCGATACTTTTCCCCAAAAATCAACCAATTTTTACCCTGAAACTTTCTGTTTTCCTGTTCCTCCAGAAAAGCACGGAATGGTGCGATTCCTGTTCCAGCAGCGACCATAATCATTGGAACTTCTCCGGTTTGCATCCGGAATTGCTCGTTGGGTATCAGTTGTATATTTATTTTCTGACCAACTTCAATCCAGTGATTCAGGTACGAAGAACAGGCTCCCAACCGGATTCGCCCATTTTGCTCCGATTGAACCAGTTTGACGATCAGGTGAACTTCGCCCGGATGTTTCCGCTGACTGGAAGCAATGGAATAATACCGGGGCTGAAGCTTCCGGAGAACAGCAATCAAATCTTCCGGATTGCCCGAAAACGGGAATTTCACCATGACGTCCAGCACATCGTGGTGCCGAATAAAATCCTGCAACATTTTCCCGTCGGTCAACAGTTTTTCCAGTTTCGGATTCTGTGTTCGCTTTTGATAATTTTCCAGCAATTTTTTACTGATGGCGGTTAGTTCAAACTGCGTTGTGAGTAATTTCCGAAACGGAATTGACTTATTCTCAAATGAAATAACCTTTTCTGGCGATACGTTTAACTGTCTCAGGATTTGATCTGCTAATTCGTCCTGATTTTCAGGAAAAATGCCAACGGTATCTCCCGGCAAATAACGGAAATCGGAATCCTCAACTGCCAATGCGATATGATAGGTTTCAGTTGGTGAACCTTCATTTAACCGGAGCTTTTCTTTAACGATAGCAGGGTAGAGCCGATGCAGGTTTTCGGTGTCGATCTGAACAGGAGCCGATTCGGTTTTTCCTGAATATTTCCCAAGAACCTCAGACACCCAACCCGATGCAGCCTGGTGAAATTCCACATCGCAATCAACCCGCTGATGAAAGCGAATGGCGCCCAGTTCACCCAGCCGCTGGTCGATGTCTTTTCCGGTTTTGCAAAAATGCTCGTAACTGCTGTCGCCCAGCGCGCAAACGGCAAATTGCAGGTTGGTCAGCAATGGCGCATTTTCGGCAAACAGGTTTTTACAGAATTTTTGAGCCGAATAGGGTGGATCGCCTTCGCCCTGTGTGCTGACGACAATCAAAACCGACTTTTCATTCGTCAATTTCCGGAACTCATATTTTGCCATATCGCAGGCAGTTGCCGAAAGCCCGTTCTTTTTCAGGTACTTTTGCGCTTCTTTTGCAATAAACTCCGAATTGCCTGAATGACTTCCATATAAAACAACAATTTCGTCGGTTGGCCGATCGGTTGGTTTTCTGAATATTTTCTGGATTGCAGTTCCAAACATGGTTTTGTATTTCAATAGATGTATAAAATTCCGGTTACTGAAAGAGAGGTTTTTGCTGCTTCTTTCGTCGGCTTCGCCAAATCAGGAACCCGGTTACCGGTAGGGAAGCTGCGATTAAACTGGCGCAGAATGCCAGTATTTTACCGGCCAGCCCGGCAATCGCCCCCACATGGATGTCGTAATTCATGCGGGCAATTTTGTCGGCAACTGTTGTGTTACTTAATTTGCCATAAAGGTGAGTCACCTCAATTTCCTCCAATGTATATTGATCGAAATAGCGGTAATCGGCTTTCCAGTAGGTTTGATCGTCGGGATTGGCGGCCACTTCAATGGCCGAACTGTCGCTTTCAGGAATGTGAACTTCGAGCATTTTTACGGATGGATATTCTCTGGACATGCGTTCCCACAAAACATCAACAGCCGGAATTTCCGATTTTTGTGACGGAATGGAATCCACCGTTGCCATATAAAATTCAGTCAATTGTTTGCCTCCGGAAGCCAACCAGTAGGTTGACCGGGCAAACCACTGAAATCCCCAAACCAATCCGGTGAAAGTGATGAAAATTAGAATCCACGAGGCATAAAATCCAAGCACCCGGTGCAAATCAAGATTTGAGCGTTCGGAATTGGCCCACTTAATCGAGAAGGTTTGTTTGGTGAACCTGCCTTTTCGGGGCCACCACAAAATGATGCCGGTGATGAGCAGGATTACAAAAACCAGGGTTGCTGTGGCTACAATGGGTTGCCCGATGACAGGCGGAAGCCACAGGTAAAAATGCCCATTGACAATAATCCGGAAAAAATCCTTGCTCATGTCTTTTACTTTCAGCACTTCGCCCGAATAAGGGTTCAGATAAACCAGGTAATAATACTCCTCGCTGTAAAAAGTGGCGACAATCGCTTTCCCCGGTTCGCGGTAGGCAATACCGTGGATGTGTTTTTCGGGCAAAGCCTGCACCGCTATTTCCTGAAGTTTAGATGGTGGTAGTACCGGTTTTTCCTGAATTTCGACAAACTGATACGGGTTGGTTACCTGTTCAATCTCGTGCTGAAAAGCCAGCATACATCCGGTTATACCCAGAAAAGCGACAATAATTCCGGAGACGAATCCCAACCAGAGATGAAGTTTTCTTATTAGCTGTTTAAAAGTCATGTGTTGTCAATTTTTACAATGAAGGCTTGTGTTTTTAACTGATAAATTGAAATTCCATCCCTGCAAGCTGGACGGAATTTCAATGAAGCGATCAATCCGGAAATCCGGTTAAAAGCGGTAGGCGAGGCTTAACCTGAAGTTTCGCGGAGCTTCGGTCTGCCAGTAATAAGCGGGCAGGTAATCGTAATATCCGCCGCTGTACAGGTATTCATCCAGAATATTAAACACATTGGCAGTGATCTTAATTTTATCCTTTTCCCAGAAGATTCCACCGTCGAGCTTAAAATAATCGGGCAGGTTTTTGGTATTTTCGGTTTTGCTCCAGGTCGCAGTAGCACGGTCAGCCAGGTAAGTAAAACCAAGCGAAACCCCAGTGCCTTTCAGTGCACCGTTTTGCGCTTTGTAGCTGAGCCAACTGTTGGCAGTGTGTTTGGCAAATCCCGGAATCACATCGCCAACCCGAATGGATGTTACTCCCTCAGCAACTTCGGTTACTTTCGAATCAGTATAGGCGTAATTGGCAACCAGGTTAAGGCCGGGAAGGATCGTTCCGCGCAAATCGAATTCAACCCCTTTCGCTTCTTTCTCACCCAGTTCAATACTCAGGCCCGAGTTGGGGTCGCTGTTCGGATCGCCGGTGAGTTCGTTGTTTTTCACAATCCGGTAAATGGCCAGCGTAGTATTCCAGCGACCTTGATCCCAGTCTTTCTTGATCCCGAATTCGGTGTTGTTTCCTGTAATTGGCTGAACATCATTGCCATTGGCTAAGATACCTGATTGTGGCGTAAAAGCCTGATCGTAAAGCGCATAAACAGAAGTTTGTTTGTCAATTGAAGCGCTTAATCCCACGCGGGGAGAAAAGTGTTTGGCTTCAACAGGCGAGCCTCCGTAGGCCGATTGGCTCACAAACGTATATCTTCCGGCAAGCGTCAGCCTGATTTTGTTTTCCAGAAAACCCAGTTCATCCTGAAGATACAGCCCCGTGTACCTATGATCGATCAATCCGCCGCTGAGAACAGCTCGCGCCTCCAGATTAAGAGTACGGTCGGGAATAGGGTAGCCATTGACAGGCGCAGAATAGCTCGGTGAGGCTGTATTGAATTCAGCACCAACGGAATCCAATTGGTGATTCTGACTCCAGTCGGCCATGTAATTTTTTGTTCCAAGATCTATTCCGCTCAGAATACGGTGACTTACCGAACCCGTTTGCATTTTCCCGTTTACGAAAACCTGGCCCAAAGTCATTTCGCTTTTCGCATCCCAGAAGGAAACCGCACGGATCATCGTTCCGTCAGTATTTACTGCCGCAGGCCATAAATCACTTCCTTCCTGCAAATAATTGAAATAGGAAGCTTGTGCTGTTAATTTCCAGTTTTTGTTGATTTCGTGCTCAAAATTTAAGAACAAACTGTGGTCGTTTGTAATTGTTGGAGCGAGTCCGGGAGGTAAAGTAGTAAAATCAACAGGCAAAGTCGCATATCCTTCCGTAGAGAACACATAAAACGAACCAACATCCGACATTCTTGAATGTTGTAGCGTATATTCCATGGTTAATTTGCTGCGGTCGTCGAGTTGGTAAGAGATTACCGGGGCAATACTGTACCGGTTATTAAATTCGTTGGCACGGTGCGAGTTTTTATTCTGCCCAGCTACATTTAAGCGGTAGAGCAAACGCCCGTCTTTGCTTAATTTCCCGTCGAGATCGAGGGTGGCGCGATACAGATCGAAGCTTCCGGTGGTCAGCGTAAATTCACCTTTGGTGATCCCTGTTGGTTTCTTAGTTACCACATTGTATAAACCGCTGGGGTCGCCGTTGGCCAGCATAAAACCAGCTGGTCCTTTTACAAATTCGATATGGTCAACAAAACTCATATCTTCGGTAAGTGGTCCCCAATAAGAATTTACCACATTAAATCCGTTGCGAAAAGCCTGAATCTGCGACCCGCGCATGGTGATGTTGGTGTACATGTCGCCCCAATGCTCCACGCGGGTTGCCCCGCTCACATTCCTTAAAACGCCGTCGCTCATACTGATTATTTGCTGGTCTGCCAGAATTTTTCCGGTTACTACCTGAATATTTTGCGGCGTTTCCAGTATAGGACTCATCAACCGCATAGAAGAAGAAAGCGAATTGTCTTTATAGCTTCTGGATGCGGAAATAATTACTTCGTCCAGCTTTTGACTGGTTTCATTTAAAACGATTTCATGAACAACAGTTGCTTGCCCTGCAATAACTTCAACTGACAACTCTTTCGACTCAAGACCGATTAAAGAGATTTTTAAGGTGTATTTCCCCTGCGGCACCTTTTTGATTTCGTAGCTTCCGGCTTTATTGGCCGATGCGCCCAAATTTGTACCTTTCAGTCCTACATTTACATACTCAGCAGGCTGTCCATCGGCTGTTTTTATTGTTCCGGATATTGTTCCGGTTTGGGATATTGCAATACTTATTTGGAAAATAAGCAAGATAAAACTAAGTGTAAATTTCATGATCATTCTTTTGTGTGTTAATAACAGGTTTGAAATCGGAGCAAACCTATTATTTAGAATGAGTCTAAGCAATCCCTATTAATTGGGATTTAATCCTCTGACAATACCAATAAGCAAACCAGACATAATGTATTGAATTATCAATTTGTTAACTGAAGCACAAACGAAATTCAGATATGAAAATCATTATTAATGGGGATTTTTATGAAGCTTTTGATTTGTAATTTTGTTAAAAAATAATTCTGAATATGAGCGAATTAATTAACAAATCACAGAAGCGCAAAGAACTTCTCAAACACATGATTTTGCAGCTTCACCAGGGCGAAGCCCCCGATTTGGTCAGAAAACGGTTGGTAGAGGTACTGAAGAATATCCCTTACGACGAAGTGGTTGAAGTTGAACAAGAGCTAATTTCTGACGGGTTACCCGAAGAAGAAGTTTTGAAGTTTTGCGATATACATTCCATGGTGCTTGATGGACACATAGATCAAAGCCATGCCAAGCCTGTTCCTCCCGGTCATCCGGTCGATACCTTCAGGAAAGAAAACCGTGAACTTGAAAAAGTTGTGGATGCTATTGAGCAATTGCTTGGTCAGATTCCATTCCTGCAGGATGATCAGATGAAGGATCTTTTCCTGAAACTTCACGGACGCTTTAACGAGTTGATGGACGTGGACAAGCATTACCTGCGCAAAGAATACCTGCTGTTTCCATTTCTGGAAAAATACGAGATAACCGGTCCTCCGAAAGTGATGTGGGGAAAACACGATGAAATAAGGGAAAAGTTAAAGGCTGCCATTGCGGTTGTTTCTGCACCCGGAAACATTACTGTTGACGAGGCCAAAATTGTGACTGATTTAATTTTGCTCCCGGCAGTAAAAGCAATCCCTGACATGATTATGAAAGAGGAGGAAATTCTTTTGCCCATGTGCATGGATAAACTTACCGATGAAGATTGGTATGCTGTTGACCAGCAAACCATGGAGTTTGGGTATTGCCTCTACGATCCGCAGGACGAATGGAAACCCGAAGGAATATCAACTGGTGAGGTTGTTTACAATACAAAAAATTCAATTCAACTTACAACGGGCAGCTTTGGAATGGAAGAGTTGGAGGCTCTTTTCAAGACACTTCCCATTGACATTACTTTCGTGGGTAAAGACGATAAAGTTAAATTCTTCAGCCACGGTCCCAACCGGATTTTCACCCGCAACCGAGCCATACTTGGTCGTGATGTTCGCATGTGCCACCCTCCATCTAGTGTTCAGGTGGTTGACCAGATTTTGGAAGATTTCAAAAGTGGAAAAGAAAGTAGTGCTGCCTTCTGGATAAACATGCAGGGAAGGTTTATTTACATTGAATACTTTGCCATGCGCGGAAAAGAGGGGGATTATCTGGGTACCATTGAATTTACACAGGACTTAACCCAATTGCGTAAGCTGGAAGGAGACCAACGTCTGTTGTCATATACAAAAAAGGAAGAATCATGAGCGAACTCAAACTTATTATCTCGCCGAAAACAAAGGTTGGTGATTTGTTGGATGCCTTTCCTCAATTGGAGGATGTTTTGCTCGAATTATCTCCATCGTTTGCCAAACTGAAAAACCCAATTCTTCGGAAAACGGTTGCCCGTGTGGCTTCGTTGCAACAAGCTGCAATTGTGGGAGGCTTGAAAGTTGATGAAATGGTAAACAGATTGCGTAAGGAAGTAGGACAAGACTCAATTAGCGGGGAAGTCGAAAATAACCAATATCTGGTAGCTTCGCCACCTGATTGGTTCGACGAAACTCAAGTTATACATCAATTAGATGCTTCACCAATTATAAATTCAGGAGGAAGTCCGATGGCTGATATCCTTGTATTGGCTAAAGAACTTCAACAGGGTGAAATCCTCGGTGTAAAAACACCTTTTGTCCCTGCTCCGATTATTGATATGCTGAAAGACAAAGGATTCAAATCATTTTCGTTGCAGAAAGATGGTGAGGTTGCTAGCTATTTTGCGAAATAAGTGCAAACTGGAACGAACCAAAGAAAAAGGGTGGAACATAATTTCCACCCTTTTTATGGTTTGTAAACTTCTTTTTGTGACAAAGTTCTGTAATGCTATGTTGTTGGATGGCCTGCACCAACATTTTTGCTGTGTTCGATTGACTGCAAAGCCAGATAGTTATCACCAAATTTGATGAGGTTTTCCATTTCTTTGTCGTACTGTCCAAAGTGACGTTCTTCGTCGTCAACCAAAGCTTCAAAAATCTTTCTTGAGGCTGAGTCGGCATTTTGGGAGCACACATTGGCCCATTCGTTGTAATCCTTCACGCTTCCGGTTTCCATTCCGGCGGCCATTTCAAGCATTTGTTTCACATCCTGAATCTTCTGTACTTCGTGTGCTGCCTTAATTTCCACTTCGCCTTTCAGAAACAGGATACGGTCAGCCAGTTTTTCAACGTGCATCATTTCTTCAATGGCTGTTCGTTTAAACAGGTTCGACAGTAGGTCGTAACCCTGATCGTCGCAGTGAAAATGGAAATACATGTACTGATGTACAGCGCTTAACTCGTCGGCAATTGCCATGTTTAATAATTCGATACTTTTTTCTCTCATCTCTTTTAATTTATTGATTTATTGGTCTTTTATTTAAATTTCACGATTGTTTGAGGTCTGATATTTTCAAACCCAAAATTCGGAATTTTCCGGAAATATTTCGTGATAGATTCACTTATTTCATTGATACAATAAAATCTTTGAATTCACACCTGACGGAAAGGCCTGATTCTAAATAGTACAATGAGAAAGAAGAACTTTTATATACATGATTTGAGAATCTTGTAGGCGCGTGCAAAGGCAAGTGTAACGATTGAATGAGCGGGGCAACCCGGTTTAGGGTGATTTCGCGAAATGAAGGAGAGTTACTCTTGCGCGGGATACCGGAAGCTCCTGAATGCAGAGAGTGAGGAACGAAAGACCAGAATGAAGGGGCTGTAGGGATGGCAACATTGAATTTATTTCTTTGTAAACGTGCGAAAAACATTGCTTATTCTTTGAATGTCTAAAATAAGAATCCGGACAAATACAGTCATTCTAGGTCAGTTAATCCACTAATTTTCAATGTATCAATACTCTCCATAGGTTTGTTAGAGCTGAAATAACAGAATCAAGATTTCTGGTTTCAGCCTCACAATACTATGGCAGAAGAACAAAATAGAAATATAGAGGAGGCAACTGAACGGGTGAAAAATAGATTGCCCTTGGAAAAACTACGCCTTGTCCCCAAATACAAGGACTTGTCTGCTGAAGATTACGAACAGCTTATTAAAGATGCAGAAACTATTGCCCTTCTGATTTTGAAAGCCCTCTTTTTGAAGAAATAACACACCATCTTGGTTCAAAATTTGCTGCAAAATCCTATCTCTGATTTTTAACTCAATATATTATTGCAATGAGTGATTTAAGCCTATTCAAACAGTTTGCCCCACAGGCTCCGAAGCAATTTCAGGAGGGGAATAATGCGGTTATTTATACTCGTGTATCGTCAGCAGAACAGGAAGACAATACCAGCCTAGCATCACAAAAGAAACATTGTGAGATATACGCAAACAGGAGGGGATTAAATGTGGTTGGGTATTTTGGTGGCACTTATGAGTCAGCAAAAACAGATGATAGAAAAGAGTTTAACAGGATGCTGACCTTTGTGAAACGCACAAAGAACATCAATTATGTGATAGTATATTCTTATGAACGTTTTTCCCGTTCTGGCATTAACGGGGCTTCCATAGCTGAAGATTTATTAAAAAAATATGGGGTGATGACACTGGCAGCTACACAGGAACTTGATCCAAGAACTCCGGCAGGATCATTTCAGCAGAAGATATTGTTCCTCTTTGGACAAATGGATAATGAGTTAAGACGTGATAAAGTTATTACGGGGATGAAAGAACATCTTTTGAACGGATATTGGGTGTGGCGAATACCATTTGGATACAAGGATTTAAACAAAGGGAAAGCTAACCAGCGTAATCTGGTAGTTAATGAACAAGGAAAGTTATTGAAAAGTGCTTTTGAAATGAAAGTTTACAAACAAATGCCCAATGCGGAAATTGCGAGACATTTGTCCCGGATAGGATTAAATATTAACGAAAAGCGGCTGAATGAAATATTTTTAAATCCTTTTTATTGCGGGCTTCTCACAAGTAAAATGATCCCCGGACAGGTTATCGAAGGAAGGCACAAGCCATTAGTTTCAAAAGAATTGTTTTTGGCGGTACACAATATCAGGGAGGAAAAGAGAAGTCAGGGTTTTGTACACGACAAGGATAATGACAACCTACCCCTGAAAGTTTTTACCCGATGCGATAAATGTAATCAGTCCCTGACTGGATACTTAGTCAAAAAGAAAGGCTTGTACTATTACAAATGCAGTACAAAAGGTTGTAAGGTAAACCGCAGTGCCGAAGCAATGCATGATTTGTTTCAGAACATGCTAAAGTGTTTCCAAATTGGAAAGGAGGAGTTTGAAATAATCAGATTCCAATTAGAGGAACAAATGAATGTTTTCTTTGAATCCAGTATTAAAGATACCAGAATATTGAAAAGCAATTTGACCGAGGTTAAAAAGAAACTGGAAGCCATTGAGGAAAGATTTGTCATTGGGGAGATAGACCGTAATCTTTACGATAAATTCCGGTCCAAATATGAAAAGGAATGTTTTGAGATTGAACAGGAATTAAATAAGAGTGACGGATATTTCTCGAACCTCAAAAAAGTGATTGATTTTGCTGTAAAAGTGTGTCTTAATCCATTGTTAATGTGGGACGATCTGGATTTTGGTGGCAAGAGGATATTTCAAAATTTACTGTTCCCTGAAGGAATTATTTACAATCGAGAATTCGATCAATATCGAACCACCAGAGTAAACTCATTTTTCTCGGCAATCCCTCAACTGAAGCGGGTTCTGGAAAAAAATAAAAGCGGATGTTTTGTCAATTTTGACAAAACATCCGCTTTGGTGCCCAGAACAAGACTCGAACTTGCACAACCTTACGGTCACTAGTCCCTGAAACTAGCGTGTCTACCAATTTCACCATCTGGGCATTTGCTTTTCGTTTAAAGCGCAGCAAATATAGAAAATTTTAGTTTCTAATGACTGGTTTCGTACATGAAATTTGAAAAAAATGGTCATTCAGTTTTTGGGATTTTGCTTAACCAATCGTGTCCAGGGTGTTATCCTTTGTTCATCGTTCGTTTATCGGCAGATATCATGTGTTGGTCGTTTTGTTTTCTATTAATTTCAGCAAAAAACAGAACTTGCATGGAAAAAATAAAAGGCCATGTTTAAAAATTATACCGAGCAATATTCAGTGATTTGGGAATCATGTTCAGATCAGTTACCCACATTTTCAAACCCATACTGTAAGTCAGAGAAATTGGGAAAAGAGATCATTCTGGATCAGTTTCTTCATTCAATCAAATTCTTTCGGAAAAAAAGAATGAGAAGGAAAAGAATGTCTGAAATTGACGAACGTATGTTTTTTGAAAATACACGTTGTTTTTTGCGCGATGGACTTGACTTCACCAGCGATCAGCTTGAAATGATGTTCTCCGATGATTTGATTGAAGTAACCAGGATGTTTGTGAGGCAAGCCCGCACTTTTGATCCTGATTTACCCTTCTCCGACATCTTTCAGTCATGCCGAAATGCATGGATCATGAACGGATTGCAATTAATAATGGGAATTCCGATGGAGTTAACCCCTTCCATTTTTGCATACAGTATGTTGTATCCCTACACCGATAACCTGCTTGATGATCCGGCGATTTCCAGTTTGGAAAAGATGATTTTCAGTGAGCGTTTTCGGAACAGGCTTTCAGGACAAGTCATTGAACCGTCAAACAAAACTGAAAATGCTGTTTTTTGTTTGGTTGAAATGATTGAAAATCAATATTCCAGAATAGATTTTCCGGAGGTGTTTGATAGTTTGCTTGGCATTCACGATGCTCAAACTTCGAGTTTAAAACTGATCCATCAGAAAAATTCCATTTCCGAAAAAGAAATTCTAACTATATGTATGGACAAAGGTGGTGCTTCTGTCCTGGCCGATGGGTTTTTGATCGCCGGGAATTTAACCGAAGCACAAAAATACTTTTTATATGGTTATGGTGCATATCTTCAGCTGCTGGATGACATTCAGGATGTTGATGATGATTTCAACGCAGGATTAATTACTGTTTTTTCGAAAGATGCTTTTCAGTTGCCCCTGGATGAAAAATTGAATAAAACATACTGGTTTGGCGAACAGGTGATGAAAAGCCTAGATTTTTTTCATGGCCGGCACATTGAATTATTTAAATCGCTGATGCGCAAAAGTATGGATCTTTTTATTACTGAAGCCATTGCTCAAAATCCGCAGGCATACAGTCGTGAATATGTAATAGAATTTGAAACCTGGTCACCATTTCATTTTTCGTATATCCGGAAACGAAAAGAACAATTTACGCCTTACAACGGATTTCTTCTTACTGCGATTGAAGAAATAGCTTTTACTGAAAATTTTCTTGCGGAGAAAATCAAAGTAGCTGTGGTTGTGTAATTTTAATGACAGAATGTTTGAATTGTTGCATGGTCTATTGTAAAAGTGCATACAACAGGCGTGTTTTTTTACAGATTAGCATTTGTGGTACGTATTTTTTTTCTTAGCTTTCGTCTGGTAAATTGAATCGAATCAGCTAATTCTTTTGGAGTCATAATTCTCAGAGTGTTGGTGATTATATAAAAAAAACATTCGGTAACTTTTGACTTTACATTTTCCACAAAATTTGAAATGATGAAAAAATTAATCTGGAGTTTCCCCCTTTTTATGCTTGTGTTATTTTTTACTCAATGTGCTTCTGTCCAGGAAAATGCACGTTCAGTTCTGAATTTTGGAAAAGATTGGAAATTTCAGCTTGGTGATGTATCCGGAGCTGAAACTGTTGGTTTCGACGATTCATCATGGCGGGAACTCAATGTTCCGCATGACTGGAGCATCGAAGGAGAGTTCAGTGAAAAAAATCCTGCAACTCCGGGAGGAGGGGCTTTACCGGGCGGGATTGGCTGGTACCGCAAGTCATTTAAAGTTTCTTATGATGATCTGGAACGTTTAGTTTTTATCGATTTTGACGGTGTTTATCAGAACAGCGAAGTTTGGATCAATGGTCACTCGCTGGGAAAACGGTTTTATGGCTACAGTTCATTCAGATACGAATTGACTCCTTATCTCGTTGCCGGTGAAAAGGAGAATATAATTGCAGTAAAAGTTGATAACTCTGCACAGCCTAATTCGCGCTGGTATTCCGGTTCAGGAATTTACCGGAATGTTTGGCTTGTAAAGACAGGAAACACACACATTGAACATTGGGGTACGTTTGTTACAACACCTGAAGTTAATGATGCAATGGCTAAAGTGAAGATTGTAACTCAAATAAAAAACAATCTGACGGAAGGTCAGACGTTGCTTCTGGAAACTGTAATTCTTGATCCGTCAGGATTGGAAGTTGCAAAAGGAAGGATGGAAACAGATGGGGGAGAAGATTCCATTTTCAGTACGACTATTGATTTTCAAATTTCTAACCCCGAATTATGGAACCTTGATTCTCCGAAAATGTATTCGGCAGTATCTCAGGTTTTTGTTAATGGTGGTCTGGTTGATAATTATACTACTCCTTTTGGAATCCGCAGTTTTAAGTTCGATGCCGAAAAGGGCTTTTCCCTGAATGGTAAGAATATCAAGATAAACGGTGTTTGTGATCATCATGATCTGGGATGCCTTGGCTCAGCCATCAACAAACGTGCACTCGAACGTCAGATTGAGATTCTGAAGGGAATGGGTTGTAATGCAATTCGTACTTCGCATAATCCTCCGGCACCCGAGTTGCTCGATCTGGCTGATCGGATGGGAATGATTATTATGGACGAGGCTTTCGATATGTGGAAAAGGCCCAAAAACAAACTCGATTACAGTACCGTTTGGGACGAAATGCACAAAAAAGACCTTCAGGATATGATCTTGCGTGATCGAAATCACCCAAGTGTGATAATCTGGAGTATCGGTAATGAGATTCTGGAACAATGGGACACTACCGGAACTGCTATTGCCAAAGAGCTGGCTGGTTATGTGCATGAATTGGATACTACAAGGCCAATTACCTCGGCTTGCAACGATCCGAAACCTTCCAATTTTATTATTCAATCCGGAGCACTGGATTTAATTGGCTTCAATTACCATCAGAATGATTTTGAATCTTTTCCGCAGACATTTCCCGGACAAAAATTTATTGGAACTGAAACAGTTTCAGCTCTCATGACACGTGGTGTTTATGATATGCCTTCGGAAGAGATTCGCCGTTGGCCGGTTCGTGGTGATTGGAAAGGACCGAAACCGAATGCTGACAATACCTGCTCGTCGTACGACAATGTTTCGGCTCCCTGGGGATCGACTCATGAAGAAACATGGAAAGTGATTAAAAAACATGATTTTTTATCGGGACAGTTCATCTGGACCGGTTTCGACTATTTGGGTGAACCAACTCCTTATGGTTGGCCATCCCGAAGTTCCTATTTCGGAATTATCGATCTGGCTGGTTTCCCTAAAGATGTTTATTACATGTACCAGAGTGAATGGATTAAAAAAGATGTTCTTCACATTTTCCCTCACTGGAACTGGACCGAAGGTCAGGTAGTTGACGTTTGGGCATATAGCAATGCCGAAGAGGTCGAATTATTCCTGAATGACAAGTCGCTCGGGATTAAGAAAAAACAAGGTGACGATTTACATCTGATGTGGAAAGTTCCGTTTACTCCCGGAACATTAAAAGCAATTTCGCGGACCGGAGGAAAAGATATTTTAGTTCAGGAAGTGAAAACTGCCGGAGCGCCAGCTAAATTATTGGTTACAGCCGATCGTTCATCGATTGCAGCTGACGGAACTGATCTTTCGTTTTTGACTGTTGATGTAGTTGACGAAAACGGTGTAATTGTTCCTGATGCTGATAATCTGGTTAAATTTCAATTGGAAGGATCAGGAGCAATTGTAGGCGTTGATAATGGTGATCCGGTTAGTCATGAATCATTCAAAGCACCACAAAGGAAAGCATTCCATGGTAAATGTCTGGTAGTTGTTCAGGCTGGAGAACAAGCTGGAATTATTCAGCTGACAGCAAATTCTGAAGGTCTGGCTTCTGCGAATGTAGATATTACGACGAAATAGATTCGTTGGACTGAATTTTCAAGCTGGATATTTCCTTCAGAAACCAATTTGTTTGAAGGGAATAATCCAGCTTTTTTGGATGAATCAGTCTTCTTTTTGTTCTTTTCATATGTTGTTTGAAATAAAGTGTTTGAAAGACAATTATTTTTTTGTTGTTTTGGTTTTTCAATCGAATGAAACTAATTTTAAACCAAAATAATTCAAAATGAAAAAGTTATCTCTGTTTTTGCTGGTGGTGATAGCCACCTTTTCTTTAAAGGCACAGGTTAATGTGCTTGAGATTGATGCTGCCGGCGGAAAAACTCAAATCAACAAAAATATTTACGGTCAGTTTGCTGAACACCTTGGACGTTGTATTTACGATGGTATTTGGGTTGGCCCAAATTCATCAATCCCCAATGTAAAAGGATACCGAAAAGATTTGCTTGAAGCGCTTCAGGCTTTAAAAGTTCCGGTATTGCGTTGGCCTGGAGGTTGTTTCGCTGATACTTACCATTGGAAAAACGGAATCGGACCTGTTGCTGATCGTCCGAAAATTAAGAATGTTTTCTGGGGAGGAACAGTAGAAGATAACAGCTTCGGAACCAATGAATTTCTTGATCTTTGTGAAATGTTGGGTTGTGATCCATACATCTCGGCGAATGTTGGTTCAGGAACAGTTGGCGAAATGGTCGATTGGATTGAATACATGACTTCTGATGATGATGTTCCAATGGCCAATTTACGCCGTGAAAACGGCCGTGAAAAACCCTGGAATGTAAAGTTTCTCGGAATCGGGAATGAAAGCTGGGGATGCGGCGGAAACATGACTCCTGAATTTTATACCGACCTGATGAAGCAATATTCAAATTATGCCAAAATGTATGGCGGAGATAAATTCGAACGTATTGGTTGCGGCTCAAACGGGAGTGATTTTAACTGGACCAAAGTTTTGATGGAAAAAGGAAAAAATAACATGGATGGTCTATCGCTTCATTACTACACCATTGCCGGAGAAGGTTGGAACAACAAATCAGCAGCTACAGGATTTGGTGAAGATCTTTACTTTTCAGGATTGAAAAAGGCATTGTACATGGACGAATTGGTCAGCAAACATTCTGCCATCATGGATGAGTACGATAAAGATAAACGTGTTGACCTACTTGTTGATGAATGGGGAATCTGGACAGATGTTGAGCCCGGTACAATTCCTGGCCATCTTTTTCAGCAGAATTCAATGCGCGATGCTTTAATTGCATCAAGTACGCTGGATATTCTGAATAAACATGCTGACCGCGTTAAGATGGCAAATATTGCACAAATCGTGAACGTTTTACAGGCAATGATTTTAACCAAGGGAGACCAAATGGTTTTAACGCCGACTTATCAGGTGTTTAAAATGTACAACGTTCATCAGGATGCTACTTTATTGCCTTCGAACCTGATATGCGAACAGTATAAACTGGGTGATGACCAGATTCCTGCTATCAGCAGTTCTTCTTCAGTTGATAAAAACGGTAAAATCCATGTAACAATAAGTAACCTGAATCCAGCTAAAGAAATTAAACTTGAAATTAATTTGGCAGGAAAGGGTTTTGCTAAAATAAATTCAGGAACTATATTAACTGCTCCTGCATTTAATTCTGTCAATACTTTCGATAAACCTGAAACTGTTGTGCCAGTTTCATTTAAAAATGCTAAAAAGCTTTCAGACAACAAGCTGGAAGTAAATATTCCGGGAAAATCCGTCGTAGTGCTGGAACTCGAATAAATATTATCAATCGTATTACTTTCATTTATATAACCGCCGGTTTGATTCTTCAATCCGGCGGTTTCATTTTACAAAAACTAATCTTCTTTGAAAGAATAGCTTTCATTTCGTTTAATCGCTTAAATTTGAGACCTCCAAACAGATATTACATTCAATGGAAACAAAAAAGATAATTGTTGGCTTTTTGGGAGCCGGAGGAATCGCCCAGTCACACGCCTTTGCAATAAATTCGATAAAATATTTTTATTCAAACGTTCCTGAAGTTGAATTTCATGCAGTTTGTTCTGCCCGAAAAGAAAGCAGGGATGCATTTGCTGCAAAATTCGGATTCAAAAAATCGCTCTCCCTTGATGAATTTAAAGTTAATACAGACATAAATACAGTACTTATTCTAGGTCCCAATAAGGTGCATTTTGAGCATCTTAAACTGGCACTTGAAATGCCTTCGGTTATCCGGATTTATATTGAAAAACCAGTTTGTTCCAATCAGGAAGAAGAGCAGCAAATGGCTCTGATCGCCAGCGAATCCGGCAAGCAAATTCAAATTGGTTTTCAGTACCTGCAAACAGCATCGGTGCGTGAAGCTTTAGCTTTCTGGCATTCCGAAAAACTTGGAAAACCGATTCATTTTGACCTGAAATATTTCCACGGCGATTATTTGCAGAAATCATACCGGGAAAAACGCGTAACACGCCTGACGCCGGCACCGGATGGCGGAGCAATGGCTGATCTGGGTTCGCACGGGATTAGTTTAATAATGGCTTTTTTGGGCGAAGATCTTCGAATAACCAGTGCTGTTCAGGCCGGGCATTTTAGTGATGTTCCGGAGGATTCTGACTTATTCAGTTCTTTATCCTTGGTTCATCCGGAAAATCTTGCAGCAGGAACGATGTCGGCCAGCCGGATCAGTTCAGGCACCGGGGATTTAGTTTCACTCGAAATTTATGCAGAAAAGGGCATGTTGAGATATTCATCGCATTCAGTTGACTATTTCGAGTATTACCTCGAAGAAACCGGACAATGGACACGCCAGGTTGTTGGCAGTAATTATTCACCAATAACCAGTTTCCCTTCGGGTCATGTTCCTCCGGGATGGCTGCGGTCGATGATTCACGCACATTATGTATTTCTTGGCGGAAATGATCCCAAAGCATTTGTTCCCAATTTGAAACATGGTCTTTCTGTTCAGCGAGTTGTGAGAGAAACGGCAGAATATTTAAAAATTTACCGGAATTTAATACAGAATTATGGAAAGAAGTAGTGGGGTTTTGCTGCACATCAGTTCACTTCCTGGTGATGGTGGTGTCGGTAGTTTTGGAAAAGATGCTTTTCAATTTGTTGATTTTCTGGCTCAGACCAAACAGAAAATCTGGCAGATTTTACCGCTTGGACCTGTAGGTTATGGTAATTCTCCTTATCAGTGTTATTCTGCTTTCGCCGGGAATCCGTTGTTTATTGATATTCCGCAACTGGTAAGCGAACGATTAATTTCGAAAAAATCGGTGACTGATCAACAGTTCAAGGCTAAAAAGGTTGAATTTGAGCGGGTAGGGGAGTGGAAAACTACTTTATTCCGCGAAGCATTTTCTGAATTTCAAAAGAACTTTAAACGCTATCAGGACGAATACCACACATTCATGAGACATAACTCGTGGTGGCTCGATGATTATGCATTGTTTCGTTCGCTGAAAACCAAATACGGTGAAAGTGTTTGGAATACATGGAAGAAAAAATTGATCTTACGTGATAAATATATTATCAAAGAGGCTTTTAGCGAGTTGCATGATGATATTGATTTCCACCGTTTTTTGCAGTTTTTGTTTTTCAGGCAATGGTTTAAACTGAAGGAGTATGCCAATTCGAAAGGGATCAGGATTATTGGTGACATTCCGCTCTATGTTTCGTTCGATAGTGTTGACGTTTGGGCTAACCAGGACATTTTCCTGCTCGACAAAGATTCAAAACCAACACAAGTTGGAGGAGTTCCTCCCGATTATTTCAGTGAAACCGGTCAGTTATGGGGAAATCCGGTGTTCGACTGGGAGAGGGTAGCCGAACGCGACTTCGACTGGTGGCTGGCTCGTATGCATTTTAACCTCCGGATGTTCGATCAGGTTCGTGTTGATCATTTTCGGGGACTGGAATCGTACTGGTCGATCGCTGCTGAAGCAAAAACAGCTGTTATTGGAGAATGGCTGCCAGCCAAAGGTTATGACTTGTTTCGAAAGCTGAAAGAACAATTGGGTACACTGGAAGTTATTGCCGAAGACCTTGGTGTTATTACTCCTGAGGTGGAAAAACTCCGGGATGATTTTAGTCTGCCGGGTATGAAAATTCTTCAGTTTGCCTATGGTTCAGATTCTTCAGATGGAAATTTACCGCACAATTACACCTCTAATTTCCTGGTTTATACCGGTACACACGACAATGATACTGCGCTGGGCTGGTTTAACTCGATTGACAAAAAGGAGCGTAAATTCCTTCATAAATATATTACCGGAAGTGGAAAACAGTTTGTTCAGAATTTTATGGAGCAAGCCTGGTCTTCGGCTGCATTTATTGCTATTGTGCCGATGCAGGATGTGTTGGGTCTTAATACTGAAGCCCGCATGAATACACCTGGAGTTGCTTCGGGTAACTGGACCTGGCGTTTTACATGGAGCCAGATTCGTTCCAATCACAAGGTTTTTTTGAAGAGGATAACAGAAAAGTATAATCGGTGAAAAAGTTCCAAATTTCAGGTTTCAAATTCCAGGTACGCACAACCTGAAATTTGAAACCTGGAATAATTATCGTAAAAACTGCTCTACCGCTTCCATAAATAATTGTGGTTGTTCGGCGTGTAGCCAGTGCCCTGCATCCGGAATTTCAACGATTATAGCTTCAGGATAAATACGATGTATGGAAGGGTAATCTTCAGGGAGGATATAATTTGAAAGTGCTCCTTTGATGAAAAGAACCGGATAATTGGATATGGGTATTCGGTCGTCGAACCAGTGGGCATTTACACCGTTGATGATTTCATCCAGATTGTCGTATAGAACCGGCGCGTTTAACCGCCATTCGAACTGGCGGGTTTCTTTATTCCGGTGCACATTTTTCAACAGAAATTGTACGATCGAAGTCCCGTCAATCCGTTCGTTCAGGAAATTTTCAACCTGTTTCCTCGATTCAATTTTACTGAAATCAATTTCGAGCATCGCCCGTAAAATATTGTTGTGCAGATGGTACTGACTTTCGTCATTCAGTAAAAAATAGTCTTTGGGTGCAATGTCAACTACAATTAGTTTTTCAATGCGTTCCGGATAATCAGCGGCAAAACACATGGCTGTTTTTCCGCCCATGCTGTGCCCCATGACAATAGCTTTTTCGATTTTTTGCTGATCAAAAAAATCAGCCAGATCATTCTTTAATGCTTCATAGCTGTGTTCTTCCGAGTTTGGTGAACGGCCGTGATTGCGCTGATCGATCGAAAAAACCTGAAATCCCGAGGAAAGTTTTTTGGCAACCGTCAGCCAGTTGTCAGACGAGCCGTAAAGACCATGAATAATTACCAACGGCATACCGGAACCGTCTACTTTATAATATAATTGCATGGTTTTTTTATTGCAGGCAGGAAAGGTAATCCTGAATAGTACTTCTCAATCCCATGTAAAGTGCATCAGCTATAAGTGCATGACCGATTGAGACTTCGTCGAGGAAAGGTATGTGATCGTGAAAAAAACGAAGATTTTTTAGGCTTAAATCGTGACCTGCATTTATTCCCAGCCCAAGCTGATGGGCCAGATTGGAAGCTTCTTTAAATGGTGCAACAGCACGAATCGGGTCAACCGGATACATTTTGGCAAAGGGTTCGGTATATAATTCAATGCGGTTGGTGCCGGTTTCCCTGGCTCCTTCAATTGCAGCCGGATCCGGATCAACAAAAATTGAAGTTCGTATACCTTCAGCTTTAAAGCGAGCAACAATTTCTTTCAGAAACGAAAGGTTTGCGTGAGTATCCCACCCGTGATCAGAAGTGAGTTGAGTAATAGAATCAGGAACCAAAGTTACCTGTTGAGCTTTTACAGCAATCACCAGCTGAATAAATTCTTCACTGGGGTAACCTTCGATGTTTAATTCGGTTTTTATGTGAGGTTTAATGTCGAAAACATCCTGTCGGCGGATATGCCTTTCATCTGGTCTGGGGTGGATGGTAATTCCTTGAGCACCAAAGTTCTGGCAATTAATCGCAGCTTCCATAACATTAGGAGTATTTCCACCTCTTGAATTTCGTAATGTTGCTATTTTGTTTATATTTACGCTTAGTCTGGTCATAATCTTTATTTTATTGGCGCAATTTACGATTTAGATTTGATTCAAAGCATAATGAAAACTGAAAAAAATGATAGCTCAAAATCTTCTTTCAGAAGTTGTTCCTGCTTTACGGCTGACTGATAGCGGTCAGAAGGCATTAAACTTGATGGAAATTTTTAGGATTTCTCATCTGCCGGTTGTCGAAGGGAAGGCTTTAGTCGGATTGATATCGGACAAAATTATTTATGATCTTAACATCATCGATAAACCAGTAGGGGATTATTCCGAACATTTACTTTCGCCTCATATTCATACCAATCAGCATATTTATGAAGTTTTTTCGGTTATTTCAGCTTTGAAACTCAGTGCAGTTCCTGTGCTTGATCTGCATCATCAATATGTTGGGGTCATTACAGTTTTTGATTTGGCGCATAAGTTTGCCGATTTGTTTGCTGTAAACGAACAGGGAGGAGTCATTGTATTGGAATTGAACTCCATGGATTATTCGTTATCGCAAATTGCCCAAATTGTTGAAGGCAATGACGCCAAAATTCTGAGCTTTTACGTTACGCAGGAAAAGGAATCGAATATAATGTCAGTAACTATGAAAATTAATGTCATTGATTTGTCCGCAATTATACAGACCTTTGTGCGGTATGATTACAACATCAAAGCGGTTTATATGGATGATTCGGTCATTCAGAATTTATATGACGACCGCTTCGACCAGTTGATGAAATATATGAATGTCTAATACTCCGCACCAAACATCCATTCATGAAAATAGCACTTTACGGACTTACCGTTAATCCTGATTTTATTGAGGAATTATCGAATCTATTTGTTTTGTTTAAAGAAAAACAAATAGAGAGTTTTGTTTACCGTCCCTTTATGGAATACATGCAGCAAGATTGTGAAATTCATCCTGAAATTGCCGGCTTATTTGAAACTGGCGATGATTTGCCTGAAGATGTTTCCTTTTTATTTAGTGTTGGTGGTGACGGGACACTGCTGAAATCATTCGTTGCAGCTACAAACAGGTCAATTCCTCTGGTAGGGATTAATTCCGGCCGGTTGGGTTTTCTGTCGGATATTTCGCGGGATGAGATTGAAAATGCTTTGGACGATATTCTGGCAGGCAATATCATCATTGACGAACGTACTGTGCTGGAGTTGGAAATTGTAAACAAGAATCAATCCGAGTTTTTATATGCACTGAACGAAATCACTGTCACTAAACTCGATTCATCGTCGATGATCAATATTCATGCTTACATTAATGATGAATATTTGAATACATACTGGGCCGATGGATTGATTATTGCAACGCCTACAGGCTCTACAGCTTATTCATTGAGTGTTGGTGGCCCTATCTTAACCCCTGATTCAGAAAATTTCGTAATCAGCCCGATTGCTCCACATAATCTGACTGTCAGACCATTGGTCGTTCCTGACACCCAATTAATAAGCTTGCAGGTAGAAGGTCGTGGGCTTCATTTTCTAACTTCAGTTGACTCCAAATCCGAACCCATATACTTCTCTGTATTGTTAAAGATTCGTAAGGCTTCATTTAAAGTCAAGACTATCAGACTTAAGGACCATAGTTTTTTTACAACTCTTCGGAATAAACTCATGTGGGGCGTGGATAAGCGGAACTGATTTCAACAGTAGCTTAACAATTTTTAACCTCTGTTTGGGTTTAATAATGTGCATCAGGCATGGATATATAAGAATTGTATTACTTTTGTAGCACTTGAAAGGTGTTATGTTCAGAGTGTAAATGATAGTGTCTGAATGTTTTATAGAGTAAAAAACCCTTTCGAAAACGAATTTTGATGAAGCACATATTGGTAGTTTTTCTATTTGGATTTCTGACAGTTGAAGCTCTTGGACAACCAAGCGTTGATGTTGGTATTTTCGGAGGAGTAGGTACTTACTTTGGCGATATGACAAAAGTTGATTTTCAGAAATCGGTTAATCCTGCTTATGGTGGTTTCTTCAGGTATAATTTTAACCCAAGATATGGCTTAAGGTTTAATGTGATATACGGAACGATTGGGGCAGAAGGCGAATTTGAGTCAGTCCAATGGACGTTTGATAAAAATGTATTGGATATTTCTTTACAGTTTGAGTTCAATTACCTCAAATACATTGTTGGAGATAAGGAAACTCCCTGGTCATCTTATATCTTTGGCGGAGTTGGAATGCAAAGTTATAATTATGAATATAGAGTTGACGAACTGTTGAATATTGTTGACCCGACATATATTCCAAACAGTTCAGGAAGTGTAATTTCTCCGACAATTCCATTTGGATTGGGGGTCAAGTTTGACCTGAGTAAACGGTTTGGTTTGGGAATTGAAGGCGGGTTGAGAAAATCATTCTCAGATAAACTTGATGATCTGGACGATCCGCTGAGTCATGAAGATCCATTAAATGCAGGGGTTCAGATTAATTATACAGATATGTATCACAATAACGATTGGACAGCCTACATGGGAGTCCATCTGGTTTATAAAATGTACTATGGGAATAAAGGCTGGGAACTGAGAACTCCCCGAAAAAATATGCTTGACTGGGGAATTTGGAATAGTGACAGAAAGGAATAGTTCAATTTGTTTTAGTGGATTTGTAAATCGGGAAAATCGGTTTGATAGTTAAATGATTAGAAATGTTATTTATAGATAAACTTAAAAAAGACAAAATACCAAAACATGTTGCCATCATTATGGATGGGAACGGACGTTGGGCAGCTCAATTTGGAAATGAACGGTCATTCGGGCACGAACACGGAGTTGAAGCTGTTCGTTCGGTCGTTAAAGGTGCCGGTGAAATCGGTGTTGAATATTTAACATTGTATGCTTTCTCAACCGAAAACTGGTCGCGGCCTAAAGAGGAAGTTGATGCCTTAATGGGACTTTTAGTTCATGCCATTTCAGAAGAAACCGATGAATTACTTAAAAGTAATGTCCGACTTCGGGTAATCGGCGATATAAAAAGCCTTCCTCAAAATGTTCAGGAAAAATTAACATGGTCAATTGAAAAGCTCAATTCGTGCACCGGATTAACACTCGTGCTGGCTTTGAGCTACAGTTCGAAATGGGAAATAATGGAAGCTGTTAAGCGAATTGCCGAACAGGTCAAACTCGGGAAACTTGATCCGTCAGAGATTGATTATGACCTGATTAATTGCTTCCTTAATACTTCAGATATGCCTGATCCTGAACTATTAATACGCACAAGTGGTGAGTGCAGAATAAGTAATTTTTTATTGTGGCAAATTGCATACAGCGAATTATATTTTACGCCTAAATTGTGGCCTGATTTTAGGAAGGAAGATTTATTTGAGGCCATTTATGATTTTCAGAATAGAGAAAGAAGGTTTGGTAAGACGAGTGAACAATCAATAAGCTAATTCAATAACGATAGAATGCAAAAAATAAAACTGTTTATTATTCTGCTGTTAATCAGCGCAAAGGTCTTTTCGCAGGAAGCTGAAAGCGACAGCACGAACTTTTCCATCTATTATTCAAGTCCGAAGGAATATACAATCGCAGGGTTGGAGGTTCAGGGAATTCGTTACCTGGATACACAAGTTTTGTTGCAGATTTCAGGGTTAACTGTTGGCGATAAAATCACTGTACCAGGAGATGAAATAACCAATTCAATCAAAAAGCTTTGGAACCACGGCTTATTTTCTGATGTTAAGATTAATGCTGTTAAAATTTCAGGTGAAAACATTTGGCTTCAGATTAATTTGCAGGAGCGCCCGAGGTTGTCCGATGTCAATTTTAGTGGTATAACCAAATCTGAAAAAGACGATATTACCGAAAAGGTACTACTGCTCAAGGGTAGTCAGGTTACCGATAATCAGGTTAATCAGGCAGAGAAAATAATTAAGAATCTGTTTCTGGATAAAGGGTTTTTAAATACTGAAGTTAATATTAAACAACGTGATGATACTTCACAGGTCAACAGTGTCATTCTCGATATCAATGTGGATAAAAAGGAGAAGGTAAAAATCAAAGAAATAGTTTATCACGGAAATAAGAACCTGAAGTCAGGGGTTCTTGACAAATCGATGAAAAAGACGAAGGCCAAAAAACTGAAGAATTTTTTTAGTTCGAAGAAATTCCTGGCCGAAAAATATTCTGAGGATAAAATTAACCTGGTCAAAAAGTATAACGAGAAAGGTTACCGCGATGCCACAATCGTCAAAGATTCGATCACAAAACTTGAAGATGATCTTGTTCGGCTGGATATCTGGATCGAAGAAGGAAATAAGTATTATTTCAGGGATATTAAATGGGTAGGAAATACTGTTTATCAGAGTGATTATTTGGATGCAGTATTGGGTATCAAAAAGGGTGATGTATTCGATCAGAAACTGCTCGATAAACGCACAAAAGATGACGAAGATGCTGTGAGTAATGTATACCTTGATAATGGGTATCTGTTTTTTAATTTGTCGCCCATCGAAACACGCATTGATGCTGATTCAATCGATCTCGAAATGCGTATTTATGAAGGACGTCAGGCAACTATCGATAAAATTTTAATTTCTGGAAATACAAAAACAAACGAACATGTAGCTCGTCGTGAAATCAGGACATTGCCTGGTGATTTGTTCAGTAAAGCGGATATCATTCGTACGGTCAGGGAATTATCTCAGTTGGGCCACTTTGATCCGGAAGCGATTAATCCTGACGTGAGGCCGCATCCGGAAAACGGAACAGTGGATATCGAATATCAGCTTGTTGAAAAGGCTAACGATCAGATTGAACTGTCAGGTGGTTGGGGTGCAAACATGTTTGTGGGTACAATTGGGTTGAAGTTCTCCAATTTTTCGGTTCGCAACATAATGAATAAAGAAGCCTGGAGACCTTTGCCTACCGGTGATGGGCAAACATTGAGCCTCAAGGCACAAACGAGTGGAAAATTTTATAAATCATACAGCGTTTCTTTCACAGAACCTTGGTTTGGAGGGAAAAAGCCTAATTCGTTTACATTTTCATTCTCACACTCCAAAGTAAATTATTCGGCTAACAACAATAGTTACAACAACAACTCATACAATAATAGTTATTATTCGAATAGTTATTCGAATAGTTATTACAATAATCAATACAGCACTGCGAGTTATACCGAAACTGCTGACGACCAGATTCAGATTACTAATTCATTGGCAGTTGGTTATGGTTATCGCTTATCCTGGCCTGATGATTATTTCACGATGTACCATGAGGTTTCATTTCAGCACTATGAACTACAGAATATGGCCGGTTACTATTATTTCCTGAATGATGGAACCGGAACTGGAGATGGGGGTTTCAATAACTTTAGCTTTAAAACTGCATTTGGGCGAAATTCAATGGATAATCCGTTATATACGCGTCGGGGTTCTAATTTTTCTCTTTCACTTCAGTTTACTCCACCATACTCTTTATTTAATGGAGTTGATTACAGCGATCCAACCTTGACTAACGATGAACGTTACAATTGGATTGAATATCATAAATGGATGTTCAAAGGCGATTGGTATTCTCCGATTTCGAAAAACAATAATTTAGTTTTACATACCAAGTTTGAATATGGCTTTTTGGGACATTACGACAAAAATCGTCAGTCACCTTTCGAAGGATTTCGTGTCGGGGGCTCAGGTATGTCAGGATATAACCTTTATGGAAGTGATATTGTATCACTTCGAGGATATAAAGATTACAGTTTGAGTAATTATTACGGATCGAACCTATACAATAAACTTTCAATGGAACTGAGGTATCCTGTTATTCTGAAACCATCTTCAACGATCTATGTACTTGGATTTCTTGAAGCCGGTAATGCCTGGAATAATTTTGATGATTATGACCCATTCAGTCTTCACCGTTCAGCCGGAGCCGGAGTCAGAATCTTTTTACCCATGTTTGGTTTGATGGGAATTGACTGGGGTTATGGATTTGATGAAGTTGCGGGTCAAAGCGATGCTGCCGGAAGTCAGTTTCATTTCGTTATTGGTCAGCAGTTTTAATTCAGTATGTTTGGTCTGGTATTTGCTAAACCCACTCCAGGAACAATTTAAAACATGACACCATGAGGAAAATAGTTATTATTACAGGGATTTTATTGGTTGCAGCTGTAACAACATTTGCACAAAAATTTGCATTTGTAGATACGGAGTATATTCTGGAAAATATTCCTGCATACAATGCAGCTCAGGAACAGTTGGATCAGTTTTCCGCTCAGTACCAGAAAGAGCTTGAATCCATGCACGCAGAAATAGAACAGATGTACAAAGACTTTCAATCAGAAAGTGTACTGCTTTCTGATGAAATGAAACGCAAACGCGAAGATGTGATCATTACCAAGGAAAAGGATTACAAGGAATTGCAGCGTAAATATTTTGGTCGTGATGGCGATTTGTTCAAAAGGCGTCAGGGTTTGGTTAAACCTATCCAGGATGATATCTTTAATGCGATTCAGGAACTCTCGAACGAAGGTAATTATGCGGTAATTTTCGATAAAGCGAATGGGAGTACACTGATCTATACAAACCCGAAATTTGATCTTTCAGATCAGGTTCTAACAAAGCTTGGTTATAAAAATTAATATTATATTTTTGTCAAAATAAATTTAAACTAGAAAAGTATGAAAAGGGTTTTAAAAATTTGTGTTTTAGGAATACTGTTGTTCTCAGCAGGTTTTGCCAATGCTCAGACTCCAAAATTTGGCCATATTGATTTGCAGGCTCTCATCCAGATTATGCCAGAAAGAGCTGTTGCTGAGAAACAATTCACTGCATATCAAAAGGAACTTGAAGATGCTCTGGCTTTAATGCAAAAAGAATTCCAGACGAAATACATGGAGTATGCTACAAAAAGAGATTCGTTATCCGAAACCGCAAGGAAAATGAAGGAAGAAGACCTGAATGCCATGAACGAACGTATTCAGACTTATCAGTCAAGTGCAACCGAACAACTTCAGAAAAAACAAGGTGACTTGTTAAAACCGGTCTTTGATAAAGCAGATAAAGCAGTAAAAGATGTTGGTGCTGAAAAAGGATTTATTTATGTGTTTGACATGAGTTCAAGAACTATTCTTTACAATTCGAAAGAAAGTGTAGATATTCTTCCTTTTGTGAAGACAAAATTAGGCATTCAGTAGTTTACCGGATTAAGATATTTAAAAAAGCCATCTTTTTAAGATGGCTTTTTTAATTTTGTAAAAACCCGAATTTAAATGACTTCTAAATTTCATCCTATCGGAGTTTTCGATTCAGGCTATGGTGGATTAACCATTCTGAAAGAATTCTTAAACGATATGCCCGCATACGATTTTATTTACCTCGGTGATAATGCCCGTGCTCCCTATGGCTCACGTTCATTTGAGGTCGTGTATGAATATACCCTTCAGGCGGTAAAGAAACTATTTGAAATGGGCTGTCCTTTGGTTATTCTGGCCTGTAATACTGCTTCGGCCAAGGCACTGCGCAGTATTCAGCAAAACGACCTGCCTCTGATTGATCCTGAAAATAGGGTCTTGGGAGTTATTCGCCCTGCAGTTGAAACAATTGGTGATTTTACACTGAACGGACATATTGGAATACTCGGTACCGTTGGAACTGTGCTTTCAAATTCATATCCTATTGAACTGGAAAAGTGGGCCGGAGGAAAGGTAGTTCAAACAAGCCAGGAAGCATGTCCGATTTGGGTTCCTTTGGTTGAAAACAACGAGCTTGATTCTCCGGGTACAGAATATTTTGTATCAAAAAATATTCGGAATTTGTTGGCTGCCGACCCGGAGATTGATTCAATAATTCTTGGTTGCACACATTATCCGCTGTTATTGCCAACCATCCGGAAATTTGTTCCTGATGGCATTCATTTGCTTGAACAGGGGAAAGTGGTGAGTGAAAAACTGGTTGAATATTTGAACCGTCATCCGGAAATGGATTTGAAATGTTCAAAGACAGGAATAGTCAAGTATTACACGACCGAAAACGAAGAAGTCTTTGAAAGGAATGCTGCCACTTTTATCGGACGAAGTATAAAAAGTGAAAAGATAATCCTGAAGTAATCAGAAAAGTGAATTGGAAACATGATTCATTCCTATCACTGGGATCTTCTTAAACTAATTTCAGGCAGAAAAAGAACGTATTGACCTCTTTTCCTACCTGAAATAGTTGAATATTACCAAAGTTTCTCCGGATAAACACCTTGGTCTGTTAACTTCCTGATTTGCTCAATCACATAAGGTTTATCTTCTTTGTAGGTCACTCCAAACCATGGCGAATCAGCGGTTAGAACTTCAACGTTAGCCTGCCCTTTCTGAATCATTTCAAAAACTACGAATGGGATATAAAATTCGGACTTTGGCTGGTTAATCTTAGCTGTCAAAAACTCGACGAATTGCTCTTCAATTCTCGCAAAAATAGAGGGATGAAATCCCCAGAAATTCATCGAAACGATTTCATTAACTGTTAATTCACTCGTTTCTTTGTTTTCAGCTTCGCATAAAATCTGCTTGCCTTCCAGTCTGATTTTATGGGTTTCTGTTATTTTGGTCAATTGTTTGTTGTCATCTGTAATACAAATTCCTCTCGAAACGCTTCCAAATTCTGATAAAGTGTTATTCAGCCGATAACCAACCATAGCATATTTTTCAGGAGACTCAGACTGTGTGAGATAGTTGGCAATAACCTGATATGCCTCAGCACCATAAAAGTCATCAGCATTAATGGTTGCAAATGGCTCGTGAATGACATCTCTGGCCATCAAAACGGCATGCCCGGTACCCCACGGTTTTTCGCGACCTTCCGGAAGTTTGAACCCTTCGGGTAGTTTATCTATTTCCTGATAAACGTATTCGATTTGAATTTTTCCGGCAAGTTTCGACTCAAAACGGGTTTTGAAGTCATCTGCAAAACTTTCGCGAATAACAAAGACGACTTTGCCAAATCCGGCACGAATGGCATCAAAAACTGAATATTCGATAATTGTTTCTCCGTTTGGTCCAACAGGTTCTATCTGTTTTAGACCGCCATATCGGCTGCCCATTCCTGCAGCCAGGATTAAAAGAGTTGGTTTCATTGGTTGTATTTTACTTAGCTTATTTTTGTGATCTCTGATGCAAAAGTACTCTTTTCTCTTTAATTCTTTGGATCAATTTGAAAAGTTGGAGGATAGAAAATCAACAGTATTACAAACTGTACGGATCATCATTTAATTGGGTTGAGGTAATATCGGAGCAGCATATTTGTCTACTGCTATAAATAACCATAGCCCGATTAAAATCGAGCTTAGTTAGGGATGTTATGTCTTTGTTTTTTACTTCTAAAACCGGATTGGTTTCGACAATACCTGAGTTGAACATGAACAATTAAGGAACAAGTATTAATCAAAAGCCAAAAGGGTGGCGAACAACAATATTTTTTTAAGAACAATTGATAACTAAGGAACAAGTACTAATCATTAAAACTTATAATGGAACAAGATCGTGAACAAGATCATAGTTTTTTATTCTTCTAAAGTCTTCATTTTTCGAAGGATTGCCTGAGCTTTTTGTTGGTAAAACCCTTCGTTTTTAGCTATTTTTTTAAATTGTTTGAGTGCTTTTTTACTTTCATCGGTTTGAAGGTAACACATCCCGATATACCATTCGGCCTGTTCAATAAAAAGATTGTCTTTGTCAATGATTACCGTTTCATATTCTTTGATGGCATTCTTGTATTTACCCGTTTCCTGAAGTGAAACCCCCGCGTAAAAATGTCCGACCATATTGTTTTGATCTCTGGAAATAACTTCCTCTAAAAGACCAAGTGCTGATTCATATTCTTGATTGTCAAACTTTTGCATAGCCATGGCCAGTGTTTGATCTTTGGATAATCTTGCAGAACGTACGATGCCCGATGTTTGATAGGTCGTGTTATACTTCTGGTACAGTTGATCTTGAGTGGTTTGCCTGGACATGAGTCCTGTGATTCCGAGCAGTAGGATCAATGAGGCAGCAACAGAAGATAATATAATTTTCCTTGGTTTAAACTTTCCGGCGAATGAGCGTTCCGTTTGTCGTTCAGAAATAACTTCTTTTGCAATGGTTTGAAGGTTATTTCTCAGCTGCATCACATCATTCTCATTTAGAGCCAGATCAACATTCCTGATTAAATCAATTTCTGCAAAAAGATCCTTACTTGAGGATATTTCGTTTTCAAAAGATCCCATTTCGTCGTCTGAAAGCTCACCATAAATATAACCTTCTATTTTTTTAATTTTCACAGAGGAATGGAATGCCGACTTTTGAATTTCGTTAAGTGATGCTCTCAAATCCATGATTTCATTTTCTGATGCAGCCAGATCAATTTCTTTAATTAGCTGTAAATCATGGACAAGATTAGTATTGTGCGCTAACTCTTCTTCGAATTGAACCCTCAGCGTTGGATCCATCTCATCGTAAATATAGTCATCAATTTCTTCAGTCGTAAATTGGTTGACTGGAATGCTTTGAGCAATATGTTTTAGATTAGCCCTGATGTCGAATATGTCATTTTCTTCCAGTGATTTCTGAATATCAGCGAAAAGCTCTTCTTCGTAAGGAGTAAATGATTCTTTTTCGCCTGAAGAACCGGAGCTGGATTGCTCTCTGTAAAACTGATGAATGTTTTCTTTCCCCGCAATTTTATGCTGATAAAGATGGATATTGGGGAATGTGTAACCAAAATTGAAAATATCTTCCGATTTCACCTCTGAATTTAGGTTTTTGTAAGACGATAATTCTTCGGATAACCCGAAATTGAATGAATCAAAAACGCTAATGTTTTCTGTGTCAGGTTGATTTTGAACGATTTGGTTCAGGTTATTGCGTAAGCTAATAATGTCAAATTCGCCAACTGCCTGTTCCACCGTCAGATGAAGGTTTAATTCACGAGCCAGGTCAGAATCGTTTTCCAATTGAATTTCAAATTCACTTATCTCCGATTGTGACATCTCCTTGTTTAGATACCTGTCTGTTTGTTCAAAATAATCTGATTTGCGTATCATCTTCTTGATTGTTAATGATTTATAATGTCGCTTTTGACGCTATAAAGGGTGTTCAATGTTCATGCTATTTTCTTCAGCAGAAATACAGACCACAAAAATAGAATGAAAAATGAAATAAAAATACGATTGAATAAAGCTGGAAAAGGAGATTAGTCCAAACCAGCATATGCATCAATTGATTTTCCACCTTTTACCAAAGAAAGTTCTTCAGCAGTTAATACGTCGAAAGATAAAGAATCAAAATTTTTTGTTTCGTTGTTCGCAAATAAAGTTTTCATTACTTTTGGTTTTAATGATTAATAACTGGTTCCTTAATTATTCTTGTTCGATGGTTTATTCCGGAAATGGATAAAAGGTAACCCCCTCATTTGGATAAAAAATACAAAAATATTTTCCTTGTATTGTTAATGTGTTTATATTGAGTTATATATGTCTGTATTTAAAATGAAGAAAAGAATTCTTATTTTGTTTTTATTGGTCTTTTCTTCTTCGGCTTTCACGCAGAACATCAAAATGTCTGTTTCGGATAGTTTGTTATCGTTGAAACTTCAAGAAAAAGGGATTACTGCTGGAAGACTAGGGGATTTTGAGGAAGCCATTAATCAATTTGATCAATTGTATAATGTTCGTCTGGATGTTTATGGGTCATCTAGTTATAAATTAGCTTCGCCTTTAGTAAACATGGGGATTCAATACAAGAACCTTCGAAACCTGGATAAGGCTATTGAAGTATATAAAAGGGCTGAACAGCTTTATATCGCTGAATATGGAGAGGATTATGCTGTACTAGGTATTGTTTTTACCAACATCGGGAATATATATGGGTTAAATGGAGATTATAATAAAGCATTAGAATATCATCGAAATGCTTTTCGTATTTTGAAAAGGGATAGCCTTCATTTCAATGAAATTTTTCAAGTCTCAAAATATAATGTAGCAGAAACCCAACTCAAGCTTGGATATAATTCTGAAGCCATACGGTTTGCACAGTTAAATCTAAAAGCTACTTTACCCTTCATAAAGCCAGGTTTGTGTGATTTAATTGCTTTAGCTTATCGAAATGAAGGGGAATTTGAACTTTCAGAAAAGTATTATTTGAAAGCCATTAAAAGTTGGATTGATTTGTATGGTGATGATAATGTTGAATTAGTATCGGAGTATCTGGCCTATTCTTCTTTTTTAATGTCACAGAAAAGCTATGAAAAGGCGCTTATTTATTCTACCAAAGCCAAATCGATTGTTTTAAAATTTTATGGAGAAAAGAGTACCTCTTATGCTGAGGTGCAGTCAAATTTTGGTGATTACTATTACCTGAAGAATTCGGATGCCAGGCAGATGGATGATTTTCGCGTGCAACGGAAAAAAAATCTCGATGAAGCTATTCAGTATTATCAAAATGCGATTGTATCCCTGGTTGATTCTTTCCAGGTGAAAGATCCTTTTGTTGATCCTCCGTTAAAGAATGTGATTTCTGAAATTCAGTTGGTTGAAGAGTTTAAGAAAAAAGCTGTAGCGATGGAAAAACTGGCAGATATTTATTTGTCAGAGTTCGATTATAAAAAATCATTAAAATACTATGTTACAAGTTTAAATTCACTGACTAAGGCTACCCAGTTAATCTATCGTCTTCAGATTGGTTTCGAGAATGAGGATAGTAAATTGTTTTTAGCGCAGAACCAGGAATCCACATTTCAGGAGGCAATAAAAATAGCCTATAAATTGTATAACCAGACCAGAAAAGCGGAGTACATTGAAAAGGCATTTGAGTTTTCAGAACGGAGTAAATCATCGAATTTGCTGGCTTCGATTAAAGATGTGAAAGCAAAAGAGTTTGGTGGAATTCCTGATTCATTGTTGAAACAGGAAAACTATTTAAAAAGTAATGTTGCCAACTACACCTCCATGTTGTTTGAGGAGAACCATTCTGAAAAGCCCGATTCACAAAAAGTAAACTTATTTTCTGCCAAAATATTCAAGTTTAACGATGAATACAACAGGCTGATTGATTCGTTTGAGAAATTATATCCGCGTTATTATGCATTTAAGTATGAAAACAAGGTTGTCGGAATTCAGGAAATTCAATCAAAAATAAGTGCCCGCCAGGCATTGGTCGAATTTTTCGTTAAAGAACCTGAAGCAGGTGCGAGTAACGGAGAACTTTACCGCTTTGTGATTACCAGAGATTCAGCAACTTTCACAAAGGAGAATATTGATTATTCTTACGTTGAAAATATTCAGTCGGTTCATGATTTTCTGACAAATCCGAATTTTCTTTATACCAAAAAGAAGGATTTTATTGATTATTCAGTTGCAGCTTATGGGTTGTATGAAAAGCTTTTAAAACCGGTGTACAAAAAGATAAATGGGAAAAATCTGACTATCATACCTCATGATAAGCTATCATACATCCCTTTCGATGCTTTATTGTCGCAATTGCCGGATACGAGTGTCATGAATTTTAGAAATTTGAACTATCTGGTTCGTGATTATGCCATTAATTACAGTTATTCGGCTACGCTTCTGTATGATTATTTTAGTCAGAAGAAAACAAGTACAAAAAGTCTTATGGTATTTTCTCCCGAATATGTCGCGAATGAACCCCGGACAGATACCGAAAGCTCCAATCAATATTTTTTCAACCCTCTGCCTGGAGCAAAGGATGAAGTAAAAGGTATTTCAAGGTATGTTAAGTCGGATTCTTTTGTTGATATGCTCGCGCAGGAAAATACATTTAAAGAAAAGGCCTCTGAGTACGATATTTTGCATTTAGCCATGCATACGATCATTAATGACAGTTTACCGATGTTTTCGAAACTTGTGTTTTCGAAACCGGGTCAAAATTCAACCGATGACGGATATTTGAATACCTACGAAATTTATAACTTGAAACTTAATGCACGTCTGGCTGTTTTGAGCGCCTGCGAGACTGGTACAGGTAAGCTTCAGAAGGGGGAGGGAGTAATGAGTATGGCCCGTGGATTTATTTATGCTGGCTGTCCTTCGATCGTGATGACCTTGTGGCAGGTAGAAGATAAATCAGGAGTAAAGATAATGGATGATTTCTATTATTATTTATCGAAAGGAAAACGAAAGGATGTTGCGCTTCGGATGGCTAAATTAAAACACCTCAATAATTCTGATCCATTAACTGCTCATCCTCACTTTTGGCTTGGTTATGTGAGTATAGGCAATCCGGAACCATTGTACACAAGTAAGGATATGTATTTTGTAATCTTCCTTTTTGTGGCTGCTCTTTTGGTTTTTGCTGATTGGTACATTCGAAAAAGGCCAGGAAAGAAACAAGGCCGTATCTGAAACGTGATTAATTATCTCCACTAAGAATTTTGCTGTATTCCATGTCTTGTTTAATGCTTTGGATTAAGTATTCCTTGCATTTAAACTTGCGTTTCTTTGCATATTTTTCGCTCTTAAATCCCATGATTTGCGCTATGTTTTTAAGCGGAACTTTATCAAAATAAAGTTGTAATATCTTCTGACAATCTTTTCCGAGATTAATAAAATGTTTTTGATATAATCGGTAACGTTCATTTAGATCAGCTACTTTTTCTAATTCGTCATCATAAATATCATCGTTATATTCGTGATTGTCTTTTATCTTTTCCTTTTCTATTTTCCTTTTTTCAAGCTGTTTCAGCCACAGGAAGCGGCAAACAGAGTATAAATAGGTTTCAAAAGTGCAATCATCTAAAACCAACTCATTGGATTTGAGTTTTCTAAAAACAATAATGATCGCTTCCTGAAAAATATCATTGGCATCATCATCATCTCCATTGTTTTTTTTGATGAAAAAATTAATCTTAGAATAGAAATTCTTGTAAATGTGTTGTAATACAATCGTATCATTTCTACGAATTCCATTTAATAAGTCAAGAGTTGAGTAATCAATCATCGCTAAAGATTAAATCTATTAAAAATGGTATAACAAATCAACAGAATTGTTATGCAAATCAATTTTAATCGATAAAAATGAATATAAAATGTTGAAAATGCAAATTAATATAGGGGATTTTAGATCAAAATAGTAATAACTAAATTATTTTCTATTTAGCGAAGGATTCAGATCCAATTAGAATCTCAATTAATGGGAGTGAAACGAATAAAAATAAGATTAGAAGACCATCCGTTAGAACCTCTTCTCGTTGAGGTGAGTGTTGTAAGTGCCTTGCATTTAATAGATTGGATTATATCCGATCTATTGGTCATTTGAATTTATTCGAAATAGATATCATTTTTATGTAATGCACAATTTAATACCACTTCTAATTCTTATTTGAAAATTCTAATCTGAATTAGAATTAATGGAGAAAAAAGGTAATATTTATTGGATCAAATTCTAATGCTTTGAAGGAGAAAATATGTAAAGTTTAGAAAAACAAAAAGGTAGGTTGAGTAACCTACCTTTTCTCTCTTAAACTAACTAACCTAACTAAACCTAAACTTATGAAAAAAAATGTACTACAAATATAGACTTTTGTATTCGTAAATTATGAATATTTTTGTTAAATGATGTTAAAGTTGCTGTGCGATTTTTTTCAATTAAAAGGTGAAGTTTAGAAAAACAAAAAGGTAGGTTGAATAACCTACCTTTTCTCTCTTAAACTAACTAACCTAACTAAACCTAAACTTATGAAAAAAAATGTACTACAAATGTACGTCTTCGAATTCGAAAATTGTGAAAATAAATGCTAAATAATGTTAAAGTTATTGTATTAGTTACAATTAATTCTTCGTCACTTGTTTTTTGTTGACTGTGTCCGCTTGCGGGAAAATAGTTCATTTAAATCCTATTGAGCCACAAATTTGTAGGTAATTGTCCCTTTTTGAACTGCAGGTGCAGTCGGTTCTGGATTGAATACAGTACGTTCAGCGGCCTGGGTTGCATAAATGGGTAGCATAGGGTCGTTTATATTCTTTGCGGGCCTGGCTTCAGCTTTAATTACTTTTCCGTTTCGGTCAACTTGTATGTCAACTGTTATCAGACCTCCACTTTTAGCCAAATAAACCGGAATGGGAAGTCGTATATGAAATCTGTTTTCGAGAGAATAATGAATATTGCTTTTGCCAGAATAAATAACATTCTTTATTGAATCGGGATCCTGACCTTCGGTGGTTGCTTCAGGCATTTCGAATTTTTTGATTGGAAGAATTTTTTTTGAGAGTTGTTTGTTTACATCCACAACCATTTTTTTTGCTTCTTCAATATCGCGATTGTAACTGTCATCAAAAAATTTGTCTTTTTTCATGGCATCGTTCACCGCCCGGTTGCTGCCTGTGTTCTGTTCATTTCGATTTGATTGATCTGATTCGGTGTTTTTATCCTGATCTTTTTTCTGTACAGCTTCGGGTAATTTTTCTTCAGGAGCTGTAAAGTCGAGTAAGATGGCTTCTTCCTGTTCTATTTTCACATTCAGGTCTAATTCAGCAACCCAGAATCCAGTGACTAAAAGGATGTGAAAGATGAGGGTTCCCATAATCCCGTATGCGTTTTTTCGATATAGTTCTTTCATATTCAACATTTCGTCGCAAATTTAATAAAATCGTCTATCTATGGGGTTTTTAGTCTGGGAAATCGGTCCGACATCAGAATAAAAGAATGTAACAGTCAGATGAATTAATCCTTCTTCTAAATTTCTGGAATTAGCAAATTATTCGGTTCTTTGGCTCCCAGTAAGTTATTTTATCTTTTTGCTGGAAATTAAGTTTCCAATAATTGGTAAGTTGGGGTTGACCTAAGGTTCGTTCAATTGGTTAAAATTTGTGAATTTTTCGATATAGGTATTTTTCGAAACCAATTTTAAATAAATTTAGAATTCTGAAAAAGTGATGATAAAACTATGAGAATTGCATGGATAATTATAATTCTTCTTTCTTCGTTATCTCTGACGGCAAAGGATTTAGCCATGCTGAAAAAGGACTCTTCGGACGTTGTGACTTTAGGGAGAAATACTGAATCGTTTTACGATAGTTTGCAAATAAAAGCATCACGTCACCGGATTACACGATTAATGTATGACTGGATGATCTGTTCACCAAAACAATCGGATAATTTAGGGTTGCAGTCGTATGAATATTACAAGAGTTTTGAGAATAAGATTATTGGTACAATTACGATCAAATCGCTTGAAGTTTTTGGTCCGGATTTTAATGACACGTCGAAGACAACAAATATATGGATCGAAAAAACGGCTAATACATTGCACTCCAAGTCGGATCTTTATGTTATCCGGAAGAATCTATGGATTAAAGAAGGACAAACTCTGGATCCTAACCTGATTATGGATAACGAACGACTGCTTCGTAGTTTACCTTACCTGAAAGATGTTCGTTTTATTATTAAAAACAATCCGTTTAATGACGAACTTGTTGATATTCTGATTCTTACTCAGGATGTTTTCTCTTTTGGAATTTCAGGCAAATTCGGGAGTGTAAATAATGGAAAAATTGGAATTTATGATAAAAATGTTTTGGGTATTGGACATGAAATAGGTACAACGATTGTAGCAAATACGGATAAATATCCACATGTTGGTTTTGAGGCCTATTACGCTGTAAATAATGTGAAAGGGAATTTCATTAACTTTTCTGCGGGATACGCAAATACCTATCTTCGCGAAGGTTTTTTTGTTTCGCTTAATCGTGATTTTTTAAGACCTCAATCCGTTTATGCCGGCGTTTTAACTGCGTTGAGAGGTTTCAGGTCTGATCGGATAACTCTGGATGATTGTACCATAAGTGATTCGACCTTGAATTATGTTTTTCTGGATGGATGGTACGGACGTCGTTTAAGGCTGGGAATTAATCCCGATGACAGCCGTTTTCAAATGACTATATCCGGGAGAATCAGGTACACTTATTTTTACAATCGTCCTTTACCTGATCTTGACGGCCATCAGTTTTTTGCGAACAGTACCTTTTATCTTGGCGGTTTGAGCTTTTCGCGGCGCTCGTATATTCGCGATCACCTGGTTTACAGTTATGGACTTACTGAAGATATCCCTAAAGGTTATTTGCATGAACTGGTTTTGGGGTATGACCACAATGAGTTTGGAGACCGTTTGTATACCCATTTGTTTTTCTCTACTGGCAATCTGTTTAAATACAGGCCATTTTATTTCTACACTTCATTGGGTGTTGGAAGTTACTGGAAACACACCGGCCTAGAACAAGGAATGGTAGACTTTAAGCTTAATTTCATTTCCCCTCTGTTTAATGTATGGAATGTACGAGCCAGACAATTTATTAAACTGAATTATACTGTTGGAATGAACCGGTTTGAGATCGAAGATCTTTTACTGAGAAATAATATCGGCATTAGGGGGTTTGGAAGCCGCATCGAGAAAGGGAAGCAACGTTTAACACTGAATGTGGAAAACGTATTCTTCCAGAAAAAATCCATCCTGAACTTTCAGTCTGCTCTGTTTACTTTTTTTGATGTTGGAATCGTGGGACCTGCTGATCAATACATTTTTAAACAGACTTATTATGCCGGGATAGGGGTTGGACTCCGGATCCGAAGCGAAAACCTTATTTTCAAGACTATTCAGCTGCGGCTGGCTTATTATCCCAATCATCCGAATGATGTAAATCCAATCGGTATTATTCTTGATGACGTTTCGAAATCAAGGCTTTACAATTTTCAGCCGCGTGGTCCTGAACCTTTGCGCTTCGAGTAAAATTCAATCTAAAGATTATCCAGAAAATAATTGCTGACTTTTTCCATCAGGTGCAGGCGGTCTTTCCCCCGAACATTGTGTTCATGAGTCGGATAAACAAAGAAGTCGACCTGCTTGTCCAAATCAATGCACTTTTTCAGGAATTGAATACTTTGCTGCATGACAACAGTTTGATCCTGAACGCCATGAATGATCATTAGTTTCCCTTCCAGTTTGTCGGCGAAATTCAGCATGTTCGAATTCTTGTAGCCAAGAGGATTTTCTTCAGGAGTATCCATATAGCGTTCCCCGTACATGATTTCATACATGCTCCAGTCAACTACCGGACCGCCGGCGACTCCAACTTTAAAGATTTCCGGATGTTTGAGCATCAGGTTCAGAGTCATAAATCCACCATAACTCCAGCCATGTACCCCAATTCGGTTGACATCAACATAAGGAAGCGTTTTCAGGTAATCAATCCCTTTCATCTGGTCTTCAGTTTCAACAACTCCCAACTGGCGGTGAATGATATTTTCGAATTCCTTCCCTCTGTTGTCCGATCCGCGACTGTCGACTGTAAAAGCAATATAACCTTTCGATGCCATATAATATTGCCACCAGCGGGCTGCATTGTGCCAGGTTTTGTTGACCAGTTGCGCGTGAGGTCCTCCGTAAACGTAAACAATAACCGGATATTTTTTTGAAGGATCGAAGTTGTTGGGTTTTATCATCCGGCAATACAGATCGGTTTTTCTGTCAGCCGCTTTAATTGTAAATACCGTATTTTCTCCCAATTCATAGTCCTTAAGGGTATTCTTCGCTTTAAAAATAGTTTGTTTGTGCTCGCCTTTGTCCGATATCAGATCAATCTGTCCCGGCACGCTGGTACTTGTCCACCGATCAATGATATTTTGCTGGTCGGGTGATAACAATCCGGAATGCGTGCCTGTTGTTTTACTTAGCTTCTCTGTTTTTCCTGAACGTATATTAATCCGGTACAGCTGTCGTTCGATTGGACTCTCTTTCGTTGCTTCAAAAAACAGGTATTTTTCCGGTGCATCAAAACCCAGTATTTCAGTCACAGCCCAATCTCCCTTTGTGATCTGAGCTATTTTCCCGCTGCCAATACTGTACAGATAAACATGATTCCAGCCATCCATGCAGCTTTGATAATAGAACTTGTCCGGATCGTTTTTCGAAAACTGTATCGGATTTAGTGGCTCAACGTATTTTTTATTTTTCTCTTCCAATACCATTTTAATCAAATCGCCAGTTGTAGCATCGTACTGGTTTAGTTTCATGTCGTTTTGTTCGCGGTTCAGCTCGGCTATGAAAATTGATTTTTCATCGGGGCTCCAGCTGATGTTTGTCAGGTAATGATCGTCCGGTGCGCCGGTTTTCATGTAAACGATTTGTTTGGTAGTCAGGTTGTATATTCCCAGTTTGACCTGATGGCTGGCCATACCCGCCATTGGATATTTGATGTTCTCCAGTTGGGCTTCGCGAGCCATATAATCGACCAAAGGATAATCGTCTACCATCGTTTCGTCCATGTGATAAAACGCCAGTTGTTTTCCTGAAGGTGACCAGAAAGTGCCTTTTTCAATGCCGAATTCGTTTCGGTGAACTGCTGCTCCGTTGATGATGTGCGGAATCGTATCGTCTGTCAGCTGTTGACTTCCGGAGGTTTCAGCGATAAACAGATTGTTTTTTAGCGTATAAGCCAGGGTTGAATTTTCGGTGCAGAAATCCAGATTTTCGGCGCCTTCCGGATATTCAAAACTTGTGATCACTGATTTATCTTCCGGATTTATAATCTCCAGGTGATTTGACGTATGAAGCCAGATTAACGATTCGTTGATCCATGAAAAGTCAGGGAATGACTTGAGCTCTTTTAAGCCTTGTTCCTTCAATGTATTATTTAGCTTGGCAAGCGAAAGCAATTCAAGCGAATCCTTGTCCTGAATGTTATACTGCACCAGATTATTATCCTGAATCATCACGTAATATAGGGCATCTTTCCATTTAAGTTGTTCCGGCATTTCCGGTTTTAAATAGGTCTTGCCTCCGATGATTGCATCTTTCAAACTCATGGTTTGTTGTGCGCTGACATTTAAAATGATGAAAAAAGCGGACAGAAGGATAATAAACTGTTTCATGTGTTTATATTTTTCACTCAAAGGTTTCTTTTGTTTTTGTTACGAGTTTCGGGTTACGGGTTTCGATATCGCGTAACTCGCAACCCGAAACGCTTATATAGTCATCCTCTTGTTTGTCAAGATTTTTGTCTTGTCATGGATGTTTCATGTTTTTTTTTATGAATAGAACATTTCGGATATTGATTCTGATTGTGATCCTGATTTTTAGCAAATCAGGATCAGATGCAAATGTAAGTCGAAAATCGATTGCCTTAAGCTGATTTTAGCTGAATAAACTCATGATTTCTTCCTGAGAGATCACATTGATCGGGTTGTTCGAGCTGATGAACTTTTCAGCAAGAGCCGATTTTTTTGATTTTAGAACCTGAATTTTTTCTTCGATCGAATCCTCCGTTATAAAACGGTAAACGAAAACCTTTTTATCCTGACCAATCCTGTGGGCGCGGTTGATTGCCTGATTTTCGGCTGCCGGATTCCACCATGGATCAATAATAAAAACATAGTCGGCCGAAGTGAGGTTAAGTCCAACACCACCGGCTTTTAATGAAATCAGGAAAATATGATTGTCCGGATCTTCCTGAAATTGTTGGATGACCTCTTGCCGGTTAGTCGTTTTGCCGGTCAGTACGGAATATTTCCATTTTTTAGATTCAATTTTTGCCTGAAGTAAATCGAGATGTTTGACGAACGATGAGAATATCAGAACTTTGTGTTTTTCGGCAACCAGATTTTTAAGACAGCGGTAAATTTCATTAAATTTTCCCGATTCAGTTTCATGTTCTTTGGTTACAAGCGAAGGATGGTTGGCCAGTTGCCGAAGTTTGGTCAGTCCCTGCAAAACCACCAGAGCCGAATTTTTCATCCCGTTTGTTTCGATGTTTTTCAGGATTGTATTTCGGATAGCCGATTTTTCCGTTTCATAAATTTCCCGTTGTTCTTCGGTCATTTCGCAAACCCTGATTTGCTCGGTCAGTGGCGGCAAATCTTTGGCCACTTCTTCTTTTTTTCGTCTCAGAACGAACGGACGAATCAGCTTCTGAAGTTTCATTTGTTGTTCCTGATCGTTCTTCTTCTCGATCGGGGTAATGAATTCGCGTTTGAAATACGGCAGACTTCCGAGCAATCCTTTGTTCAGGAAATTGAGTTGCGACCATAAATCGGACAGCGAATTTTCGATCGGAGTTCCGGTAATGACCAGTTTGTGTTTCGATCGGATTTCGATAATGCTTTTGTAGGTTTTTGATGACGAATTCTTGATGTTCTGGCTTTCATCAAGTATCAGGTAAAAGAAATCGAATTTCCGGAGCATTTCGTAATCGTTCCGCAGGGTTCCGTAAGTGGTCAGAATTACATCATAATATCTGATGGCCGAAGCCATTTCGGTTGCTCTGCTTCGCGTACTTCCGATGTGTTTATACACTTTTAACGACGGCGAAAATTTCTGAATTTCGTTTGCCCAGTTGTGAACCAGCGAGGTAGGCATCACAATCAACGAAGCTGGTTGTATTTCGGATGGAGTTTCCGGAGCTGGCGGAAGCGGAAGTGGCAATTGTTTGTCATCGTCAAACACCGGAATAAAAAACGTTGAATTCTCTTTTTTGAGTTTCAGCAGGAGGGTAAGGGTTTGAATGGTTTTCCCCAGACCCATATCATCGGCCAGGCAACCACCCAACTGGTTTTCGTACAAATGATGCATCCACGAAAATCCCTCTTCCTGGTAATTTCTTAGCTGAGCGTTTAGTCCTGCCGGAAGTTCAACCTGCTGATTTGATTCCGGATTGATATGATCCAGTTTATCGAAATAATTACGGTCGAGACCTTCTAATTTTTCATGAAGAAGTTGAAAATGATGCTTTTTAAGCTTCATGATATTGCCTTCGAGTTTGGCAAAAGGAAAAATATCACGGTACGACGAAAACCATTCGAGTGGTAAAATCGCAATTTCTCCTGAAGGAAGTTCAAATTCACGGATATCGCTCAATATATTTTTCCGGAGTTTAATAAACGGAATCTGGTAATCACCAAATTTCACCATGGCATGAATGTCAAACCAATCTTCGTCACTTTTGACTTGAATATCAAGGGTTTGTGATCCGGTAAAGTATTTGGTGTTGAGTTTGTTTTGCTGAATCTGGTATCCCAGATTTTCCAGTTCTTCCCGGTTTTTTGTAATCCATTGAACAGGCCGGTAATAATTTTCGGTTTCAGGTTTTTTTGTATCCGCATCGGTATTCCAATAGCCCTCAGTGTATTTTAGTCCCAGTTCTTTCAGGAATGCAAGCTGTTCTTCTTCCCAGCTGTGGTCACGAACAAATTTTTTAAATGAATAATTATCCTGAGTTTTTTCGAAGCTGACAAATACATTGGATACCGAATCAGCCAGATACAGATTGTTTTCGTATTTGAATTTTACGATCAGTACCGGTTTTTGAGCCAAATTTTGCTCAAGCGAAAGGATGGTCTTCCGGGGCGGGCGACTCTCAATGATATCGAACCCTGTTGCTATTACCTTTGCTTCTTTGATTGAATTCAGAACAAAAGTCTGGTAATATTTGTCTTCCGACTGGCGGAGAATCGAAATATTTTCTTTGGTCAGGAATGGTGCGAGTTTTTTTCCGGAAAGTTCTTTGAAAACGAAAAGCTGGTTTAGGTAGACAAAACAACAAGGTAAAGTGCATACCATTTTGATTGTCTTGTGCAGTAAATCAATTGTTTGACCTTCGTGATTTATTTCCAAGTGGTATTGGGTTCCGTTTTCGTCGCGGTTAAAGTGAAAAACAGGTTCGGAAAACGTTTTATTTAACTGGATTTCATCTTCAGAATAAAGGTGTGAATATTTGGCCTGTTTGAAAAACAGCCGTGTATTGCATTTCATGAGCAGTAATACGCACTTGTAAATGTATTTGTCGATGTAGGGACTGATGTGGTTTAGGAAAAGGTCTTTATCCAGATCCTGGAAAAAGACATGGTTATTAATTTTCTTTGAAAATTTCTTCACCAAAATTTCGTCGCTGAAACTCTCAATGAGCTTCAGTAATTCCAGTTCCGATTCGTTTAGTTCCACTTCGCCGCTTTTGAAATCGCGTAGTTTAACGACTTTCTTTACCGTGTAGTACGAACGTTCTTCTTCAATTAATATTGGAACTAAAATGTTGCCTAAGGCACGATGTTCTGTTAATGCAATTATAAATTCCTGGGCCAATTTCGATTATATTTATTGATAGTTTATCTTCCTGAACAGTTTCCCCGATCGGGTTTTCGGGCGCAAACAAAAGATCAAAGATAGGACATTACTTCGTCTGTCGGTTCATTTTGTCGACAGATGAAGTAATTTACGAATTGAATTAACTTTCGGCCCGGTGATCCATTCTGCTTTCTGTTGTAACTCTTAAAAAAGCAGAAACCAGAAAAAAGATTTAGTGACTGTTTAAATTTAACACAGAGAGTTTTAATTTTGATTAAAGAATTTGTCGTTCAGTTTTATTGATTGCACTTCAATAAAAAGTACTTTTTGAGAAAACACGGAGATCACAGAGAAGAAAAAATCGCTTTACGATTTTAGGCTCAGTGTACTCTGTGTATTCTCTCTATAAATAAAAAACAATACTTTTGAAATCTTCAATTCAACTTGGCATTTGCTATGGATTAATACTATTTCTCTGTGTTTAAATACTTTTAATTCTATTTTTAAACAATTTCTTACTTTTTAGGTGAATATTCTTTGTTCTGACTATTTTTGGTCTTTCCTTTTGATAAGGTAATCCAAAAATAATGCAATGAACCAAATTGTTGATAAGGTTCTTTTTTCTGAAAAAGTAGCCAAATTTGTTGTTGAAGCTCCACGTATTGCCCGTTCGCGCAAGCCGGGTCATTTTGTGATCCTGCGTGTTGATGAAAAAGGTGAACGAATTCCACTAACCATTGCCGGTGCTGATCCGGTAAAAGGGACCATCGATTTGGTCGTTCAGAAAATGGGAGTCAGTTCATCGAAACTTTTCGAACTGAATGTGGGTGATTCTATTCTTGATTTAGTCGGTCCTCTCGGGAAAGCCACTCACATACACAAACCCGGAACTATTTTGGCTTGTGGCGGAGGAGTGGGCGTGGCACCGATGTTGCCTATTGTTGAAGCTTTCAAAAAGGCTGGAAACCGGGTGATCTCCATTTTGGCTGCCCGCAGTAAAGACCTGATTATTCTGGAAGACGAAATCCGGAAATGGTCGGATGAAGTGATTATTATGACCGACGATGGATCATACGGAACCAAAGGCTTGGTTACAACCGGTGCGGAAATGGTTATACAGCGCGAAACGGTGAATGAATGCATTGTCATTGGGCCGGCCATTATGATGAAATTTACGTCTCTTCTCACAAAAAAATATCAAATACCAACTCAGGCCAGTCTGAATGCGATCATGGTTGACGGTACCGGAATGTGTGGCGCCTGCCGCGTCAGCGTTGGCGGACGGACCATGTTTACCTGCATCGACGGACCGGAATTTGATGCCCATCAGATTGATTTTGATGAGTTAATCATGCGGCTTGGTGGTTATGCAGCCGAAGAAAAGATAGCCAACGAACGGTATTTGTAATCCAGTTAAAACCAGATAAATGTCAACAAACAAAGAATATCTCAAGTTTGAGCGCGAAAAAGAGTGGCGTGTCGAACTGAGAAAAAAAATAGCAAATAAAGATCGTACGGCAATGATCAGAACTCAAATGCCCCAACTCGATCCTTTTATTCGCATTCGCTACCAGGACAGGGAAGTGAATATGGGACTGGATGAAAAACAAGCACAACTTGAAGCTTCCAGGTGTCTCGATTGCCCGAATCCAACCTGTATCGACGGTTGTCCCGTAAGTATTAATATCCCGAAATTTGTCAAATACATTGAGCAGGGAAGTTTTCTGGAAGCTGCGAAAACACTGAAAGAAACGTCAGCGCTTCCGGCCGTTTGTGGCCGGGTTTGCCCACAGGAGAAACAATGCGAAGCTTCTTGTTTTTATACTCAGAAACTAAAAAAAGAACCTGTGGCTATTGGCTTTCTGGAACGTTTTGCTGCTGACTACGAACGCGAAAGCGGCCAAATGTCGGTACCCGAAATAGCTCTGGCCAACGGAATCAAAGTGGCTGCTATCGGTTCGGGACCTGCTTCGCTGTCGTTTGCAGGTGATATGATTAAACTGGGCTATGATGTAACTGTATTTGAAGCGCTGCACGAAATCGGCGGTGTTTTGAAATACGGAATTCCGGAGTTCAGGCTTCCGAATAAAGTTGTGGATGTTGAACTCGGGAATCTTCAACAGATGGGCGTCAAGTTTATCCGGAATTTTATTGTTGGTAAAACAGCCAGTTTCGATGATTTGAAAGCCGAAGGTTTTGAATCTTTTTTTGTGGCCAGCGGTGCCGGTCTTCCCCGGTTTATGAATATCCCGGGAGAAAATTACAATGGAATTCTTTCGTCAAACGAATACCTGACGAGGGTAAATCTGATGAATGCCGCCAACGATGAATTTGATACGCCAGTTATTAAAGGCAAAAATGTGGCTGTCATCGGTGGTGGAAACACAGCCATGGATTCGGTTCGCACAGCCAAAAGGCTTGGTGCCGAACGTGCAATAATTATTTACCGGCGTTCACGGGCTGAAATGCCTGCCCGCATCGAAGAAGTTCATCATGCCGAAGAAGAAGGTATTGAATTTCTCAATCTGGCTAATCCGGTTGAATACTTTGCCGATGAAAAAGGAAAGGTAAACCGGGTGCGCATTCAACGTATGGTGCTTGGTGAACCGGATGCTTCTGGCCGGCGTCGTCCGATTGTGCAGGAAGATTCAGAGTATGATATCGCGGTTGATCTGGTGGTGGTGGCTGTTGGTGTTTCTCCCAATCCGCTTATTCCTTCCGAAGTAAAAGAACTGAAAGTTAGCAAATGGGGTACCATCGAGGTCAATGAGGAGACCATGCAGAGTTCAATTTCTGAATTGTTTGCGGGAGGCGACATTGTAAGGGGAGGAGCAACCGTAATCCTGGCCATGGGAGATGGCCGGAAAGCAGCGGCAGCAATGCATCAATACCTTCAGGAAAAATTAAAAAAATGATTTAAGATTTTGGATTAACGATCAACGAAGTATATCAGATCACAAAATCGTTAATCGTTAATCGTTTTAACTTTACTTTTAAATCTAATTGTTATGGCAAATATTTCAACCCGTTTCTTCGGACTCGATTTAAAAAGTCCGGTCATTGCAGCAAGCAGCAGTATGACCGGTCATCCGGAACAAGTGCTTAAACTGGCTGAGGCTGGTGCCGGAGCTATCGTACTCAAATCAATCTTTGAGGAAGAAATTTATCATGAATTGCAGGAGGAACTACAGCTTCGCTCAGATCTCCATTCAGATCCGGAATATCTTGACTATTTTGACTATGTAATCAAAGATGAAAATATCAGGAAATACCTTCGGCTAATTTCGGAGTCTAAAGCAAAAACAACTGTGCCGATTGTAGCCAGTATCAATTGCATGACGTCGACCGATTGGATTTTATTTGCGCGAAAGATTGAAGAGGCCGGTGCCGATGCATTGGAACTCAATATGTATATCTGTCCTTCTGATGTTCATCAAACGAGCGAAAATAATGAACAATTCTATTTCGAAACGATTCATAAAGTACTTCAGGTTGTAAAAATACCTGTAACCGTTAAAATAAGTCACTATTTTTCCAATCTGGCCGGAATGGTTCAGAAGTTATCGCGCTCCGGAATTGCCGGAATAACGATTTTTAACCGGTTTTATAGTCCTGATATTGATATTCAGACACAATCTGTCGTCGTTTCTGACGTTTTAAGTACTCCTAACGATTACCAGCTTCCTTTGAAATGGACAGGTATTTTATCGGGCATTGCTGATTGTGATTTGGCAGCCACAACAGGAATTCATTCCAGCGAAACTGCCTTGAAATTTGTATTGGCAGGTGCGTCAGCCATTCAGATTGCATCTGTTTTGTATAAAGAGGGACCTTCAGCGATTAGCCTGATGAATCAGGGAATTTCGGACTGGATGGATCAAAAGGGATTTGAAACACTGGCTGATTATAAAGGATCTTTAAGCCATACTACTTCTTCGGCACAAGCCTGGGAAAGGGTTCAGTTTATGAAGTATTTTGGAGAGAAAGCTTTTTAAGAATGCAGCCGAGTTCATTGGGGTATCCCTTTTTTTGTAATTCATTCCAAATTGGGAAATATAATGGCCATTGGATGAAACTGTCAGAAACCTGAATAACAGTTGTGAATTTCCGTCCCGCTGTGCACTCTGGGTTGAAAGTTTTGAAGATCAAACATTTGTTTTACTTTTGATTCCCATTAAAATTAGTCGTTACCATGAAGTTATTTATCTCATTTTGTTTGTTTTCATTTTTTTTACTGAATCCATCTGTTAGTTTTTCACAGAATGAAAATCGCAAAGAAGTTGAACGGGCAGGGGTGAAGTATGTTTTGCATACTGTATCGAAGAGTGAAACTGTATATAGCATTTGCCGGAAATATAAAGTCACCCAACTTGAATTGCAACAGGCTAATCCTGGATTAACAACCATCCTTCAGGCTGGATATACAGTTAAAATTCCGGTAGCAAAAATTGCTGATCAAGCGCCAAAGCAGGAAATAAAAACACAACCAGCTCCTGCAGAAAGTTTTTACTACCATAAAGTAAAAAAGAAACAAACTATATTTTCGATCGCCAGGCAATATGGAATTACTGGTAATGATCTGATCAGGTATAATCCTGAACTGAAAGATGGTTTACAGGCCGGGCAGATTCTGAAAATTCCCGTCAATATGAACGTTTCTGATGATCAGACGACCGGAGGATCTTCCACTGATGTTCTGCAGGACTCTGCAGAACATCAGGTTGTTTCAGGCGAAACGATATATAGTCTGGAGCAGCGGTACAGAATTTCTCATGAGGAAATGCTGAAGAATAATCCTGCTCTTCAATACGGACTTAAAGCTGGTATGATGCTTCGGATACCGAAAGAAACGGCCTCTCAGCCGATTGACCCTGCAACAGCAAAAAAAACATATATCAACTATAAGGTCGAAAGAGGAGAGACGATTTTTTCATTGGCTACCCGTTTTGGCGTTGAGGTTACTGAATTGAAAAAGGCCAATCCATCGCTTTTGTCAAGGAGCCTGGAGTCGGGTGAAATCATATTGATTCCGCAATATTCTGCACCTAAAAAGAGTGTTTCATGGGAGAACAATCCAACTGCAAACCTGTTTGCATACGATACCGTACCTGTAAATTGCTTCCCGGTTTCAGGCCTGAACATTCAGAAATACAGAGTTGCTCTCTTATTGCCACTTCATCTTCCCGGAAACGACAAAATCGATCCGGTGAGTATTAATGCGGCTCTTTTGATGAGTAAGCTTAGTGTGAACCGTCAGTTTGAACCGATGGGTTTGGACACTACATCCATAATCAATGGTGCTGGCATTGACCCAAAAGCAGAAGGTTTTATTCAGTTTTATGAAGGTGCTTTGCTCGCTATTGACAGTCTGCAGCGGAAAGGGATGAACATTGAATTGTATGTATTTGATGTCAGTAACCAGCAGATGATTAATGCATTGCTTCAGTTAGACGAATTCCGGAATTTGGACCTGATTATTGGACCTGTTTATCCTGAACTTCAGGGGACAGTTGCTTCTTTTGCCGCAAAAAACCGTATTCCGATGGTTTCACCTTTGTCTTCGTCCGGAAACTTTGAACAAAACAATTCCTGGTATTTCAAAGTTATTCCCAGCCGGGAATCCCAGATTGAACTAACGGCTTCTTATATAGCCAACGAATTTTCGAACAAGAATTTATTTTTTCTTGCTCAATCTGGCAATTCATCATCGGATGATGCCAAAGTCGCCAGATTGAGCAAGGAGAAACTGGCCTATGTTGCTGGAAGTAACCGGTTCCATGAATATAGTTTTCAACGGCAGGGCGTAAATGATTTAAAGCCCTTGTTGGATAAGGACGGAGAGAATTTCTTTATGATCCCGACAGACAATGAAGCGCAGGTCAGTGTGGCTGTTACTAACCTGACTGCCTTAGCCGAACATTACGACATTGTGCTGATGGGAACTCCTGCTCTTTCCAAGTTGAAAAGTATTCAGACTGAAAATTATCATAGCATTCGTTTGCGTTATTTGTCTCCCTATTTTATCGATTATAAAAAACCGATCGTTCGCCGGTTTATCAGTCAGTACCGTGAACTATATTCTAACGAGCCAACTCAGTTTAGCTTTCAGGGGTTTGATGTCTCATACTATTTTTTGAGTGCCCTGTACCGATACGGGAAAGATTTCAGGAGCTGTTTGCCTGATTATCCGATGGAATTAACCCAGATGGTTTTTAACTTCAGGAAAGTAGCCCCAATGGGCGGTTTTATGAATCATGGAATGTTTGTGACAGCCTACGAACGCAACTATGATATTCTTAATTATGGCACTGTTGGCGGAAAATAGTTGAGCCTGTAATGGTTAAGAATAAAGCCAGGTTGAAAGTTTGCATAAATTATATGAGTACAGAAACTGACTTACGGAATAATAATATGGGTCTATAACGATTTATAAGGGTAAGAATTTTTACTGTTCATTCAATAAATTCTAAAAGAGAAAATCCGATGTTAAGAAAAACCTTATTTCTATGTCAATAACCTCAGTAGAAAGCATAATCCACCTTGTTTTAACCTTATTAATCTAACTGTAATTCAATAAGGTTAAACGCTCTTTCGCCTTTTGGTTCTACTTAGGTTTCCTTGGCAAATAAGGTTTCAAAACAATTTATCCAGATATAATCCAAGTTTAACGAGTTGCTCAATGATGAATTTTATTACCCACACAATCCGTTATAGAACCCTTTCCATTTTAGGCAAAGGAACGGATACTCATTAATATTTATCGATATTCTTTACTTATTTGAAGGATTTAAATAACTAATGCAACTGCAAACTACCTACTTGCCGGGTTTAGGTACTTCGGTGATAGGAAACATCCCGATATTCATCCGGAAACACCCGCCCTGCATGTAGCGATAATAAATGCCATGCCTTCGGCATTTCCTGGTCTGCCTAAATCCTTGATTAATACTTGCTTTGTTTTGATTTGACAAAGTTCGCACGGCTAATCGCTTTTTTGAAGCGCTCTCCGGGCCGGAACTGAATTTTCATCTCTTTGATTTTCGGTATAGCAAAGCAACCTTAACGATACCGAATTGAGATAATTACAAATGGCTTTTGAACATTATCGTTAATTTAGAATAGATCAAATATTGTATCTTTACAATCAGAATTTAAACAAGTAGAATGGACGAATTAAAACAGAATATAAAAAATTTAGCTGAGATTTATTCAGCTAACCTCAGAGGTAAAATTGATGCCCGAAAAGAGGAAATGAAAGCTGACGACAATTCTCATTATTTAATTTATCGAGTTTTAGGTATTGCGACCCAAGAAGGACAGCTTATTGATGCTTACCAAAATACAGGTCGTTTCCTTTATAAATATACTGGTTCATTCCTTGAAGAATCAGCCACTTTGTGTTTTAACTACAAATTTCCAGAAGGAATAAAAACCAAAATTGAAAATACTATCGGACAACGACCTAAAACATTTGAAATTGACTTTTTAAATGGAAATGATGCTTTAGAAATTAAGTGGAGAGATGCGACAACTGATGGCGACCATATCACAAAAGAACACACAAGAGTCCAGGTAATTAGGGCACATGGATACAAGCCGGTTAGAGTAATGTTTTATTACCCTCAAAGAGAACAGGCTATAAGAATTCAAGCAACATTGAAAACTCTGTATGCAGGAGTTGATGGAGAATATTATGGTGGAGAGGAAGCTTGGAATTATTTACTGGAATATACTGGTGTTGACTTGAAAGCTATTTTAACCGAAATTGCTAACGAAAGGACTCCTGAAAATGGAAACTAATAAAATAATACACGGTAATTGTTTAGAGAAATTGGAAGAAATAGATGCGAATCAAGTTGATTTAATTTATTTCGACCCTCCATTTTTCACCCAAAAAAAACATTCACTTTCAAATCGCTCAAACTCTAAAACATATGAATTTGAAGATAAATACTCATCGATTGATTCATATTTATTACTTATTGAAAGTACATTGATTCAATGTAAACGTGTTTTAAAAAATACAGGAAGTGTTTTTTTGCATTGTGATAAAACAGCATCACATAATATTAGAACCGTTTTAGATAAAGTCTTGGGTAACGAGAATTTCCAAAGTGAAATTATATGGTCATATAAACGTTGGTCAAACGCAAAAAAAGGTTTACTAAATTCACATCAAATAATTTTTTTTTACTCTAAAACAAGTGAATTTAAATTTAATACACTTTATACGAACTATTCTGCCACAACAAATCTCGACCAGATTTTGCAAGACAGAGAACGAAATGAAAATGGGAAATCTGCATATAAAAAAGATAAAAAAGGCAATGTACTGCTCGGGAAAGAGAAAAAAGGTGTTCCACTTTCTGATGTTTGGGAAATTCCGTTTTTAAATCCTAAGGCAAAGGAAAGGACGGGTTATCCTACCCAGAAACCGGTATTACTTCTCAATCAAATATTAAATATAGCTACAGATGAAGGAGATTTGGTTTTAGATCCTTTTTGTGGAAGTGGAACAACTTGTGTTTCTGCAAAACTACTAAAGAGAAATTTTATCGGTATTGATATATCAAAAGAGGCCGTTGAGTTAGCTAATACGAGACTTGACGAAATGGTAATTACGGAATCAGCTTTATTAAATAAGGGTGCAGATGAATATTTGGAGAAATCTGAAAGAGAACTTGCAATACTTGAGGAAATAAACGCTTTCCCTGTTCAGCGGAACTCTGGTATTGATGGTTTCATGAAAGAACATTGTAATGGAATTCCAGTTCCTGTAAAAATTCAATCTGAAAATGAGACATTAGAAGATGCAATGGAAAAGTTAGAGAGAGCATCAATCGGAAAAGGTTATGCGTTGAAAATAGTAATTCAAACAAAAGAATCAAACAAAAGCCAACTCTTTGATTTTCATTTAGATGTTGAAATAGTAAAGTCACTTGAACTTCAAACAAAAGAGCTTACAAAAAGAACTCATAAAAATAAGGATACTTTACAAAGATTAGGATAAAGTGCATCGGGAATATACTTTCAATATCAAACAACGAAGGCATAACAGCAAACTATTCCAGAAGTTATGTTTCGGTGCTTCATTGACCTGAAAATCAATTTTTGAAAAGCAGCACTTCGCAAAAAGTTTATCGGTTAATTTCCACCACGTCTGTATTTGCTGAACGTAAGAGGCTATCGGTTGTAGGTTAATATCTATTATTCCTGAAATCACTTCCTGAAGTTTGTTGAGATCAGATTTGTTTTACGGGCAATAAATGTCGTTCTGACTTTCTCCTTTGTAATCAATAAAAAGATTGTAATTTAGTTCCCTTCTAAAGAATATTTCAGAATATGACTGCAGAAAAAAATAGATTGAAAAATTGCGAACCTGTTACGACCAATTGGTACAACAGAGCTTTGTTTCTTTTTTTTGGATTTTGTTTTTTTCTGAATACTTTTTCTTCCGATGGAATTGGTGTAGTCAATAACCTGAATTTTGATTTCTATTCGCAGGAAAACGGGCTGTCAAACAACCTAATCCATTGCATCCTTCAGGATAAGAAAGGATGGATGTGGTTTGGAACATCACAAGGGGTTTGCCGGTTTGATGGCTACAAGTTTACTGTATTTAAGAATGATCCGGAAGATTCGACCAGTTTAAAGGGAAATCTGGTCCGGACCATTTTTGAAGACAGTAAAGGTCAGCTTTGGATCGGCACTGAAAACGGTGGACTCAATAAATTCAATCGCGAAAAGGAAAATTTCCGACATCTTTTTTATAACGGAGATCAGGCTGTTTTAAAAGATGCCACGGTAACTTCTGTTCATGAAGATACCATCGGAAATCTTTGGATTGGTACCGAATTTCACCTGTACCGAATGGAGAATGAAACCAGCCTGACTGAAATAAATCCTTCAAATCATCCCGGGTTTTCCGAATATTTCAGGGTTATACAGTCCGATAATTCCGGAAGAATCTGGCTGGGCACGGACAGCGGACTCTTCCTTTATAATCAGCAAAATAATAAGGTTCAGAAAATTAATCTTTCCCGGAACACCTCAACGAATCAGGAAATCTGGTCTGTTTTTGAAGATGATGATGGTTTATTATGGATTGGAACCTATGCTGCCGGTCTGTTTACCGTTAATCCGCTTACATTCGAAGTCAAACATCTGACTTTGGATCCAAATAATGATCGCAGTCTGACCGTCAGGGCAATTTCAAAGGACCGCAATGGAAAATATTGGATTGGTACACGTGGTGGTTTGTATCTTTATGAAAAGGATAAAGGTGCGACGGCTTTCTATTATCACGACGAACGGGAACCTAAAAGCCTGGTAAATAATTCGGTACAGTGTATTGTTCATGATTTTAAGGGTGATGTATGGATTGGTACCCGCAACGGTATCAATTTCCTGATTGAGGAACGGCAAAACATTCAGGGTTATAAATCGATGCCTGGAGACGACAGGTATTTGAATAGTAATGAGTTATATGCCTTCTGGATCGATCCGGAAGGGGACGTGTGGGCAGGAACTGAAAGTGGAGGAATCAATATACTGAATCGTAAAACAGGACGATTCAGATACATGTTACCTGAAAAGGGTAATTCGAATTCGTTGTCGCGAAACTGCATTAAAGCGCTACTCGATGATGGGAAGAATAATCTCTGGATTGGTACTTTCCTGGGCGGGCTTGATGTGTTAAACCTGGAAACCGGTACGTTCAGACATTACCGGCACAATCCTGAAGATCCGGGAAGTCTCTCGGATAACCGGGTCTGGGCTTTATTGCGCGACAGTAATAATGCTATTTGGGTAGGTACCAGCGTCGGTCTCGATAAATTTGATCCTGTAACCGGGTCTTTTTCTCATTTTCCGAATCTGGTTGACGGACAACAGGTGAACTGGCTGGCCGAAGACAGTGATCATACCTTATGGATAGGTGCCGATGAGTTGACTATTTATAATCCAAAAGATCAGAAAATTACCCGGATTCACGAATCAACTAGGTACATGCTTCAGGATTCGAAGAATCGTTTCTGGCTTGCAACTCCCAATCGTGGTATTGCTTTATTTTCGAAGGATAAAGGTATCGTCAGATACTATAACGAAAAAAATGGGTTGGCAAATAACCAGACCCTCGCGATACTTGAAGATAACGAACATTTTCTCTGGATTAGCACAACCAATGGCCTTTCGAAGTTTGATCCTGAAACAGAGCGGTTTCATAATTATTCATTAAAAAACGGTTTTCAGAACAATCAGTTTACCTATGGTGCGGCTTGCAAAACAAGTGATGGAGAACTGATTTTTGGCGGTATTTCAGGTTTTAATATTTTTAATCCCATCAAAATTAAATCGGGTGATTATTTCCCTCCGATTGTTTTCACCGACCTGAAAATTTTCAATAAATCAGTGAAAATTGGTGATCGGAAAAAGGATGTTTTAACCAAAAGTATTTCGGAAACCGAAAAAATCACCCTGAAATACGAACAGAATTCAATTACCCTTGATTTTGCTTCTTTTGATTATGCCAACAGCCTTGGAATTCAGTATTCTTATTTTCTGGAAGGATTCGATAAAGATTGGACCGAACCTTCAGTCATTCGGTCAGCAACATATACCAATCTCGATCCGGGCGAATATACTTTTCGGGTAAAAACAGTATCGATAGACCGGATGGAAAGTAATCAGGGGCCTGTACTTAAGGTCGTTGTACTTCCGCCTTACTGGGAAACCTGGTGGTTCAGAGGTCTTTTGTTCCTTGTTATCTCCGGTTTATTTTATTTGCTGATTGCCTTTTTACTCAATAAGGAAAAACTCAAGAATGAGCTGGTGCTTGAACGTATGAAAGCCAAAAAGCTGCATGAACTGGATATGATGAAATTGCGGTTTTATACCAATATTTCGCATGAAATCCGGACTCCTCTGACGCTGATACTTGGTCCGCTTGAAAAAATGCTTAACAACTCTATTCCTGAACCTGAATTCAAGGGACACGTTGAGGTGATGCATCGCAATGCAAGCCAATTGCATCAACTTATTAATCAGTTGCTCGACTTCAGGAAATTGGAAACCGGAAACCTGAAACTGTCATTGACCTGTGGGGATCTGGTCTCTTTTCTGGCCGGAATAGTCGGTTCGTTTGATAAATATGCTGAGGAAAAGGAAATTGAACTTAAATTCAATTCGCTGAAAAAAGAGATCATCACCAACTTTGATGCTGACAAATTGGGCAAGATCATAAACAACCTGTTGACGAATGCATTTAAATTTACAGGAAAGGGAGGCAAGATATCCGTTAATCTGGCTCTGGTTTTTGATTCTGATGATAATGATCCGGTTGGAGAATCTTCAGATAAAAGAGTGATTGAAATTACGGTGAAAGACACCGGGATTGGTATTTCTGAATCGAATTTGCAAAAGATTTTTACACGCTTTTTTCAGGTTGATGATGGCGCAAATCAAACAGGAACAGGAATTGGTCTTGCTTTAGTCAAAGAACTTGTCAAATTACACCATGGTCAGATCTCGGTACAAAGCAGGTCCGGTAAAGGTTCGAAGTTTACCATTCACCTGCCTTACGAAGAAGCGACCAGCCATGAAATTTTATTACCAAAAGCTCTTAAAAATCAGAATGACACTGCCGGTACCCAACTGAAAGAAGAACTTTTGGGCGAAGCGTTGCAATCCGGGCGAAAAATCATGCTTTTGATTGATGATAATCCGGATGTTCGGTATTTTATCAAATCACATTTTAACTCAAACTACCAGGTGCTTGAGGCTGAAAATGGACTTGAAGGTTGGAATATAGCGCTTAAAACCATTCCGGATATCATTATCAGTGATGTGATGATGCCAGATATGGACGGTTTTGAGTTCTGCCGGAAGATCAGGAAAGATGAACGAACTTCGCACATTCCGATCATTTTGGTTACTGCCCTCGGCTCGCGCGAGCACGAAATTGAAGGATTGAGCCACGGTGCCGATGATTACATTACCAAACCATTTGATTTAGTTATCCTTCAGACTAAAGTCGAAAATATTCTTTCGGTACGCCAGTCGCTAAGGCAAAAGTATACCAGCGAAATGTTGCTTCAGCCCAGGAACATTACACTGAGTTCTCCAGACGAGCGGTTTCTGCAAAAAGCCATCGAAGTGGTTGAGAATAATATTTCAGATTCTGATCTGGACATCGAACGGTTTGCTTCTGAAATTGGCGTCAGCCGAATGCAACTGTACCGCAAACTGGATGCGTTGACCGAAATGACCGTTAAAGAGTTTATCAGGAACATCAGACTGAAAAGAGCAGCTCAAATGTTAGTTCAGAAAAAGATGAATGTTTCTGAAATTGCGTATGCTGTTGGGTTTAAAGATCTGTCACATTTTCGCAAATGCTTTAAGGCTGAATTCAGCATGAGTGCTTCCGAATATGTGGAGAGACATCCATCAGAATAATGCCTGATTTTAGTTCCCGGTTAAACGAACCAAGTCTTTAATTCAGTTTGATCCAAATTCAGGCTTTCCTAAATTAACATCCGAAATGAATCATTCTTCTTTGATAGGGACGATAAACAGAGGTATGCGTGAATCGCGTAAAACTTCTTCGGTGACACTCCCAGTTACAATTTTTTCCAGCCATCTCTTGCTGTGCGATCCCATGACTATTATATCCGCTTTCATCTCATCTGCAGCATTTATGATGGTTTCGGCCGTAATTCCTTCCTTTACTTCTGTTTTGATTTCTTCATCACCCAGGTGTTTTTTTTAACTCATCAAGAAAACTAAGCGATTTTTGTTTCAGTTCTTCCGGGTTATTGATTTCACGAAAATCAGGATCGATATAACCCGGAAATCCCATTATTAGTCCGTATTCAGCTGGTGAATAAAAAGCCTTCTCAGATATCGCATGAAATAAAACAGTTTTGGCTTTCACTGACTTAGCTAATGAGTACCCCATTTTAGCTACTTTTCCCGCGCTCTGATTATAGTCTAAGGCAATCATTACATTTTTCATAACATGGTTGATTTAATCGTTATACTTGATTGATTACTGTGATGATTCAAAATTCGGCATGTTGATTGTTTCAGTTTGCTGTTCTGTTTTTATCTTATGCTTCTATTTTTCATCATGTTATATTTTTGAATTTATTGCTGCTGGCAATAACGATATGAGTGAAAAAATGTTTCATGACTTATATTGACAATTACGAGTATCCATTCTGATCTAATGTTTTTGAGTTTTCAATCTAAGGCTTAGTCTCAGTAAGAATCATAACCGGATTTGTCTGATTCTATCGGTTGTTTTTACTTCTCTCCAACTTCCTATTTCTGTTTAACTCCCTTACCTATTTACTCCCACTATTTTATATTTTTTTAACATTTTTCTGAATTTCTGAAACACTGAACGATTCACGTAATGCGCTATTGTATAAGTTGTTGTGTTTTGTTCTTGTTTTTGAAGTGAAAAACAACCCGCATTTTGGGAAAAGCAACCCGCATTTGGTACGCCTGTCTATCCTTCCTGATATACTTTAACCAGCATTTTAATTCCTGATATTATAGTTTTATGTAATTATTTTCAGCGAACTAATTTATGGAAGAAATAATTAAACGGCTAAGAAGGGTTTCATGGATAATTGTTCTGACGACAATCATTCTGGCATCTATCTTATCTTTTTTGATTATTTCAATATTATGAATGTGGTGTTGGCGAAAAACTACTTACTAACAAAATTGAACCTGAAGAGATGAAAAGATTATGGATTTTCTTATTAGTATTATTAACCGTATTTCAGTCGTGTTCGGTTCATTCTCAAAAAAAACCGGTCAATGGACTGGAGATGGCTGTAAAAATGGCTGATTCTGAGATCAAGGAATTTCCGGAGCCCTGGACAGTCGATTTCAATTCCGACCCTGCATGGAATTATACCCAGGGCCTGATTGCCCAGGCAATGATTATGGTATGGAAAGAAAATGGGAATGAAGCATATTACGATTATGCCAAAATGTACGCGGATAAAATGATCGACTCCACAGGATTCATCTCAGCGTATAATGTATCAAATTACAACATCGATGCTGTAAATTCCGGAAAGTTCCTTTTTGATGTATACGAAAGAACCAAAGACGAACGCTACCTGAAAGCAATCGAACAACTTCGTGGCCAGCTTAAAACTCAACCCCGAACAACAGAAGGCGGATTCTGGCACAAACAACGTTACCCAAATCAAATGTGGTTGGATGGTTTATATATGGGCGCACCTTTTTATGCGCAGTATGCTGCTTTCTATCATGATGTGGCAATATTTGATGATGTGGTGAATCAATTTGTAATCGTTCATAAACATACATATAATGCTCAGGTCGGCTTGAATTATCATGGATGGGACGAAAGCAAAGAACAAAAATGGGCCGATCCGGTAAGCGGGTGCTCTCCTAACTTCTGGGGAAGGGCAGAGGGCTGGTATGCAATGGCCCTGGTTGACGTGCTTGATTTTATTCCTCAGGAACATCCGGGACGGGTTAAACTTCTAAGTATATTAAATGAGGTGGCTGCGGGAATCAAAAAGTTTCAGGATCCCAAAACTGGATTATGGTATCAGGTTCTCGACCAGGGTACTCGAGAAGGGAATTATCTGGAAGCAACAGCTTCATCAATGTTTACTTACGCATTGCTGAAAGCCACCCGCAAGGGCTACATCAGTAATGATTACAAGTCAACAGCCGTAAAAGCCTACAACGGTATACTTGAAAATCTAATTAAGAACAAGGATGATGGAACCATAAGCCTGACCAAATGCTGCTCTGTTGCAGGTTTAGGTGGAAATCCTTATCGCTATGGTTCATTTGAATATTACATCAACGAACCGGTTCGTGACAACGATCCCAAAGGAGTAGGGCCGTTTATAATGGCATCTCTTGAATTCAGTATTAAATAATTATTCTAATTAATCGAACAAACTTAACAATTCTCTATGATGAAAATGAATCAAAGTTTTCTTGGTAAAGTTTGCCTGTTAGCACTGTTTGTAATTTTTTCCGGCGCACAGCTCTTCGCCCAGAAAGTTACCGGTGTGGTGATTGATGAGTCAAACACCCCAATTCCAGGCGTCAATGTCGTAGTAAAAGGAACTACGAACGGTGTAATAACCAGTGGTGATGGAAGTTATTCTATTGTCCCCGGTGATATAGTCAAAGATGTTCTGTCTTTCTCTTTCATTGGTCTTGAACCCAAAGAAGTTGAAATTAATGGACAACAAGTCATTAATGTTCAGTTGCAAAGCAGTAACCTTCAATTGGATGAGGTTGTTGCAGTTGGTTATGGTGTGGTAAAAAAGAGAGACCTGACCGGTGCTGTAGGTTCCGTAAATGCTGAAGAGATTGCCAGAACAGCTTCGAGCAATGCCATGCAGGCCATGCAGGCTCAAATTCCTGGTTTGGATATTCAGCAAAGCACTGGTGAGTCCGGTTCAGGTTTGAATATTACCTTGCGGGGTAACCGCTCTTTGTCTGCTTCAAATAGCCCGTTAATTTTGGTTGATGGTATCGAGTATGGTTCAACTCTGGATATAAACTCATCCGACATTGAGTCAATGGATGTATTGAAAGATGCCTCTTCTACTGCTATTTACGGTACCAAAGGTGCCAATGGCGTTATCCTGATTACAACAAAACGGGGAAAAGCTGGTAAAACAAAAATTAGTCTAAACAGCTATGCATCATTCAACTCACCAACGAATGTGCCAAAAGTGATGTATGGCGATCGTGAAGTACAACGTTTGATCGATAAATCGAACTATCAATCGGATGTGGCTACAGGAAACTGGGGTTCGAGTAGTTTAACCCCGGAACAGGTGTTAACAGAAAGTCTGGCTGATTTTACTGAAATAGGAATTTATCAGGATGGTTCGTATACTGACTGGTTGGATATAATTCTTCAGGATGGGTTGACGCAGAATTATGAATTAGCCGTTGCCGGGGGTAACGAAAAAACTACTTTCAACTTGTCATTGGGTACCATGTTTGAAGAAGGATTGTTGAAAAATGACGCTATGGATCGTTACAATGCAAAGGTTGTGTTGGATCACAAAATCAGCAATATATTTAAAGTCGGTACTAACTTGCTGTACACCTATAAAAGCCATGACTCTCGAAATTCAAGTGTTTTTGGTCAGGCCATGAAGATGACCACAATTACCCATCCGTATACTCAGGATGGTGAAATTATTGAAACACCGAACCCTCGCTATGCAGCGCATGTGAATCCTTTAATGGATGAGATTCCGGGCAACTATCAACGTAATATTGAAACAAACCGTCTTTTTGGAAGTAGCTATTTGGAAGTGACTCCGGTGAAAGGGATGGTATTGAAATCGACTTTTGCTATCGATCGCAGCAATGTTCGTGACGGACGTTACCAGGATTATCAAAGTGTTGCCCGCTATCAGTCACCGGGAACATCTTTTATTTCATCTGAATGGAATAGCAATACTAAATATACATGGGAAAATACGATGACTTATGATACTGACTTTGGAAGTTCATTACACAATATGACTTTCCTGTTGGGACATAGTATGAACCAAAGTGTTTATGAGCAAACCATTACTTCGGGTGATGCAGGACGAGAACATTATTACAAAAGTGCTTTCTACGATTTATCCAAAATTGCGTCTGCAACAACAACAAGTAAGTATGTTAAGCAGTCTGTCTTGTCATATTTTACGCGTGTAAACTACAAGTTTAAAGAAAAGTATTTGTTAACGGCATCAGTACGTGCGGATGGATCATCTACTTTGGCATCAGGTAATCAATGGGGTTATTTCCCCTCTACAGCAATCGCATGGCGCATGAACGAAGAGGGATTTCTGCAAAATACAAATTGGCTGGATAACCTGAAACTACGTGCCAGTTGGGGGGTTTCAGGTAATGCTGCAATCGATCCTTACGAGACATTACAAACACTAAGTTCATACCCTGTATATTATTATATTGGAACCAGCGACATCACGGGAAATATTCCGGATCAGTTGGGTAACAAAGATCTGAAATGGGAAACAACCACTGCCTTGAACTTTGGTCTGGATTTTGGCATCTTGTCAAATCGTGTTTCCGGTAGCATTGATTATTTCATTAGCCATACTACCGATTTGTTATTCTATCGCACTTTACCTGCTTCATCTGTATTCCCAACTGTTCTTCAAAACATTGGCGAAACCAAGGGAAGTGGTCTCGAGATTGCCTTAAATACCAATGTGGTTAAAAGCAGAAATTTTAATTGGGACATTAATTGGTCCTACTCAACAGTTAAAGATGAAGTGTATAAATTAGTCGAAGGTGTTGACCGCGATATTAATGGTAATATCGCTTTTATTGTTGGTGAACCAGCTATGGCTTTTTATGATTATGAAGCTGACGGAAACTGGGGTGTTGGTGAATTTCAAGAATACCAAACCGCATGGGAAGCCCGTCACACAGGTGAAAGTTTAGGATATAGTTCTACCTATGGAACACCGGGGACCATTAAAGTGGTTGACCGCAACGACGATGGCCTACTGGATGATGATGACAAGAGAATTTATAATCGCACGCCTAAGCATATTTTGGGGATGAATAACTCTTTTAGTTATAAAGATTTCTCGTTGAATGTATTGGTTTATGCACGCCTGGGTGGATATATCTCATACGACTACAATTCACAGTTGAACTTCGAATCTGCCAACTGGGCTGATTTAGATTATTGGACTACAACTAATACGGATGCGAAATTTCCAAACCCGGGATCTTTGAGTGCAAACCATACCAATTATGGTAGTTCATTGTTGTATGAAAAAGCCAATTACGTGAAAATTAAAGATATTTCACTGGCTTACAACTTACCGAGAAACGTCATTGGTCAAATTGGTTTGGGATCTGTTAAATTGTATGGCTCTTTAAAAAACTTTATCACTTTTAGCAATATCGACAACTATGACCCTGAACGTGGCGGTTCAATTAATTTTCCTTTGGCTAAACAAGTCGTATTTGGTGCTAATATTGAATTTTAACCTTACATAACACTACAAAAAATGAAACAAAAATTATATATCTCACTTTTAACTGCAGCAACGCTCCTGGGAAGCTTTTCGTCTTGTACGGATTTCCTGGAAGAAGATAATAAGGTTGGACAAACCGCTGACTTAACTTATTCCACAAAGTCAGGAATTGATGGTCTTGTTGCTTCTTGTTATGTTTTCGGACGCGCATGGTACGGAAAAGAAGCTGGTTTAGGGCTCTCTGAAATGGGGACAGACTTGTTCTATTCCGGATACGATAATAAGCAAAAATCCCTGAACTCTTATAACCTCACAGCCATTAGTTTGGATGATAATTCGAGTGATAATGCCTGTTTAGACCATTATTGGGAAGCCTTTTATGCCGCTCAGGATATTTGTAATAACGCCTTAAAGTATATCCCGGAAAATACCGACATCAATGAAACACTAAAGATGCAATATATGGGTGAGGCTTACTTTATGCGTGCCTTCTATTATTTACACATGGTGAGTATTTGGGGACCTATACCTTACTATACTGAACCTGTAACCAGCGTGATAACTTCTGCAGAAAGATTACCTGAAGAAGAAGTATATAGCAATATCCTGTCTGATTTAGATCTTTCGATTGCTGCATTTCAGGATGCCGGTTACATGACAAAAGCTGATGGTCGTGCCAATTACTGGGCCGCTAAAGCATTGAAATCTCGTGTTTTGTTATATGCAGCATCGTGGTTGGGTGAAACCAGTATATCAAGTAATACGAATTATTCCGGTAAAAATCTTTACGCCCTGGCGCAAGCCGAAGCCGAAGCTGTTATTGGAAGTGGTGTAGCATCGTTCTACAATAACTATGAAGATACCTGGTCGATGAATAATGAAGATGTTGCAGTCAATAATGAAGCGATTTGGGGTGTAACTTATTCTTCTGATGTTGCAACTCCTGCAAATTGTATCCCCTATCGTTACAAAACCGACAAGTCAGGTAAAAATTTAGATTATAACTCCTTAATTACACGTACAGGCTACTCCCGTGGTGGTAGTGCTATGTTACTTCAGTTTGTTGGTATGTGGAATAACGGTGCTTCAGATTTAGGGAATAACGGCAAAGAAACTTTCGTTCGTCCATTGGGTGAATCAACCTTTTATATTATTAATATCATTACAGGAGAGAAGGTTTATGTAGCTGATTCTTATTCAAAATATGGTCGTGGTTTTACCCGCTATGTACCCTCGTTATACTTGTGGCAATTGTTGGATGAACACCGTGCTACTGATCAACGTACCGAAGCTACCTTGCAGGAAGCATATACCATTGCTCCGGGTCTGGAAGGAAGTTCGAAAAATTATCCTTTAATTCAGGATACCGCGATTTATTACTGCCCGTTGGATGGAAATTCTCCGGAAGGACAAGCCAAACAAGCATGGGCTAAAAACCGTTACCGTATTCAGTTTATGGCCAATGGCGATATTCCTCTTTTCACTTCAATGAATCCTGCTACGGCCTTGCCTACTGAGTCTGCAAAAGCAGTATCTGATGTATATGGCGATTCCCGTTACAACTCTTATAAAATTGGTGGATGGTGTTCATTTATCGGCATCAAGAAATTTATGGAAAATGTTTACGATCCTGCTCATCCAACGCCTGATATCTCCAGCCGTGATGCGATTGTATTGCGTTTGGCTGAAATGTATCTGATTAAAGCTGAATGTGAGTTGAATACTGCCAGTGGAACAGCAGCTATGTCAACCATTAACTTGTTGCGTCAGGTACGTGCAAAAGCTGGTCAGGATAATACCTTAAGCGGAACCGCTACCTTGGAAACTGTCTTAAAAGAACGTGCCATTGAATTGTGTGGCGAGCAACAACGCTGGTTCGACCTGAAACGTACCAAAACATTAGTTAGTCGGGTGAAAGCATACAATGCACAAGCTTCTGCCAGCGTACAAGATTACCATCTATTGCGTCCGATTCCACAAGCGCAGATGGATGCAGTAACCAACTTAAGTACAACTTCAGGCCAAGGCTTTTGGCAAAATACAGGTTATTAGTAGGCCTACTGAAATTGTTAATTAGTTCTTAGGAAATATATTAGGGAAGGGGAGAGAACCTCTTCTCTAATATATTTTTTAATTTCAACACCAATTTAGACCTGCATGAAATTAAATATGTTCGCCTAAAAAATTTAAAGCAACGAAATGTCAGTTGTTTTAATCTGTAGCATTTCATTGCCTTCGATTATTTTCTGCATGGTCGAATAAATATTTATACCCGACAAATAAAAGTGAGGAAACATAAAGCGTATAAGAAATGCTAAATTTTTCGAACAAATTTTTACTGTTAATTACTTTTGTATTTTCAGGATTATCAATTTCTGCCAGGAACTATGATTTTATAGTTGCATCTGATAGTACCGGTAATTTTACAACCATCCAGCAAGCCATCGATGCCTGTAAAGCATTTCCGGATGAGCGAATTACTATTTTCGTCAAAAACGGAATTTATAAAGAAAAGATTGTGGTTCCATCGTGTAACAGCCAGTTATCAATTGTTGGCGAAAGTGCTGAAAAAACCAATATTACTTACGACGATTATTTTGATAAAATCAACCGAGGGCGAAACAGCACGTTTTATACTTATACATTTAAAGTTGAGGCTAACGATTTTATTCTTGAAAATATTACTGTTGAAAATACAGCTGGTCCGGTTGGACAAGCCGTTGCACTGCACGTTGAAGGTGATCGTTGCATTTTTCGTAATTGTCGCTTTTTAGGGAATCAGGATACTGTTTACGCCGCCGGGCGATTCAGCCGAATGTTTTTTGCGAATTGTTTTATTGAAGGAACTACTGATTTTATTTTTGGTGAGGCAACTGTTCTTTTTGAAGCTTGCAGCCTTTATTGCAAATCCAATTCATTCATTACCGCGGCCAGCACTCCGGAAGGAAAACCCTTCGGTTTTGTATTTCGGGATTGCAAAATAACAGCAGCTTCCGGAGTGGATAAAGTATATCTGGGTCGTCCGTGGCGTAGTTATGCCAAAGTCGCTTTCCTGAATTGCGAAATGGGTTCGTTTATTAGCCCTGAAGTTTGGGACAATTGGTCGAAACCTGAAAATGAGAAAACAACTGTTTTTGCCGAATACAGGAATTCAGGTGCAGGTGCTTCATTCACAAATCGCGTTGCCTGGTCGATTCAGCTTTCGGACAAGGACGCTAAAGGATATACTAAAGAAAATATTTTTGCTCCTATAGCCGGGGAGATTTCTTCAGGAAAAAAATGGTATGAAACAGAACTGTAAAGAACAACTATAATGATTAAAAAAATAATAATTCTTCAAATCCTTGCTTTGTCCCTGACACCTAACAATCGAAGGCTGGCACAACTGGGGAAAGCCGGAAGCTGAAAAAACGGCTGTTTTTGCAGAGTATAAAAACACCGGAGTTGGAGCTTCCGCCGCAAAACGGGTCAGTTGGTCGCATCAGTTAAGCGATACAGAAGCATTCGTTTATACGCCTGAAAATATTTTGGGTGAATGGGTTGTGAAGCATAAGTGATCAGTATTCATACGTACTTGTTAGTAGACGCAAATACAAGGAAGTGCCATACCTGGAACCTGGAATTTGGAACTATTTAATCAGTAACAATAAATTAGAAATCATAAATAGATAAAATATGAACCCATTTAAGTCAACTATCGCGGTGTTTGCAGCGGCATTGCTTTTTTCCTGTGCGAATTCACAGCCCAAACTTCAAGCTGGTCAGGAGGATGAACTGTACAAGGGCATCGAATTTGAAATGCCTCGTGTAAAAGAACCGGTTATTCCGGCTAATTCAGTCTCAATTGCCGATTTTGGTGCACAAAGTGGCGGACAGTTTCTTTGTTCCAAGTCCTTTGCTGATGCCATTGATGCTGTTTCGTTAAAAGGTGGGGGCAAGGTGATCATTCCACGCGGAATCTGGCTAACCGGATCGATAACTCTGAAAAGCAATATTGAACTGTATACAGAATCTGGTGCACTGGTGGTATTTAGTACCGATAAAAGTTTATATCCATTGGTTGAAACCAATTTTGAAGGATTTAATACTTACCGTTGTATGTCGCCAATTAATGGTCGCAATCTTGAAAATATAGCTTTTACCGGGAAAGGTGTTTTTGATGGTTCCGGCGATGTCTGGCGTTCTGTTAAAAAAGAAAAGCTAACGGAATCGCAGTGGAAAAAGCTGGTTGCTTCCGGAGGAATAGTCAGTCCCAACGGGAAATCCTGGTATCCGTCGCAACAGTTTATTGATGGTGAAAAAGTAGCAGAAATGAATGTTCCCCGTGATTTGAAAACCAAAGCAGAATTTGAAAAGGTGAAAGATTTCCTTCGTCCGGTGATGGTCAGTTTGATTTCGTGTAAAAAGATTTTGATTGATGGACCAACTTTTCAGAATTCTCCGGCATGGTGTATTCATCCATTAATGTGCGAAGATTTTACGATGAGAAATACCACCGTTCGCAATCCCTGGTATTCGCAAAATGGTGACGGTATAGATATTGAATCGTGCAAAAATAGTGTCATTCACGATTGTAACTTCGATGTAGGAGATGATGCCATTTGCATAAAATCAGGTAAAGATGAGGAAGGTCGCGACCGGGGCATGCCTAACGAAAACCTGATAGTGAAGAATTGCATCGTTTATCATGGTCATGGCGGTGTGACAGTTGGAAGTGAGATGTCGGGCGGTGTGCGCAATTTGCACGTTTCCAATTGTACTTTCATTGGAACTGACGTTGGATTGCGCTTTAAAAGTAACCGCGGAAGGGGAGGTGTAGTCGAAAATATTTATATTTCAAATGTTGAAATGATGAATATTCCAACTCAGGCCATTTCATTTAACCTGTATTACGGTGGCAAATCTGCTTCTGAAGCAATGGAAGATGGCGATGCAGTTACTGATCAGGCTATTCATGCTGTTACCGAAGAAACGCCGCAATTTAAAAATATCTTCATCCGCAATGTGAATTGTAAAGGCGCTTATCAGGGAATATTATTGCAAGGCTTGCCCGAAATGAACCTTGAAAATGTTCAGCTTGAAAATATTAAAATGGAAGCTGAATATGGTATGACATGTTGTGATGCAAACGGTGTGAAAATTAAAAATCTGACGCTCATCACCAGAAAATATCCTGTAATTGATATAAAGAATAGTTTGAATGTTTCTATTGACAGGCTTGTTGCCAAACCCGGTGCCTTGCCTCTGATACGTGTTTCAGGTTCAAAAACAGGAATTATACGTATTGAAAATTCAGGCATCGATCAGGCTGGTCAACTAATTGAGATTGGAAATGAAGTACCAAAAGATGCAGTTACAATGCTGAAATAAGATCAAATAGCCGCCGTTCCGGAATTTAGTGAGTTTTGTTTATAGCTTTAGCTTATAGGCGACAACCTTATTGTTATAAAATGTTGGAACTAAAAGTATTTTTTTTGAAGGAATATACCCGAGATCAGCAGCGTTGATTTTCATTTCAGTTGTGTTCAACAGGATTTCAACTGCTTTTCCGGGTTCAATTAACTGCACTTTCCCTCCGAAATCGGATGTGATAAATTTATTTTGGCCAACCAATACTATCCCATCTAAATAGCCAACATTTTTAGCCAAAATTGTGATCGCTTTTGTTTTTTGACCGATAGAAATAAAATTACCTTTCGAGCCCAAATACAGCAAGTTGTCATTGGCCAAAATCCCGTTCATTGCATTGAGCTGATCGCTTTCCAAGAAAACTTCCAATGAATCTTTGCCCACATAAAAAATACAGTCACCGCCTGAATCAGATACATAAACACGACCATCGGAAGCCACTGTAACATCGTTCAATGATTTTGATTTACGGTTACTATAGGTTTTCTCAATTTTCCCCGTTTTCAAGTCAACTTTAACTACACGGTCGATATCTGTTACATACAATTTGTTATTGGTACATGCAATTCCTTTAGCGGCATTTAACCCTTTTACCCATTCTTTTTCAATAAATTCACCCTTTTCATTGAGCTTTGAAATGTAACCAACACCATCTTTAATATTGTGCATGCCAACAATATTCGATACATAAATAGTTTTATCGGCTGAGTTATAACACGATGATTCGGGTACATTTAATCCTTCAGTGGTCGTCCATACTTTTTCTAGTTTTGGGCTTATAAAAGCGTCCTGCGCCGAAACAGTTAAACTGATCAGAATAGTTATGACCGCCAGAATGGAAGTTGTAGAAAATTTCATAATATGCAGTTTATGTGATTATTAGATATCGAATTTTCGTTTTTCTATTTACCTTGATATAATTTTCCATTTCATCAAAAATACAATACTTTAGCCATTCAACAGGTTGATAAAAATAAAAAGTAGTTAAAAAATGAGATTTAGATTATTATTCCTCATAACTTTTCTGACTGCAAACGTTTATGCTCAGAATAGTAGTTCAGATAACAAAATTACTGTTTTTACAATAGGCGATTCAACAATGGCGAATAAAAAAGCCTCGGTTGCTCCTGAAACAGGTTGGTGCCAGGCTTTACCTTCATTTGTGGACCCAACGGTTGAAATTAAAAACAGGGCTGTGAATGGTCGCAGTTCGAAAAGTTTCATTTCTGAAGGTCGCTGGAAAGCTATTGGTTTTACTTGACAATTCGTTAGCCAGACATATCCGTTCCAATAATCTTGTTTTACACCAATAAACAGTTATCCTTTGTGATTCAATGTGCTGAAAATAGAAAGCGGGAAATTCCTTTTGGAATCTCCCGCTCTTTATTTCATTTTATGTTCTGTAATTCTATCTCCGGAATTTTATTGGTAGCTTATTTTCGCTTTTTCAACCGGTTTTTCGCCTGGTCTCAACGGGCAAATCCGGAATGAATAGTTGTAGTTTTTTTCCTTTAGACGGTATTCGTCATGTGTCCATGCCCCCCAGCTGTCGTCGCCTCCAACACCTTGCTGTTTATAGTCGATATTGACCGAAGTCAAATCGCGTGGTTTAACGTCGGTGGTATGACGTCGAATCATGTTCTGTCCTTCCCGAACACGACCGTCGGTACGATCAGGTGATTCGAAATCTTCCATGATTTGGTGGCTGGCACTGGCAGAAAGTAATGGCATTCCGATAAATTCAAATCCCAAACCATCTTTATTGGCAATGGTCATCCAGCGAACGTCAGTTTTGTTCCCGTTTTCCTGCGGCCGTATGTAGGCGAAATACTGGTCGGCAACCAATCCTGAATACAATCCAACCAAAGCACTGGTTTTGCGATCCTGATATGATTCGTGAGGACCACGACCCAGCCAGCTCATCTGGTCGAATTCGCGTGGCATGACCAGGTTCATCCCAAAACGGACAATTTCGGGCAAGGAGTCGCGCATCATTTTGAAGCTGTTGTTTACAATTATTTCTCCCGATCCTAAAACGGTATAGCTTGTATTGTAATTGGCGATAACCTGATTTTTAGTGTTGTTCAGATCGAAATTATAGGTTACAACGACTTCGTTGCCAACTTGTTTGGCTGTTGCTGTAAGTACCTTTGGTATTTGAGGTGTGTCGCTTAGATCATAAACGTCTTGAGTGTCAACCTGTTTGACGGTGGCCGATTTAACGGTTCTTTGTTCGCCGGCTTTTCTCCATACACGACTTCTCTTATCCAATTCGTTTCCAAAATCGTTATCGGTCGGAGCACGCCAGAAATTGGGAACAGGACCAGCCAGCAACATTTCTTTTCCATCCAACTCATAGCTTTTCAAAACAGCTTCATCATTACTGAAGCTTATTTTGAATCCTTTTCCTTCAATAATCAGGAGTTTGTTTTCCTCTTTGATGCTCAACGGAGGCAAGCTTTTTACCGAAACAGGAACTGCTTTTTTCATCAAGGGCAATTGCAGTTGTTCATACGCTAGTTTGGTTCCGGCGGGTAAAATCCCTTTGGCATTTTTTAAGTTTGCCGAAATATTCAGAAAATATTCAGTGGCTGGCTGTACATCCACGTTCACATCAAGCTTAACTTTTTTTCCGGAGTTTGGAGCGAGATCCAAATCATTAATTACTCCTGATTTGATTACCTGGCCATCAGCAACAACTTCCCAGTTGAAGTTGAATTCAGATAAATTCGTGAATGAATATTTATTCAGGATTTCAATTTCACCCATGTTTAGGTTGGCAGCTTTAAAGCCGATGTTCTGGTATACTTTGCCGACTTCAATCAAAGCTGGTTTAATGGTGCGGTCTGGATTAATGATGCCGTTGAGACAGAAATTCCCATCGTTTGCGAGGGTGTCACCACCCAGATCACCACCGTATGCCCAGAATTTGTTTCCTGCGGAATCTTTGGTCAGGATTCCCTGATCAACCCAGTCCCAAATGAAACCACCCTGTAACGAAGGATATTTTTCGATTACATCCCAGTAATCCTGAAGATTACCTACACTGTTGCCCATTGCATGAGCATATTCGCATTGAATGTATGGTTTGGTTGGTTTTCCTTTGGCGTAATCTTCCATGTTTTTGATACGGGCATACATCGGGCAAACAATATCCGTATTTGCACCGCCGTGAGCCTGTTCGTACTGAACCAGACGACTTGAATCAACAGATTTTAAATAAGCATAGGTTGCTTCAAAGTTCACACCGTTACCAGCTTCGTTGCCCAACGACCAGATAATTACCGATGGTTGGTTTTTATCCCGTTCAAACATGTTGCGGGTGCGGTAAAGGTGGGCAGCTTTCCATGTGGAATCTTTTGCCAGTGATTTTTCACCGTAACCCATTCCGTGTGATTCTATGTTCGCTTCGTCAACAAGGAAAATGCCATACTGGTTGCACAGTTCGTACCACCTTTCAGGTTCAGGGTAATGCGAAGTGCGTACTGCATTGATATTATGCGATTTCATCAGTAAGATATCTTTCAGCATGGTTGCTTCGTTCTGTACGTGCCCCGTGGTATCATTGTGTTCATGCAGATCTACTCCTTTTACATTGATGGCAACACCATTTACAAGCAGCTGTGCATTTTTGATTTCGACAGTGCGGAAACCAACATCCTGACGGAGAACTTCGAGTATTTTTCCGGATTCATCTTTTAAGGTAATCAGGAGCTGGTATAAATTTGGATTTTCAGAACTCCAGGGTTTAGCCGATGCAATATTCGCATTCAGGTTTACAGAAACTGGTTTGTCAGAGGTCTGAACAGACTGCTCCATCTCGGCAACCTTGTTTTCACCATCCATCAAGGCAGCTTCCAGTGAAACGGACAGATTATTGGCTGAGGTATTAACCACTTCCACATCAAGATTAAACTCACCATCCTGATAATTATTAACCAAAGGAGATGAAACCCTGAAATCACGGATATGCTGTGGATTGCGGGCCATAAGAAATACATCGCGCGTCATTCCACTTAGCCGCCAGAAATCCTGATCTTCCAGGTAGCTTCCGTCGCACCAGCGGTATACTTCAACTGCCAGTGAATTGGTTCCTTTTTTCAGGTATTTGGTAATGTTGAATTCGGCCGGTGTCTTACTGTCTTCGCTGTAACCAACCATTTGTTCGTTAACCCAAACATACATGGCTGAACTTACTGCACCAAAATGAAGAATGATGTCTTTCTCTTTCCAGTCAGCAGGGATGGTGAATTCACGTTTGTACGAGCCAACCGGATTATAAAATTTCTGTATGGTTGGAGGAGTTGCTTCGTGTGGGTATTGTACGTTGACGTATATCGGTACATCAAAACCTTCCATTTCCCAGTTGGCCGGAACTTTTATGGTTGTCCAGTCGCTGGTGTCGTAATCGTCCATGAAAAAGTAGAAAGGCCGAACATAAGGAGTGTGCGACAGGTGAAATTGCCAGGTTCCGTTCAACGATTGAATGAAAGATGACTGCCAGATATCGCTTCCCTTAGCTTGTTCAGCAGATGCAAAAGGGATAAAATAAGCACGGGGAGATTCTCTGTTTATCTCATTAACAGCAGGGTTTTCCCAGTCATGAGGAGTCTTTTCTTCAAACGGCACATTTTTGTACTTATTTTTGCACGATGTTGTTGTAAACAAAACCGCAAAAAGTATAAAAAACAGATACTTCATAATGTTGATTTAAGTTAGTAAAGTGGCAATATTAAAGATGCCTACTGGTATGAACTGGTAGGTATGCAAAAATGAGAAATTTTATTCATTTGGGCAACTATTACAGTTCAAATTTCAAAGGGTAAGTTCATGATTCAAATACAACTAATCAAATCAAAGAAACTCAACCTAATTGTAACGTTAATTGAACCTTAAACTATCTTGAGACAAGGCATCAAAAAGTTAATTTCGCCGGAAGGCTTTAAAGTTTACTATTTTTGTTCCCTTCATAAAAAAGGATTGCATGAAACTTGAAATACATCCAAGGGCAAAGGCCCTTATTTTTGATCTGGACGGAACTTTATCAGATTCTCTGCCTGTGCATATTGCGAGTTGGCACTCGGTTTGCAAAAAACTGAATTGTACATTTGATGAACACATTTTGATCGAAATGACAGGAATGCCAACCATTAGCTTTGCCGAACGCATTAAGAAAGAACAAAATCTGAGTGAAGATGCTGAAGTCATTGTCCGAATGAAACAAGAGGAATTCTGGCGAACGATCAATAACATTAAACCACATGAAGCCGTGATGGATTTGATGAAAAATGCACATGGGAAAATTCCAATGGCTGTTGGAACCGGTGCCAGTCGAACGAGTGCCATGCTTCAGATGAAGGAACTGATGATTGATCATTTTTTTGATTTTATTGTAACTGCCGATGATGTAAGCAAACACAAACCTGAACCGGAAACATTCCTGAAGTGTGCTGAATTGATGAAGGTTGATCCTCAGTTTTGTCAGGTTTTTGAAGATGGTGAATTGGGAATGCAGGCAGCCCAAACTGCAGGAATGCTACTGACAGACGTTCGTCCGTTTGTGACCGATCCGTTCGCCACAAACGAAATTTAGGTTTTTATAAAATCAGAATTATACTATTAGTAGAGACGCACGGCTGTGCGTCTTCAACGTAAAATTTCATATTTAGCAGGACGCACGGACGTGCACCTCTACATGAAAATATTATATCGTTTTTATGGATTCTCTTTTCTCAGCGTTTCAGTCTATTGCCCCTCTTTTTCTGGTCATTTTTGCAGGAATAGTTGTCAGCCGAAATAAATCGGTCAACAATCAGTGGATTGAAATTCTGAACAATTACGCACTTTGGATTGGTTTTCCGGCGCTGATTTTAGTTGCCTTGTCACGGTTACAGTGGGACTATCAGTTGTACAGCAATCTGATTTTAACGAATTCGATCCGTTTAGTAGTCTCCATATTTTTGGTTTTGCCATTTGCTGCTCTGCTGAAATTAGAAAACAAAATGCGTCGAACGCTTTTTTTAGCTGTCTCATTTGGAAATGTTGCCTATCTGGGAATCCCGGTATTAAGAAGTGCTTATGGCGATCAGATTCTTCCTGAAGCTACCATGATCTCAGCTGTTTATCTCATCTGGCTTTTTACGCTCGGAATTTTCATGGTTGAATATTTTGGTGAAGAAAAAGTAAGCCTCCGGAAATTGCTGATCAGGCTTATAACGAATCCCATGCTTGTCGCAGTTGTTATAGGTCTGATCGTTGCTATTAATCATTTTCAGCTTCCTCTGATCATGATGTCAGGTCTCGACATTTTTGCTGGTTCAGTAACTGGTGTAGTCCTTTTTTCGCTTGGATTATTCGTGGGGAAACAACCGTTGGGGAAATTTCGTGATTGGTTGCCAGTGCTGGCTTTTAGTGTTGTAATCTTGTTTGTTCTGCCCTTCGTTTTTCTTTTGATCTCGGGAATGTTTTTTGACCGGACAATGAGCCGGGCATGGATACTTGAAACCGCAATGCCCCTGGGATTAACTCCCTATGCTTTGAGCGTGAAATACAATTTAAATACTGAATTTACTTCCAGAGTGGTGGTTTTAAGTACTTCGATGGCTTTGATTAGTTTGCCTCTCTGGTTAGTTTTCCTGCAATAAGAATTGTTGGATTTCTTTTTCAATCTCGAACTTGCTGATTTCCTTTCCGATAAATACCAACACATTTTCAATCGGTTCATACGGATTAACAACCGATCCTTCCATAATCGAAGATGCGCCTCCAACTGCCTGAACAATAGCTGTCAGTGGATTGTCATCGAAATATAAAATACCTTTTATCCTGAAAATCTGTTTGTTATGGATTGAAGCGAAATATCTGAACCATTCACGAAATCTGTTTTCGTTAATTGCCCCACGAAAGCGGATGGTGAAACTGTGAAACTCGGAAGAATCAGGTTCGCTGTAAAATGGCTTGCGAAGTTTCCTGACAAATTCATCTTGTAGCAGTGGTTGAAGCATGTATAAATTTGACGATTCGATTTTGGCAAAATTCGTCTCAACGATGATTGCATTTTTATTGAGCGCCGCTAATTTTCTGCGGATTTTAACAAGGTCTTTTGCTTCAGCTTGATCTATCTTATTCAGAATAATCAGGTCGCTTAATATGATTTGCTTTTGTTGCTCAAAACCACCGATTTGGTTCTGAAAGTTAACCGAATCAACCAGGCAGATAGTTCCACTCAATATAAACAAGCGGCTGAGATCTGCATCCTGAAAAAACGGTTCGATGATGGGGCCTGGGTCCGCAAGGCCGGTTGTTTCAATGACCAGCTGTTCCAGGTGATCGTGCTTTTTGACCAGTTCCTGAAGGGCAAGCGAAAATTCATTGAAAATACTACAGCAAATACAGCCATTGTTGAGTTCTATGATGCTTTCAGTTTGGTAGTTGGCGATTAATCGGGCATCGATTGAAACATCTCCGAACTCGTTCTCAATCAGCCCCATTTTAATGTCTTTATTCTGCAATAACAGATTATTAATAAAGGTCGTTTTGCCGGACCCAAGAAATCCGGTGACAATCATAACTGGTATTTTAGGTTTTACTGACAAAATGATTTTCGTTTACGATTGATTCAGGTAGTCTGCAGAAACGTTTGCTGTGTAAAGATAATTCATTTATTCCAGACCAGAATTGGAGTCTGTTGCTTTTCATTATTTTCTTAATTTATTTTCTTCTGTATTATTTTCTGTGTTTATCATTATGCTCTTTTCAACTGAATTGCTTAACTTGTAGGACATTCAAAAATGCAAAGTCCGGAATGAATAGAAAATGATTTTTTATCAAACGAAAACTTTAAAACTATGAGCAGATTATTTTTTGTTTTTGCTGTGTTTATCGGCTTTATTGCCTGTCAACCTGTATTAAAGAAAGCTCCATCAATTGCAATGGAAGATTTTTTCCGCAATCCGGAAAAAACGGCTTTCAAACTTTCTCCAGATGGTGAGTATTTTTCGTATCTGGCTCCCTGGGAATCGAGGTTGAATGTGTATGTTCAGAAAGTTGGAGCCGATTCAGCAATTCGGGTAACTTCAGAAACTGCCCGTGATATTGCAGGTTACCTATGGAAAGGCAACACACGTATTTTATTTCTGAAAGATACAGGAGGCGACGAAAATTTTCAGTTGTATGGTGTAAATGTTGATGGAACCGAACTAAAAGGCCTGACCATATTCGAAAAAGTTCGTACCCAACTGATTGATGACCTGAAAGATGTGGAAGGTGAAATTATTGTTGGTTTGAATAAACGGAATCCTGAGGTTTTTGATCCTTTCAGACTCAATGTTCTGACAGGAGAAATGACCCAGCTGGCTGAGAATCCGGGAAATATTATTGGATGGATGACTGATCATGCCGGTAAACTCCGGCTGGCCTATACCTCTGATGGAGTTAATACAACAATGCTCTACCGTGATACCGAAGAGGAAGAATTCCGTCCGGTGCTGACGACCAGTTTCAAAGAAACAGTTTCTCCTTTCTTGTTCACTTTCGATGATAAAATGCTTTATGCAGCTTCGAATCTGGAACGTGACAAGACGGCACTCGTTACTTTTGATCCGGCAACCGGAAAGGAAGTTGAAGTTTTGTTTGAAACTCAGGAAGCAGACATCGAAGATGTTAACTATTCCAGAAAAGATAAAAAATTGCTTTCAGTTTCATGGACAACAGATATGGAAAAAGAACACTTCTTCGATGCGGAAGCTGAAGCCATGAAGAAAAAACTTCAGGAAAAATTGCCGGGTTATCAGGTGTCTATTGGAAGTGAAAATAAAGATGAGGATAAATTCATGATCCGTACCTATAGTGATAAAAGTCGCGGTGCATATTATCTCTTTAATAAAACTTCAGGAGAACTGACCAAGTTGTCTGATTTAAGTCCATGGCTCAATGAAAATGACCTGTGCGATATGAAACCAATAAGTTACGAATCGCGCGATGGACTGACCATTCAGGGATATTTGACATTGCCAAAAGGATATGAAGCAAAAAATCTTCCGGTGGTCATCAATCCTCATGGAGGACCGTGGGCTCGTGATTACTGGGGATTTAATTCCGAAGTTCAGTTCCTGGCAAACAACGGATATGCAGTTCTTCAGATGAACTATCGTGGTTCCACCGGGTTCGGAAAAGCATTTTGGGAAAAGTCATTCAAGCAATGGGGAAGAACCATGCAAGATGATATCTCAGATGGTGTTAAGTGGTTGGTTGATAATGGGATAGCTGATCCGGAACGGGTAGCTATTTATGGCGGAAGTTATGGCGGTTATGCAACGCTCGCCGGATTGACACTGACTCCTGATTTATATGCTGCCGGAGTTGATTACGTGGGAGTTTCTAACATGTTTACCTTTATGAAAACCATCCCTCCATACTGGAAACCGATGCTCGATATGTTTTATGAAATGGTGGGCAATCCAAAAACGGATAGTCTGATGCTAGCTGAAGTTTCTCCGGTATTTTTAGTCGATAATATTAAAGCTCCGCTTTTTGTTGCACAAGGGAAAAACGATCCTCGTGTAAATGTCGACGAATCGGACCAGATTGTAAAAGCGTTGAAGGAAAAAGGTATTGAAGTGGAATATATGGTGAAGGACAACGAAGGTCATGGATTCCACAACGAGGAAAACCGTTTCGATTTCTACCGGTCGATGCTGGCTTTTCTCAACAAGCACCTGAAACCTCAGGAAAAATAGATTGAATGAAATTGTAATTTTAGTCAGGGTTTTACTTCAGGTGAAACCCTGACTTCTTTTATTGGGTGGATGCGTTGTTGACGATCCGGTAAGATTTGCTGACTGCACCTACCATCCTCGAACTCACAGCCACAAATGCCGAAGGAATGCTTCCTAATATCCGGAAAACGCATTTTGAATATTTTGAAATCGAAAAATCAGAGGTTGTTGAAATCGGAAAAGAGATGAGGGACACTTTGGTCTGAATTAAAAAAATCACAGGATCAGAGGATGGCAGGGCCCGGTAAAGAGGAATTCGATTCTTCCATTCAGTACTGTCCGATTCAGGAGTTTCCAAAACCTGAATAGATAAATCGAAACCAAAATTAATGATGTGACTGATTCGATTCCTGAATGGATTTTTCAGGACAAAAATTATCATTTCTACAATACTGAAATTTCCGCTTTTTTCAGCAGGAGAGGAACAACGGATTTTGTTTATGCTTTGTTTGTTTTTTTTTCAATTCTGGCAAAATATTCTTTCTTTGCAGTTCATTAATGAAACTTTAATGATCGAATTCGATTTTTTGTTTCGTAAATATCACAGGCGTCTTTTACTTTATTCACTGAAATATGTTGAAAATGAAAGCGATGCTCTTGATATTGTCCAAAATATTTTTGTGGCAATTTGGGAAAACGGAAAATATTTGCAAACGGAGGAACTGGTCAGGTCTTACTTGTTTAGCGCCGTAAAAAATAGTTGCCTGAATTATCTGAAACACCAGAAAATTGTAAAGAAGTTTGAAAACGAAACATCACTTCAAGTGTTGGAAATGGAAGCTGTTCATTATGACTCAGGCGAACGATCGTTGATTGAACGTGAAAACCTAAAGCAAATTAATGATTTGGTTGATTCTTTAACCCCCATTTACAGAGAGGTAATTCTCCTTAGCCGTTTTGATGGTTTAAAAAACCATCAAATAGCTGAAAAGCTGAATATTCCTTTACGAACCGTGGAGACCCGAATATTCAGGGCTTTATTAACATTAAAAGAAAAAATGTTACAGAAATCGATTATTATTTTGTTGTACCTGAGCTGTTTCGACAATAATGTAAAATAAAAGTTAAAAAATCATATTTTTTTCTGACGTAGTTTCTTCCCTTCAGTTGTGTTAGTAGTATCAAATGAAAAGATCTGACTGAAATGAAGGATAATGAATACATCGAAAAGCTGATTGCCCGTTTCCTGAATGGAAATTGTACTGCTGAAGAGCATCTGCAACTGAAAGGTTGGATCGATAAATCCTCAGATCACAAGGGTAGATATCTTGCTATAAAAGATATCTGGGATTCCGTGGGAACTCCGAGAGTCAGAACTGATGAGCAACTGGTTCTTTTCTATAAAAATCAACTTGAAAAAGCTAAAAAGTCGCGGATGCTGTGGATTCGATTTTCATTAGTCGCTGCAGCCATTCTATTACTTGGATTGGTTATTTCAATTTTGATTCCGCAACAAACAACTTACCCTACGGAAAATTTTCAGGTATTTTCGGTACCGCTCGGATCCAAATCCAAAGTATTGCTTGCTGATGGAACTGAAGTTAATCTAAACTCAGGAAGTGAGTTGAAATACTCCAACAACTATTCTTCATCTAATCGGGTGGTCAGTCTTAGTGGTGAAGGTTATTTCAAGGTTAAATCAGATCCGGTGCATCCATTTATCGTGAGAACTTCTGATTTTGATATTCAGGTCACAGGAACAGAGTTCAATGTCTGTTTATATGCTGATAACGATTATGCAGCGACCACACTAGCTGTTGGAAAGATCGGATTGAAAATGAAAGGTTCCTCCAATGTTTTGGCTGTTAAACCGGGAGAGAAATTTTTACTCTACAGGGGATCAAGAAAATATTCACTTAAAACAGTCGATGTCGAATCGGAAATAGCATGGAAAGACGGTGAATTTATCTTCAGGAAAATCCCATTCCCCGAATTGGTGCAGAGGCTTGAGCGTTGGTATGACGTTAAACTGGACTATTCAAATTCCGATCTTAAGAAGTTAACCTATACCGGGCGATTTAAAAATCAGGAAACCATATGGCAGGTTTTAGATGCATTGAAATTAACTTCTCCTATTGATTACAGCAAAACTACGTTCAGGGAATTCAACATTAAATACAAACCGATGAAACTTAACTAATAAAAGAGAAGACGAATTGTCGCCACAACAATTCGCCTTCGGTAACAATCAATAATTATTAATTGTCTAAACACTTCAAATTTATGAAAAAAAAATGGATTCAACCGAGGGGGCAATCTTGTATTGACGTCCCTCTAATTGTGAAAATCATGAAATTAGTAACTCTTTTTCTATTTGTTGCAGTTATGCATGTTTCAGCAGCAAGCTATTCTCAAAACACCAAGCTAACTATTATTGGTAAAAACCTAAGTATTGGTGAGATACTTGACCGGATTGAAAATCAGTCCAACTTCTCGTTTTTCTTTAATGCGGATCAAATCGATTTGAAGAAACGGATCGATATGGATGCTGATAATCAGATTTTAGGCGAAATACTGGACGGAATTTTGGCTGATTCAGGATTGACTTACACTGTAAACAACAAATTAATTGTTATTCACAAAACCGGAGAAACTGACAATCTTTTAACAAGTCAGCAAAGCAGAAATGTATCCGGAAAGGTAACTGATTCTAATGGCGGATCATTTCCCGGAGTTTCTGTATTTGTTAAAGGAACAACCAACGGAACCATTACCAATATCGACGGGGTTTTTTCTTTGACAAATATACCTGCTACCAGCACTATCGTTTTTTCGTTTATTGGAATGAAAACAGAAGAAATTTTAGTTGGAAACAAATCAGTAGTTAATCTGACGATGACTGAAGAGTCCTTTGGATTGAATGAAGTTGTTGCTATTGGTTACGGAACAGTTAAGAAAAGTGACGTAACCGGTGCAGTAACAAGTGTAAGTGCAAAAGATCTGAATGCAATGCCAGTTACCAATGTCATTCAAGGAATGCAGGGGAAAGCTGCTGGTGTTGATATCACTTCCAGTGATCGGCCGGGTCAACTTGGTTCAGTGAGAATCCGAGGAGTCAGATCAATAACCGCCAGTAACGATCCATTGTATGTTGTTGATGGTATTCCATTGTCTTCCGGTGGTATAGATGCCATCAATCCACTAGATATTGAAGCGATCGATATCCTGAAAGATGCCTCGTCAACTGCAATCTATGGTTCGCGCGGTGCAAATGGGGTAATACTTGTTACTACAAAAAGAGGTAAAAGTGGGAAAATGACACTTAATTATAATGGTACGATGACCGTTAGTAATTTGTATGATTATGCCGATTATATGAACTCCGAACAATACATCGACTATCGTCGAAATGCTTATCGTGAAGCTGGTAAATATCCCGCAGGCACGGATTATGATAAGGATTTCGAAATTTTCAATGGTTCAGGAGATCCAATTGCCTGGGAAAACATTGCCAAAGGCTGGGAAGGTGGAGCATGGAATGGCAGCAAGGTTCCGAATACTGACTGGGCTGGTTATGTGAGCCGGACCGGTATTACCAGCGAGCATACGATTAGCGCAAGTGGTGGTACTGATAAAATGAAAGCTTACGGTTCATTTGGATATTTGAACGATGCCGGCACGAACAAAGGTCAGGATTATGAACGATATTCTTCGAAAATTGGCGTTGAAGTAGAACCTACCAAATGGTTTAAAATGGGTGCAAATATCTCTTCTACCTGGTCGATTCAGAATTATGGCTATACCGGGAGCGGTTCTCGCGCAGCTACTGCTATTTATGGGGCAGCTATGGGGATGTATCCTTATGCCGAACCGTATGATGCTGATGGCAACTGGATTTATCTGCCCGGTGGATTCACAAACGTTGTCAATCCAATAGAAGAATATAAAAATGTAACCGATGAGCGTAAGACCTTGCGTGCTTTAGGAAGTTTCTATGCAGAAGTTAAATTGTTTGATGGATTAAAATACCGGATTAATTTTGGTCCTGATTTCCGTCAATATCGTCAGGGCGTATTCCGTACTGCAGCTTCTATTTTGCAAGGAACTGGTAATGGAGTAAACTATGCATCGGCTAATGCTTCTCAGGATTTTTCCTACACATTGGATAATCTTCTTTATTATGACAAGACGTTTGGGGAACATACTATTGGTGCAACATTGTTGCAGACAGCTTCCGATTCTCGTTACGAAAATTATACAATGACAGCGGAAAATCTTGAATGGGATGAACAGCGATGGTATGCATTCGGTTTGAACGACCTGAAAAGCAAGGGTTCAAGTTATAAGCGTAAATCATTATCTTCATATATGGCACGTGTCAATTATGGTTATGCAAATAAATATTTGCTGACCTTATCCGGACGCTGGGATGGAGCTTCTCAGTTGGCCGAAGGTAATAAATGGGATTTCTTTCCTTCAGCTGCAATTGCATGGCGTTTGGACCAGGAAGCATTTATGCAGAATATTGATTGGGTTCATCAGTTGAAACTGCGTGCAGGCATGGGAACAACCGGAAATGCTGCAGTCGCGGAATATGCGACTCAGGGCGCTATTGCTCATACGTTTTATTCTTTCTATGATAATTATGAATCTGGGTACTATGCCTCTGACTATATGCTGAAAGATCCTCCCAAAATGGCGAATCGTCAGCTTGGCTGGGAAAAATCAACGCAATATAACATCGGCGTCGATTTCTCTATTTTAAGTAATCGCGTTGGTGGTTCAATCGATTTATATAAATCAAATACAAGTGACCTGTTGATGAATATGTCAATTCTTTCCCTGACAGGATACACTTCTACTTATGCAAACATAGGTAAGACTTCTAACCGGGGTATTGATATTTCACTGAATACCAGGAATATTGTTTCGAAAGACTTTGTTTGGAATACCGATTTAACTTTCTCTGCAACCAATGCCAAAATAGAAGAACTCGCTAACGGCAAGGAAGACGATGTTACTAATAAATGGTTCATCGGTGAAGATCTAAATGTTGCCTATGACTATGAAAAGATTGGTATTTGGCAAACTTCTGATGCCGACGAAATGGCTAAATTTAATGCAAACGGACATACCTATGAGGCCGGTGATATTAAAGTCAGGGATTTGAATGATGATTATACCATCGATGCCAACAATGACCGAAAAGTTATAGGTTCATACAATCCTAAATGGACAGGTGGTATGACGAATACATTTACGTATAAAGATTTTGAACTTTCACTTTTTATTTATGCCCGTTGGGGATTCCTGATGGATGGTGGTGCAGCTGATATGCAAGGTTTGTATCAGAGTCGTGATATTGACTATTGGCGAACAGACAATCCAACAAACGCTTTCCCAAAAGCTGACTATAACAATGGTGGACAACCTTTGTACTATAGTTCTATGAATTTCCAGGATGGTTCTTTCATCAAAATGAGAAATATTAATTTTGGATATAATTTACCTCAGCACTTTGCTTCAACTCTTGGGATTTCAAGTGCAAAAGTTTATGTGCAGACAATGAATCCATTTATGATTTATTCAAAGTGTGACTTCATGGATGGAGACAGCCGTTCTTCTGTAGATACCAAGAGTTGGGTATTTGGTCTTAGTTTATCTTTTTAATTAACCCGAAAAAAAAACAAAATGAAAAAAATATCTAAAATTATATATACCGGGTTGTTTACGGCAATTATTGCAGTTTCCTCCCTTTCATGTTCCGATAAGTTTCTTAAAGAGGATATGGTCAGTTCCTTGACTACGTCCTATTTCGACACTGATGCTGGACTGGATGCACTGGAAGTTTCCTTGTATCAGTCTCTCCGGTTTTTCTTCGCAGAGGAACATGGTTATGCGATGACCAACTATGGAACGGATGAATTTCAGGTAGCTGGCGGCACTGACTATCGTTTTATGAATGATTATTCAGCAACAATGAGTTCAGTTGATCCAAAACCTTTATTTTCTGGTTTGTCTGACTGGTGGGATGCCATCTATGGTAATATTAATACTGCCAATATGTTAATTCAAAAAGCGCCGGAATTTATGAAAGAAGGTGAAAAACAGAATACTTATACAGGTGAAGCACTTTTTATCCGTGGATTCCTTTATTTTCGTCTTGTAAACCAATATGGTGGTGTGCCATTGAAACTAGTTCCTTCTGAAGTCATTGAAACTGAATTTACCCGTGCAACGGAAAAAGAAGTGTTTGCACAGATTATTACCGACTTAACAGAAGCTGCAAAATTACTTCCTGCTACAACCAATGACGGTCGTATATCAAAAGCAACTGCATGGCACTTCCTCGCTAAAGTATATTTATTCCGTGCAAGTGAAAAACATGCTGATATTACTGAATCAACAGATCTTGCCAAGGCAATTGAGTACGGGTTAAAGGTTATTAATAAAGACGAAGGAACCGACCGGCAGTTGGCGAACGATTATTATGACTTTTGGAATTATTTGGAAGAAGGACCTGATGGAGCAGCCGAAAGAAATCCTGAGATTTTGCTGGCCGCACAGTTTTCAAATAATTCTGAAAAGTTTGATCGTTTGTGTAACCGCACTCACCTCTATTTTTTGCCACGTTATGAAAATAACATTACCGGAATGACACGTGTTGTGCAATATGGCCGACCTTACCAGCGTTTACGTCCAACTGATTATACTTATGATGTATTTGACAGGGAAAACGACTCACGTTTCTGGAAGACTTTCCGTACACTTTATATTAGCACCAAAGCCGCCAATGGAATGGACATTAATGGCAGTACAATGCCTTATATTGTTGGAGAAACTCCCTGTATAAAGATCATCATCAACGACAAGAATGATACTCGCTATGACAGTAAGTATGCCACATGTACTTATCCAAACTATTGGTTACGTTATTACACCAACGATAATGGCGATCAGACAACATCTTTGGCAACCACACAGTTTGCAGGTCTTGATAAATATCTTGATCCCCATCGCACAGGTAACCAAAATGACATTAATGGAGTCCGTGATGGATACCTGGCACGCATTGGTGAAACTTATCTTATTGTTGCCGAAGCTTACGGACGTAGTAATAATTATGCCAAAGCTGTTGAATATATCAATACTCTTCGTCGCAGAGCCGGATATTCTGATGGTGAAAACAGAAATCCGAATGCAAATGGCAGCAATCCTTATTTTTCGGGAGGCACATATTACGAATCAACAGGTATAGATGAAGGGACAACCACTGAAACCAAGTCCAAAATGGAAATCACAGAAGCTAATTTTGATGCTGTATCTGACGCGGGTATTCCATATTCAGTATTTGGTGCAACTTCAAGAGCTGATAAGTTCATCAATTTCATTTTGAACGAACGTACTCGGGAATTATTGGGTGAATTTCTCAGGTGGGAAGATTTGACACGGACTAAAACCTTGTATAAACGTTCTATCCCATATAATCTGGATAATGCAGCCCCACAGCTGACTGCGGATCAGGCAACTGGTAAATTCATGCTTCGTCCAGTCCCTCAAACTTTCCTTGACCAGGTTAAGACGGACGGTAGATTGTTAACTTCGGATGAGAAAGCTGTATGGCAGAATCCTGGATGGTAATGATTGGATATATATATACAATTGTTTAAAAAAAAGGTGGGTGAAAATTACCCACCTTTTTTATCCGCTTATTCTTTATATATGCTAAGTGCTAAAATAGAATTACAAGAAGCTAACCAGTCGTTTACCAAATGATTATGTTTTGATGAAAAAGAAAAAGAAATTCTATATCCTACCGTTGGTCTTTTATGTCGCATTTTTTCAGATAACATTTGCTTACGGGCAAATTGGTACCCGTTTCCCTTCCGAAAAAAAAATAGTGAAAGATCCGGTTACCGGAACTGAACTTACCTTTCTAACCAGCACACCTCAAGGTGATTCGAAGATATACCAAACCCATCCGCAATGGACTTCCGATGGCCAATGGCTCATATTTCGCTCCAACCGGGTGAAGGGTGAAGCCATGGCTGTGAATGAAAAGGATGGAACCATCATTCAGGTTACCGAAGGAGGATACTCAGGTATGCTTAACGTGGCAAGAAATTCAATGAAGTTATTTTTCATGAGGAATGCCGATAGCATTTCTGTTCGTGGAGAAGGAAGGTCTTTACAGATTGTTGAAGTTGATCTGGCCGGATTGTTTGCTGACAGCAAAGCCGGAACATTAAAACCAGCTGATATTTACCAGCGGGTTTGTGGAACAATTCCTGCGGAAATGGGTGCCGGTGGTGACATGGCCATGGACGCGAATGAAGATTTTGCCTATTTCCGTGTTGGACGAAAAGAAGCTGCCAAACATTTAGCTCCGGATACCAAAATAGAACCCAATTTCGGTCCTCGTAAAATGGGTGCAGGGCCTGCCGGACTAGCCAAAATGAATATCAAAACAGGCGAAATCAGCTATATTATTTCTGTACCATTTCAAATTGGGCATGTTCAAACCAATCCATGGGTTCCGGGCGAAATTATTTTCTGTTGGGAAACCGGCGGCAAATCTCCGCAACGAACCTGGATCGTAAATGCCGATGGCACCGGTTTGCGTCCGCTTTATCCTGAAGCAGATTATGAATGGGTGACTCACGAAGCTGTCATCACCCGCGATGAAGTTGCGATCGCCATTATGGGGCACCGTAAAATACCAAATACAAATAGTGGAATTGATGCTCCAGGAACAGATGTTAAAGGTGCAAATCCCGGTCAGGAATCTGCCTGGGGGCCATCAGGAACCCGTGAAAAACCAACCGGGTTGGGAATAGTTAATCTCAGAACCCGGGAAATGACTATTGTCGGGCAAACGCCCGGTGGAAGCGGATTGTGGCACGTGAATGGCTCAGCGGATGGTCGCTGGGCTGTAGGTGACGATTTTTCGCGCAGCATTTATCTGATTGACCGGCATACCCACGAGATGATAATGTTGTCAACAGGTCATAAGGAGACAGCTAAAGATCATACCCATCCAAGTTTCAGCGCCGATGGCACGAGAATCGAGATCCAGTCAGCCATGCTGTCCGAAGATAATCGCTCAATGAATATTTGCATTATTCCTGTACCGCAGTCATGGCTGAACCGGAAATACAGTGATATTGCTCCTGAATAGATAACATATTTCAATTACCATCAATAAAAATGAAATATTAAATTAAATGTCATGAAGAGAAATCTGATCCTGTCTTTATTTATAACCTGTATGCTTTTTACATTCAGCACAATCGATTGTATGGCATTAACTAAAGACAAACTTGTTGTTTTTCAGCCACCCACATCGCCTCGTGCAACCTATAATTTCAATCCCGGCTGGAAATTTGCCTTTGGAGATACCACTGGAGTCGACCAGCCTGATTTTGATGACTCTTCGTGGGCCAGTGTCAGCCTTCCGCATACATGGAACGATATAGACTCTTATCGTGCCTACATTAGTCATAGCGGCGGCGACCAGAGCGAAAAGTTTGGCATCGGCTGGTATCGGAAACACTTCAAACTACCCACCAGTGCCGATGGTCAGAAGGTTTTTCTTCAATTCGATGGCATGCGGCAGGCTGGCCGCTTTTTCCTCAATGGGCAACCAATCGGAAAATATGAAAACGGTGTTACTGCCGTCGGCTTCGATATTACCCGGTTCGTTAAGTTTGGCGGCAAGGACAACATCTTAGCAGTAAAGGTGGACAATAGCCCAAACTATAAAGAAGAAGGCACTGATACACCATTCCAGTGGAACTCAAAGGATTTCAACCCAAACTTTGGCGGGCTTAACCGGAATTCCACACTTATAGTAACAGGCAAGATTTACCAAACTCTGCCGCTCTACGAAAATCTAAAGACTACAGGCGTCTATGTTTATCCTGAAGTTATCGACTTGAAGAAAAAGACGGCAGACTTGAAAGTGGAGGCAGAGGTTGTCAATGAAACAAACGATTATGCCTCCATTACACTATCAGCAATTGTGGTAGATGCAGATGGTAAAGTGGTAGCGAAAATGGATGGCAACACTTCTGACCTGGTAGCTAATCAGTCCGAAATCTTCACTGCTTCAGGCACACTAACCGATGCCCGATTTTGGGATGTGAACGATCCTTATTTATATAAAGTATATTCCATTCTCAGCGTTGATGGAAAAGTGGTTGACGTTTGTGAGACAAAAACTGGTTTTCGCCAGACCGAATTCAAGGGCGGTGTTGGCACAGGTGGCGTTTGGCTGAACGGACGATTTGTCTGGCTCACTGGCTACGCACAGCGTTCGGCCAACGACTGGGCAGGACTGGGCGGGGCCTATCCTGACTGGATGCACGACTTTACACTTAATATGGTTAAGGAGAGTAATGGCAACTATATGCGATGGATGCACGTCGCACCACAGCGGGTCGATGTAGAGGCATGCGACAGATTGGGGATTGTTCAGGTTTGTCCTGCAGGTGACAAAGAACGCCTGGTAACAGGCCGCCAATGGGATCAGCGTGCCGAGGTGATGCGCGCCACCATGATTTTTTACCGCAACAATCCCAGTATTTTCTTTTGGGAAGCTGGCAACACTATTGTAACGCCTGAACAAATGGACCAGTTTGTAGCCATGCGTAAAGAGCTTGATCCACACGGTGGCCGTGTTATGGGCACCCGCGACAATGACAAGGCGGAAGAAAACAAGGCTTTGACCCCGATGTCAGAATATTATGGGGTTATGATCGGACAGGCACCCCGGACTGATCAAATTACGGGTGATGATATTTTTCGTGGTTACAGCATTGCACGCCGTGATAAGGCGCCACTTATTGAGACCGAAGATTTTCGTGATGAAGCCGGCCGGAATATATGGGATGATTACTCGCCACCCCATTTTGGGTTCAAGCCCAAAGCTGGTATGAAAGGAGGCCGTCCCCTTGACACCTGGCATTGGAACTCTGAAACGTTTTGTCTTGCTGCTGCCACCCGTTACAACAGCTACGTAATCAACCGGATTGATAATACCGACCCGGCACATTCAAAATGGTCGGCCTATTGTTCCATTTATTTTACGGATGAAGATGCCGACGGACGCCAGCAGGGCAGTTATGTTCTTCGTGTGAGTGGCAAGGTGGACTGTGTTCGTTTGCCCAAATCGCTGTTTTACGTTTCGCGTGTAATGCAGAATGAGAAACCCGACATTCATATCATTGGTCATTGGAATTATCCAGCTGATACCAAAAAGACCATGTATGTGGCAGCGACACATTGCGATAAAGTTGAATTATTTCTCAATGGAAAATCGCTCGGCTTAGCTACGAAGCCAACCGTATTTGTGGACACATTTAATGGGAGGCAACCAGGCTCTGAACTTCTGGTCGATGGCACGGGCTATGTGTATGCGTTTCCTGACGTAAAATTCGTTCCGGGTTCGCTAAAAGCTATCGCTACCATGAACGGAAAGGTTGTAGCTCAGCAGGAACTCCAAACTGCGGGAGAACCCAAGTCTATTAAGCTCACACTCCACACCGGGCCAAAGGGACTTCAGGCAGATGGAAGTGATGTTGCGCTGATCGACTTCGAGGTGGTAGACGCGCAAGGTCGCCGTTGCCCGACAGACGAGGTGAGGGTTGATTTTGCTGTTACAGGCCCGGTTATTTGGCGCGGTGGTTTCAATGCCGCAAAACTTAACACAACGAACAATCTTTATCTCGACACAGAGTGTGGCATCAACAGAGTTGCTATTCGTTCAACGCTCGAGTCCGGCACAATTACGGTTACCGCCACTCGCGAAGGGCTTGCCAGCGCCACCTTGAAAGTTGAATCAATGAATGTTAAAATCGATGACGGTTTGACAGTTGCTATGCCACAAACACTGCCTGGTTTGAATAATAATAACAGATAAAAAAAGATAACATTTCAATCCTGAAGAATTACCTAAAAAGATCGATTTATGAACCTAAAGTATTCCATCACAATTTTATTTGTAACACTTGCTTTTTTTTCAAACAAGTCGATTGCCCAAATACAAAAAGATAGCACCATTAAAGTTTTTCAATTCCCTGCCAATAAAATTCCCTGTATCGACGGTAATGCAGATGATTGGGCCATTGTTCCCGATGAATACAGTGTAGGCAGCGATCAGCTTACTGAAGATGGCGGTAGAATACAAAAACTTGATACCCTTGATCTGAATGTAAAAGTTCGTGTAGCCTGGGTAAAAGGTCTCAACCGCTTGTATGTTCTATATCAGGCATATGACAACTACTGGGATTTTTCCCGAACCGATTTACACCATGATATTTTTGAATTAGTGGTCGATGGTGATTTTTCCGGAGGGCCTTTGGCCGAAGAAATTCACCCTAATAAAAGGCGTATCGGTAAATGGGAAGCTTATTCTACTTTTCATGGAGTTCAAGCCCAGAATTATCATATTTATACTCCCGCAGAAGGTCAGGACTGGTGTCTTGCCTGGGGTTGCCAACCATGGATAAAGGAGATGCCATGGGCAAATGCTGCTTATAATTACAATTTTAAAGCTGGTGAATCAGGAAAACTTACACTCGAATTCTGGATCACACCTTTTGATTATGCTGGTCCCGAAGGCCCTTCACAGGCAGTTGAATCAAAATTGTGGGAGAATAAAATTATTGGGTTATGCTGGGCCATTATCGATTGGGACGATGTAAATGCCAAAAAGAATAATGGATTCTGGAATATTTCCAATAAGCATATTATGTATGGTAATGCATCCTATTTACGAATGGCAAAACTAATGCCCCTCGAACCTCAGTTCCGCAAAAAGATCGATGCCAACTGGTCGTTCAAAATACTCGACATGGATCGTAGGTTGGTTGCCTTTCAGGATAAATCAGAAGGAAATATTACCTCATGGAAATGGGATTTTGGCGATGGAACAAACTCTGCAGAACAACATCCAATACATCAATATGAAAAAGGTGGAAGATTTATTGTAACGCTCTATATCGAAGGCCCGGAAGGAAAATCACGCAGGGCAAAGGTTTGGGACGTTGCATTAAAATAAGTTGAGTGTAAATGCCCTGGTAATTAATTTCGATGGAGGACTCTAAAAAATATCGGAAACTTTAATGTCCGGTCATATTTGGATATTCCTGATATTAAACTTGAAAGTGTGAAAGAAAAACATTTTTTTTTGAAAATGACTGTACGTTTCTAATTCAAATAACAGAAATTGATATGAAAACTAACTTGACCCTTCGCTACATTATTCTGCTCCTGCTTATTTTTGCAGCAGTTTCGTGCACGACAGAAACTAAACCTCCATCAAAAATCCCCCATCTTCAAAAACAGGGAACAGCCACTCAACTTATTGTGAACGATAAGCCATTCCTGATTTTAGGAGGCGAAGTATCAAATACAGCTTCATCGAGCCTGGATTATATGAGCACCGTATGGCCAAAGCTTAACGAAATGAATTTCAACACCGTTCTTGTTGCCGTTGCGTGGGCATGGGTTGAACCCGAAGAAGGAAAGTTTGATTTTTCATTAGTTGATGGTTTACTTAAAGGAGCAGAGGAACATAACCTGAAAGTTGTATTCTTATGGTTTGGAAGTTGGAAAAATGGTATTTCCAGTTTTGTTCCCGATTGGGTTAAAGCCGATCAGGAACGTTTCCCGCGGGTTCAGCTTAAAAGTGGTAAGTCGATAGAGGTACTTTCTACCTTAAACAATACAAATTGTGAATTTGACACTCGCGCATACAGTGCATTTATGCGACATATCCGCGAAGTGGATTCAGAAAAGAATACAGTCATAATGATACAACTCCAGAATGAAGTTGGCGTATTGGGCGACTCGCGCGACCGCAGTGTGCAGTCCAACGAGGCATTTGCTAAAGCTGTTCCCGGTGAGCTGATGGAATATCTTCTGAAAAATAAAGACACCCTCTTGCCAGAACTACGTAAGGTTTGGGAAACAACTGGTTTTAAAGCAGAAGGAACTTGGCAGGAAGTTTTTGGAACGACCCCTGCTACCGACGAACTTTTTATGGCCTGGAACTATTCTAAATACATGGATGAAATGGCTGCAGCTGGCAAAGCCGAATATCCATTGCCGGTGTTCACCAATACATGGATTGTTCAACCACAGGACAAAGTCCCCGGCGATTATCCAAGTGGCGGCCCCGAACCTCTCACTCTTGAAATTTGGAGAGCAGGTGCGCCACATATCGACATTAATGCCCCCGACATTTATTTACCTGATTTCGATGAGTGGGTTGCCCTGTTTAATCGCAAAGGCAATCCTCTTTTCGTGCCTGAATCAAGGGGCGATTTGGGAGGTGCGGCCAATGCATATTATGCCATCGGGCAACATGCGGCCATCGGGTATTCCCCGTTTGGGATTGACAATACTTCACGTTTGTTGGTCCAACGTCCTGGCCCTGATGCAAAAGTGCCTGAAAAACTCGAAGACCTGCCTTTGGCTCAAGCTTACGAAACATTAACACAATTGACTCCGCTAATCCTCGAACATCAAGGCAAAGGTACAATTGCTGCTGCATGGTTAAACTCAACAAAACAATCTCAGGAAATTCAATTGGGCGATTACAAAATTAACGTTGAAGTATGGCGTGACCGCCATAACCCGGAGCAGGCCGCAGACCTGGGCTTCGGTATTTTTATTGCTGTTGGTCCCGATGAATATGTGATTTCAGGGTACGATATCAAGGTTACTTTTACCCCAACCAGCTCAGGCCCTCCAATTGCAGGCCTTGCTTCTGTTGAAACCGGTAAATATGAAAATGGAAAATGGGTTGCTGAAAGAAAACTAAGCGGCGATGATATTCTGCTAAATTACAACCTCTCAGCTGCCGCCGATGCAAACCAGTCGGGCAGTGGCCTGCAGTTCAGAGGCTTCAATCGTAATATTCAACGGGTTAAATTGTACAGATATAAATGATGAATATGCTCCGGAAAAAGATTGTATATATTTATAAAAAGGAAACAAATGAAAATTCGTAACTCAGAAATAAAAATTTATGCTGTTTTAGCATTAGCTTTCTTCTTTTCAGGATTTCAGACATTTGCTCAGCGGCAAATGGAAAACCTTGATCGGGGCATCGTTGCTGTTCGCACACCCGGCGATTCAGCATTTATCAGCTGGCGTTTACTGGGAACCGAACCCGAGGAAATAGCCTTCAATCTCTACCGCAAAAGTGGAAACGAAAAACCGGTTAAACTGAATAAAACGCCGATTACAGAAAGCACAAACTTTCAGGATGGAAAACCGGACTTCACCAAGGACAATGCCTGGTTTGTAAAAGCAGTTTTGAAAGGAAAAGAACAGGAGACAAGTAAATCGTTTACAATAAATGCCAATGCACCAGTTCAGCAATACATCAATATCCCGTTACAAACTCCGGAAGGTTATTCACCAAACGATTGCTCGGTGGGTGATCTGGATGGCGACGGCGAGTACGAAATAATCCTTCATCAAACCGGCAGAAGCATTGATACGCCTTCGACCGGAATTTCCGGTATTCCCATTTTTCAGGCTTATAAACTGGATGGAACTTTATTGTGGAAAATCAACCTCGGGAAGAATATTCGTGAGGGCGCTCATTACACGCAATTCATGGTTTATGACCTCGATGGCGATGGCATTGCCGAATTCGCCTGCAAAACTGCTGATGGAACCATCGACGGAAAAGGAACTGTGATTGGTGATTCAGCCAAAGACTACCGGAATTTAGACCGGAATAGTGGTCCGTTTTATGGTAAAGTTCTGGATGGCCCGGAATATTTCACCATTTTCAGTGGAAGAACAGGTGAAGCTCTCGCAACTACAGATTATATTCCTAACCGCCTTCCTCTGAATGGCTGGAATGGTCATGGGGGTAATGGCGGACATGATGCTACAGGTAATCGGGTCGATCGTTTCCTTGCCTGTGTGGCTTATTTGGATGGTGTTCACCCAAGTGTTGTCATGTGCCGGGGATATTACGGCAGGTCGGTACTTGCAGCCTGGGATTGGCGCGATGGAAAACTGACTTCCCGCTGGGTGTTCGATAGTCACGATGGCGAAAATCCGTTCTCCGGGCAGGGAAATCACAACCTGAGCGTAACCGATGTGGATGGAGACGGTAAAGATGAAATCATTTACGGATCGATGGTGGTTGACGATGATGGAAAAGGTTTGTTTTCAACCGGTTTTCGTCATGGCGATGCGATCCATGTTGGTAAGCTCGATCCAAATCGTCCGGGAGTTCAGGTTTTCGGAATTCATGAAATTGAAGATGGAACAACCGGTCCCGGAGTCGTTGTATATGACGCTAAAAACGGCGAAGTCATCTTTCAGGGGAATATGAATAAAGATGTTGGCCGTGGGGTAGCCGGAGATATTTACCCTGAAAATCCGGGTGCAGAAATGTGGTGGTCAGGATCAAATGGCTTGTTTAACCTGAAAGGGGAGCGGCTTGGCGATGCACCTCGTTCAACCAACTTCCTGATCTGGTGGGATGGTGATTTGAGCCGTGAATTGCTTGATGGAAACCACATCGATAAATACAATGTGGGTGCAATTTTTACTGCGGAAGAATGCAAATCCAATAATGGCTCAAAATCCACACCTGCTTTGAGCGCCGATTTATTTGGCGACTGGCGCGAAGAAGTCATCTTCAGGACTGCCGATAATCAGAATCTGCGGATTTATACGACTACCATCCCAACCAAATACCGGATACCTACGCTGATGCACGATCCGCAATATCGTCTGGCCATTGCGACACAGAATGTAGCTTATAACCAGCCGCCAAATACCAGTTTTTTTCTGGGTACTGATATGAAAAAAGCGCTTAAGCCAAACATTGTTTTGGTAAAATCTAATTCCAAATAATCAAAAAAATCCAACTATGATTAAGCTGAAACCTTTCATTATCCTGTTATTTTGTGGATTTCTTCTGACAAACCTGACTTTACAGGCTCAAAATGTGACTGAAAAGTCCAGAACAAGTTTGAATTTTGATCAGGATTGGCGTTTTCTGAAAGCGGATGCCAACGGGGCGGAAGTTCCTGCATTTGATGATTCAAAATGGCGGAAATTGGATGTTCCGCATGATTGGAGCATTGAAGGTCATTACGACAAAGAAAACCTGACCAGTCGCGGAGGTGGATATCTGCCATCCGGAATTGGCTGGTACCGTAAAAGTTTTACCGTCAGCGAGTCCGATGCCAAACAAAAAATCCTGATTGAATTTGATGGGGTTATGGCCAATAGCGATGTCTGGATCAATGGATTTCATTTGGGAAAGCGTCCTTACGGATACATCAGTTTTAGTTACGACTTAACAGGGCATATCAACTTCGGAAAAGGCAAAACAAATATTCTGGCAGTCCGGGCCGATAACTCAGTACAACCCGCTTCGCGATATTATTCCGGAGCCGGTATTTATCGTCATGTAAGGTTAGTTGTTACAAATCCTGTTCATCTGGATCAATGGGGAGTTTATATTTCAACATCTCAGGTTAGCGGGAAAAAAGCGACAGTAAATTTTCAGACTAAAGTTTTAAATGAATCTTCAATATCAAGTTCAATTGTGCTTGAAACTAAAGTTTTTGATCCTTCAGGAAAAATGATTCAGTCAACAGAATCAAGGCAATCGATTGCAACAGGTCAGGCTGCAACAATTAATCAATCGATGGAACTTGTCAATCCTGAACTTTGGGATATCGGCAAGCCCAATTTGTACCGCGCAGTTACAAAAATTAAATCCGGAAAAAATACGATTGACGAACAAATCAACAACTTTGGTATTCGTGACAGCCGGTTTGAAGCTGCCACAGGATATTGGTTAAATGGTAAAAACATAAAAATCAAAGGCGTTTGTCTTCATCACGACGGTGGTGCTTTGGGTGCCGCAGTTCCTCTCGGTGTCTGGGAGCGCCGTTTGAAATTGATGAAGGAAACCGGTGCAAATGCTATCCGGACAGCTCATAACCCTGTCGCTCCTGAATTTCTGGATTTATGCGATCGCATGGGTTTTCTGGTCATGGACGAAACTTTTGATACCTGGACAGCCGCCAAGCCAAATGGGGAGAAAGGTTATAATCTGTATTTTAATGATTGGTGGGAAAAAGATACGCGCGACATGGTTCTTCGCGACCGCAATCATCCTTCGATCATAATTTACAGTGTTGGAAACGAAATTCGCGATAATCTGAATGATTCAACAGGTTTCAAAAAATATAAAGATCAGCAGGATCTGATTCATGAGTTAGATCCGGGATGTCCGGTTACGATGGCTTTATTCCGGCCAGGTTCTTCAAAAGTTTATACCAACGGGTTTGTCGAAAAAATGGATGTCGTCGGTCAGAATTACCGCGAAAAGGAATTGGTTGATGTTCATCTGGCAAAACCAAATCTCATCGTTCTGGGTACTGAAAATGGAGACGGACTGTCGGAATGGTTAATCCTGCGCGACAATCCGTTTATGTCGGGACAGTTTTTATGGACCGGAGTGGATTATCTGGGTGAAGCGCTTTGGCCGGCTGTTTCAAGCAGAAGCGGATTGTTCGACCGAACTGGAGCCTGGAAACCAATTGGCTACCAACGTCAAAGCTGGTGGGCCGAAAAACCTGTGGTTCATTTGGTACGAAAAGAGTTTAACGCGGGTGGAGGAAATTGGGTGGCCAACTGGACGCCAAGCGATCCCGGAACTTATGATGATGCACAGGTACAGGTTTACAGCAATTGCGATGAAGTGGAACTGTTTATAAACGGTACTTCACTGGGAGCGAAATTAAAGCCAGAAGATGATTCGCCCCGGTCGTGGGATGTTACTTTCGAAAAGGGTTCGCTGAAAGCGGTTGCCCGAAATAATGGAAAGGAAGTCGCGACGGATGAATTGAAAACGGCTGGTGCTCCTGCTACAATCATACTCACAAGCGACAAATCAAAGATTGCGAAAAGCTGGGATTATCTGTGTTATGTGACCGCAAAAGTTGTCGATGCCAATGGAATTGTATGTCCGAATGCCGATCATATCATTTCATTCCAAGTTTCAGAAACCGGCACGATTGCCGCAGTCGACAATGGTGATGTTTCAAGTCATGAAGCTTATCAGGCTTCGGAACGTCATGTTTACAATGGCCAGTGTGTGGCAATTGTAAAAGCAAAATCAGTTTCAGGCCAGATTACAGTTACGGCAAATTCTCCGGAATTGATCTCCGGAACTGTGATGATTGAAATAAAATAACAAAAAAGTGCTGAAAATCACCGTTCCTGAATAAGCTGAAGAAAAAAGAAGTATTCAAATTAGCCGATAGAACAGGATAGTTTCGAATGGTAACCTGACTATATTTGGATCAATCACTGTTCAGTTCTTTTAGCTGACTGATTTTGATTGATCCTGATTTAAACAAACACGATAACCGATGAGAAAAATAGCTTTATTTTCAATTTCAATTGCTTTTTTGGCCGGTGCATGTCAAGTGCCAAAACTTCCAGTGCTTGAAACCGGCTCAGTAACTCCCATGCCCAATGAATGGATCGATCAGGATACTCATCACAAAGTAGTTAAGTTGACTGCTGATATGGAAGGTAATAGCCTGAGTTTTTATTTTCATAACAATCCGTTTATAGGAAACGAAATGGTTTTTTATAACAGTAGCAAACAAAATCCCGATGAAGTTACTGATATGAAAAAAGAAGAAACTTACAATGCGAATGTAAAAAACAAACAGTTGTACAGCATTGATTTAAACACAAAAAAAATCAATCAGCTTACATTTAGTTCCTCGCCAATGAATGGGGAAATAGTATCTGAGAAAACTAAAACAATATTCTACCAGAAAAAAGACAGTGTTTTTTCAATACAGCCTTCGACAAAAGAAGAAAAATTAGTTTTTGTTTTTCCTGAAGATTTTAAAGCTTCAATTACTACCATTAATGCCGATGGGACTCTTTTGGCCGGTTCACGGGCAACCAGGGACGAGAAAGAAATTCTGAAAAACAACCCGAATAAAAGCGATTTTTTCAATTTAATCTACGAAGCAAAACTCCCTAAAACTTTGTTTACCATCAATGTGGAAAACGGTCAACTCAATAAAATATTTACCGATAGTGCATGGCTGAATCATGTTCAGTTTTCTTCTGTAAATCCTGATTTATTAATGTTTTGTCACGAAGGTCCCTGGCATAAAGTCGACCGGGTCTGGACGATTGATGTAAATACGAAACAGATAAATCAGATTCATCATCGCACCATCGACAGAGAAATATGGGGCCACGAATGGTTCGGTAAAAGCGGTAAGACAATCTGGTTCGATTTGCAGCAACCCAGAGGTGAAACATTTTTTGTAGGTGGTTATGATGTCGCTTCAGGCAAGGAAATAAAATATAGCCTGGAACGTAATGAATGGAGCGTACATTACAACTCCAATTCTACCGAAACACTATTTGCCGGCGATGGCGGTGATCCGGGAGCTGTAGCCAAGGCGCCTGATGGTCAATGGATCTATTTATTTACACCCAATGGTGATAAATTCAGTTCAGAGAAATTGGTAAACATGAAACACCATAAGTACAAACTGGAACCGAATGTTCACTTTAGTCCCGATGATAAATGGATCATCTTCAGGGCGAATTTTGAAGGCCAATCAAATGTTTATGCGGTTGAAATTGAAAAAGAATAAATAACTGCAACAGAATACAAAATAGAACCTTAACTTTTAACCAATGAAAACGAATAAATCCAACAGAACATCCTTTCTAATCCTGATTTCTGTACTGATTGTTTTGGTGTTTACATTCGGTAATGTCTCTGGACAAAAATCAGAAGTAACACCTGGCTGGCCTAAAATTACCAAAGAGTCGAAACCATGGAGCCGTTGGTGGTGGATGGGCAACAGCGTTAGTCCTTCTGACCTGAAGGTCGCGATGGAAGCTTATTCCAAAGCCGGATTGGGCGGATTGGAAATTACTCCGATATATGGAGTTCACGGGTACGAAAACCGATTCATCAAATTTCTTTCTCCTGAATGGATTGAGAACTTTAAATATACCCTTCAGGAAGGAAAAAATCTGGATCTGGGCATCGATCTGGCAATGGCGTCAGGCTGGCCTTTTGGTGGCTTATGGGTAACTCCGGAAGATGCCTGTAAATATATGAGTGTGCAATCGTTTACATTGAATGAGGGGGAATTTCTTCAGGAAAAAGTGGTCATGATCCAGGAGCCTTTACTTCGAACCGTAAATAAAAGCAAACTCGATTTTTCACAAATAAAATATCCGGTCAGCGAGAATGAAGATAGTCTTCAGAATTGGGCAGTCGATCAGATTCGTTATCCGATGCCGATGGTGCTGCAAACTCTGATGGCATATTCCGATAAAGGTGAAATCCTGAATGTGACCGATCAGGTCAATACAGATGGAATACTTCTTTGGAAAGCTACTGCCGGAAAATGGATTTTGTATGCTGTTTTCGAGGGCTGGCACGGCAAAATGGTTGAACGTGCCGGACCTGGTGGAGAAGGCGATGTGATCGATCATTTTTCGGCCAAAGCCATTGATAATTATCTCGGACATTTTACGACTGCGTTCAAGGGTCAGGACCTGAGCGGACTTCGTGCTTATTTCAATGACTCTTACGAGGTTGATGATGCTCGCGGAGAGGCTAATTTCACACCCTTGTTGTTTGATGAATTTCAGAAACGTCGTGGTTACGATCTTCGCGAATACCTTCCCGCACTGATAGGCCGGGACGAGCCTGAATACAATCAGCGTGTTTTATGCGACTACCGTGAAACTGTTTCAGATTTGATTCTTGAAAATTATACTCAGCGCTGGCACGATTGGGCTGCCAACGGAGGACAAATCATTCGCAACCAGGCTCACGGCGCACCAGCCAATATTCTTGATTTATATGCCGCCGCCGATATTCCTGAAACCGAAGGCGAAGATATTGTAAAAGTTAAGACAGCATCTTCGGTGGCTCATGTCACCGGAAAAAAACTGGCTTCATCGGAATCGGCAACCTGGCTGAAAGATCATTTTGAAGCATCGCTTTCCGATGTTAAACAGGCTATTGATCTGTTTCTCCTGGCCGGAATCAATCATGTGTTTTACCATGGAACCACCTTCTCTCCGCAGGATGCGAAATGGCCGGGCTGGATGTTTTATGCTGCGGTAAATTTCGCTCCGTCCAATACGTTTTGGAATGACTTTGGAACCTTAAATACCTACATCGCCCGCTCTCAGTCCTTTTTGCAGGCAGGCAAACCCGACAACGATGTTTTATTGTATTATCCGATTTCAGACGAATATGCAGTTCGCGGTAAGTCTCTTTTGCTTCATTTTGACGGTGCGGCAAAAGGTTCTTCAGTTCGCGAATCAGCTGAATATCTCTTCGGAAAAGGTTTTGCGTTCGATTATATTTCCGATCGGCAGATTTTAAATCTGGAAAGCCAATCGGGCCAGATACTGACTGGAGGAACCAGTTACCAAACGATTTTACTTCCACCCGTAAAACTGATTCCGCTTGAAACATTTGAGAAAGTTATCGAACTGGCCAGAGGTGGAGCAACTGTTTTGATGGAACAACTTCCTGAAGATGTTCCCGGCTTAGGCATGCTCACCGAACGTCAGACCAGATTTCATGATTTGAAAAAGACACTGAAATTTGATCAGACATCCGAAATTGTGAGAAGAGCTAAAGTTGGCAAAGGACAGATTCTGATGGGAAGTCTGGTCGATTTATTAGCGGCATCGAAAATACGGCGCGAAAGTATGTTTGATAATGGATTGCAGTGCATTCGCAGAACCGATGGGAATACAACCACTTATTTTATTGCCAACCGCGGAACCGAAATGATTGATGGAATGGTTTCACTACAAACTAAAATTAGCTCAGCCGTTTTGTACAATCCAATGACTGGTGCGTTTGGAAAGGTAAAAACCAATACTTCAGGACAAACAGGCGCAGTTTACCTGCAGCTCGTACCTGGCGAAAGTTGTCTGGTTCAGGTTTTTTCGGATCAGCTTGATGTTCCTGAATTTCAATACTTAAAAGTTTCCGGAGAAAATAAGGTATTAAAGGCCGAATGGACTCTTACTTTTTTGACTGGCGGTCCTGAACTTCCGAAACCGGTGAAACTTTCCAATTTAGGTTCGTGGACTGATATTCAGGGTGACAGTTACAAAGCATTTTCAGGAACTGCGGTTTACAAAACCACATTTGTAAAACCTTCAGAAAACGCTGAATTTTATCGCCTCGATTTGGGAAAAGTAGATCACAGTGCAATGATTTCTGTCAATGGAAAGGAACTGGCAACACTGGTAAGCTTGCCATTTTCCGTTGATATTCCTGCATCAGAACTGAAGACTACAAATACGCTCGAAATTTCGGTGACCAATCTGATGGGGAACAGAATAGCAGATATGGAACGAAAAGGACAACCGTATAAAATTTTCTACAACGTGAACTTCCCTGCTAAAGAAGCGGCAAATCGCGGTGCAGATGGCCTTTTCACAACTCAGAGCTGGAAACCACAGGAATCAGGATTGCTCGGACCGGTTTCGTTAACACCGCTTCAACTTATAAAATAAAATTTTAACCACATAGACACATGGGACGCAATAGAAAATAAATTATTCTCAATATTTCCTCTGTATTCTCTGTGGTTAAAAGTTAGACCAAACAGCTAAATCGATGTGACTTATGTGTCTATGTGGTTCGAAAATGAAGTTATTTTTTATTGCACTTACTTTTGTAGGCTGCCAATCCACCCAGAAACCTTCAAAAATTGATCGTTTCGCTCTCGTTACCCGCAACAATGTTGCCGTTGAACAAGCTGATACGCTGGCCAGCTTGTCTGTCGGAAACGGCGACTTTGCTTTTACAACCGACATTACCGGTTTGCAGACGTTTTACAACGAATACGAAAATGGTGTAACACTCGGAACTCAATCTAACTGGGGTTGGCACACTTTCCCGAATACTGAAAACTATCAGGTGATGGAAAGTGCTAAATATTCGGATTACCGCGGAAGGAAAGTGCCCTATCTGGTACAATTTTCCGGTGACGGTAGGGATGCTGCTGCCGCCAACTATTTTCGCGAAAACCCGCAACGTTTGCAATTGGGAGTTATTCGGCTGCTTTTGAAAAAAACTGATGGTTCAGAAATTAAAATTACTGACATTGAAAATCCAAAGCACAAACTCAATCTATGGGAAGGCCGCATAAGCAGCGATTTTTCGGTAGAAGGGGAACCCGTGCATGTTGAGGTTTTCTGCCATCAGCAATCCGATCTGATTTCAGCAAAAATAAGTTCACCGCTCATTGAAAAAGGGCAGTTAAAAGTAGAATGGATTTTCCCTTATGCTGTGGCCCAAAATACACATTCAGGATACGATTTTGCTTCTCCGGATAAACACCAGTCTCAGCTTGAAAAAGTAAATGATCAATCCGTGAAAATTTTCCGGAAATTGGATGACGATCATTATCAGGTGAAACTTCAGTGGGAAGAAGATGCCAGTTTTGAAGAAACAGAAAAGCATCATTTTGTGCTTTCAGCGAATTCCGGCAGCTCAATTTCATTCAGTTGTTTGTTTTCTCCGGAAGAAAAAGCTGTGTCGTTGCCAACGTTTGCCGAAACAGAAACCAACAATTTGGAAAGCTGGAAAAACTTTTGGGAAACCAGTGGAGTGGTCGATTTTTCTGAATGTACCGATTTGCGCGCTCCTGAACTCGAACGTCGGTTCGTGTTGTCGCAGTATCTGACTAAAATTCAAAGTTCCGGTTCGCTGCCACCGCAGGAAACCGGATTGGTTTTTAATAGTTGGTATGGCAAATTTCACCTCGAAATGCACTGGTGGCACACGGCTCATTTTGCCAACTGGAATCATCCGGAAGTTCTGGATAAACAGCTGGAATGGTATCAGACCATTTGTCAGAAATCGCGTGAAACAGCCGAACTTCAAGGTTTTAAAGGTGTGCGCTGGCCGAAAATGGTTGGTACTGAAGGCCAGAACAGTCCATCGGGTGTGGGCAGTTACCTCATCTGGCAGCAGCCACATATTATTTACATGGCCGAGCAATTATACCGCAGCAATCCATCTCCTGAAACATTGAATAAGTACAAAGACCTGATTTTTGCTACTGCTGATTTTATGGCCGATTTTGCTGTTCCAGATTCCTCCGGAACGGTATTCAACTTATTGCCGCCACTTATTCCTGCACAGGAACACTGGAAACGGGAAACCACAATGAATCCGCCTTTCGAATTGGCATACTGGCACTGGGCGTTGACTATTGCACAGGAGTGGTGCAATCGATTGGATATGCCAGCTGATTCTGTTTGGGAAGAGGTTCGGACGAAACTTGCTGTGCCTGTTCAGGAGAATGATGTTTATCTGGGAATTGCCAATGCACCCGATTCATACACAAATCCTAAAAACATGACGGATCACCCGATGGTTACCGGAGCAGTTGGGATGCTTCCAATCTGGGACAAAATTGATCCGGAAGTGATGCGAAATACACTGAAAGTGGTGATGCAGAAGTGGGACTGGCCTTCAACCTGGGGTTGGGATTACCCAATGGTTGCCATGTGCGCCACCCGACTGAATGAACCCGAAATTGCGCTGGAAGCTTTGCTGAAGGATGTACAGAAAAATACCTACCTGAAAAACGGACACAATTACCAAAGCGATCGGCTGCGTATTTATTTACCAGGGAATGGTGGTTTCCTGAAAGCAGTTTCGCTGATGTGCGCCGGTTGGGAAGGTTGTGCCACCGAAAATCCCGGTTTTCCGAAAGACGGGAAATGGAATGTGAAGTGGGACGGTTTGATGAAAGATTTTTAGTGTTTTTCGCCACGAAGTGGCAATATAGCCTGGCCCAATGGCAACGCCTTGGGTTAGTTGTGAATGAAGTCAGCAATTCATCCTGAAAGGACAGTATATAAATGAATTACAGAAATTAATTAATATGATATTCAAAATACATCAATCTTTGCATCAGTTAAAGTCCCCTTTGGGGGGATTTAGGGGGCTTTTTTCCCTTTTCTTATTCCTTTTTTCTTTTTCCTCCTTTGCTCAAAAGGAAACTCTCTTTCTCTCCGGAACGGACAACACTAACACCATAACCTGGGATTTTTTTTGCACTTCCGGAAGAAACAGTGGTGTCTGGACCAAAATTGAAGTGCCTTCGCACTGGGAACAGCAGGGATTTGGCGAATACGATTATGGCCGCGATTACCGGACTTACGGCAAGAAATTCAAATTTGCAGACGAAAAAGGCATGTACAAATATGCTTTTCAGGTGCCGGCGGACTGGAAAAACCGGAAGGTATTCATCGTATTTGAAGGTTCGATGACCGATACTGAAGTGAAAATCAACGGAGAATCAGCTGGTGAAATTCACCAGGGTGCGTTTTATCAGTTTAAATACGATATTACCGATAAACTAAAATTTGGTCAGGACAATTTATTGGAAGCAACGGTTAGTAAAATGTCAGCAGATCACTCGGTGAACAGTGCCGAACGTTATGCCGATTACTGGGTATTTGGCGGTATTTTCCGTCCGGTTTATCTCGAATCTTTTTCTGAAGAATACATCGGACATGTTGCCATTGATGCCAAAGCTGACGGTTCGTTTGCAATGGATGTATTTCCGAAGAATCTGAAAGTAAGACGAACAGTTACAGCAGAACTTTTGGATGCAAAAAATAAGGTAGTTGGTACTTGTTCATCGGTTGCTACCAGCAGTGATTCGCTGATTACTTTAAGCTGCAAAGTAGCCGATCCGGCTTGCTGGACAGCCGAAACACCGAATCGTTATTCTGTCCGGACTTCAATAAAAGAAGGCAAAAATGAATTGTACAGTACAACAGAAAAATTCGGTTTTCGCACCATCGAAATACGACAGGGTGACGGTATTTATCTGAACGGAACCAAAATCAAGATGAAAGGCATTAACCGGCATGCCTTCTGGCCTGAAACAGGTCGCTGCCTGAATAATCAGATCAACCTTGACGATGTGAAACTGATCAAATCGATGAACATGAATGCCGTGCGCTGTTCGCATTATCCTCCCGATCAGGTTTTTCTGGATTATTGCGATTCGCTGGGTTTGTATGTACTCGATGAGCTGGCAGGATGGCAAAATGCCTACGCCACGGCTCCCGGCGAAAAACTGGTAAAAGAAATGGTCATCCGCGATTTGAATCACCCGTCAATTATTTTCTGGAGTAATGGCAACGAGGGTGGTACCAATAAGGAACTGGACGATGATTTTGCCCGTTATGACAAGTCCGCTCGTCCGGTAATTCATGCACATCACCGTCCCGGTAACGATTTCAACGGAATTGACTGCAACCATTACGAGAACTATTACAGCTCGAAAAAAATATTCACGGAAGGGAAGATTTACATGCCCACCGAGTTTTTACATTCTCAGGACGATGGTGGTGGAGGTGCTGCTTTAGCCGATTTTTGGGAATTGTTTTGGAAAACACCGAACGCCGGCGGTGGTTTCATCTGGGCTTTGCTCGATGAAGGAATTGTACGTACCGACCTTAATGGTTTTATTGATGCCAACCGCGTGAATGCTCCCGATGGTGTAGTTGGACCTCACCGCGAAAAGGAAGGTAGTTTTTATGCCATCCGCGAAATATATTGTCCGGTAAGAATTAGTATGAAAAAACTTCCTGAACAATTTGATGGCTCCATTCCGGTTGAAAACAGATACCATTTCACCAACCTGAAGAATTGCAGATTTGAATGGCAGTTGGTTAATTTTAGTTCAGTTGTTGATCGTCAGGCTTCACACCAGGTAATGAAAAACGGAACTGCTGCCAGTCCGGATGTCCAACCCCTGAAATTTGGAACTTTAAACCTGGAACTTCCTGCCGATTACGAAAAATATGATGCTCTTTATGTGAAAGCATTTGATCCTTCAGGAGATGAAATATTCTGTTGGACCTGGAGTATTGACGGCAATAAAAAATCGGTTGAACAATTGGTAAAAAAAGACCTTAGCGAAACAGAAATCCAACGCAGGGCAAGGCTGAAAGCTGCTGGAATAGAAGAAGACAATATTCTGCCCATCGAACAGCAATCTGCTGATTTGACGAAAGAAAAAGGAATTGCTGAATTGATTGAAAAAGACAGTTTGATCAGCTTGAAGGCATCTGGTATTGCTGTGACTTTCAGTAAAACGGATGGTAAAATACAAAAAGTGACCAACGATTTGGGGCTGTCTCTGCCATTTGGCAATGGACCGGTATTGGTGACCGGAACTGCTCAATTATTAGATATTAAACCTGTAAAAGGTGAAAACAGTTACTCACTTGAAATGACTTATTCAGGCGATCTGAAAAAAATAATCTGGACCATGTATAGCAGCGGTTGGCTGGCGATGGATTACGAATACCAGGTTGCTGGTAGACAGATGTTTACCGGCATTAGTTTTGACTTTCCTGAATCTGATGTGATTGGTGCCAAATGGCTGGGCAAAGGTCCGTCGCATGTCTGGAAAAATCGCTTGCAGGGTGGTGTCCTCGATGTATATCAACGCATGTACAATAACCGGTTACCAGGCGATAATAATTGGGGTTTGCCACAATTTAAAGGCTATTATCCTGAAGTTTCATGGATGGAATTCAATACTGTTGACGGTAAGTTTACCATTGTTGCTCAGGAAGAAGACCTGTTTGTTCGCCTCTTTAGTTTTTACGGAATATCAGGCCCGAAAAATTACCCGGTTTTGCCAACTGGCGACATTTCTTTCCTGGATGGTATTCCACCGGTTGGAACAAAATTGGCGATGGGGATCAGCAATGATACCAAAAGTCTTGGCCCAGCAGGTGAAATGAATGTGATGGACAAACCTGTAAAACGGACGCTGTATTTTTATTTTGGGATTTTGTAGGAGTCCCCTTCCCTAAAAAGTGAAAAGCTTTTTAGCTACAGAAAAGGGGCTAAAGCCCCTTTAAAATGGGAATCTTCATACTCCGTCATCCACCAGTTGGCGAATGACGGCTACGGACAGGAGAATGCAGAAAAAATTGGGATTTAGCCCTGACAAATACAAACAATAGACAAATGAAGATTAAATCTGGAATGTATGCTTTTTTGAGGTCCCCTTTTGGGGGATTTAGGGGACTTTTGTTCGCTGGATTGTTGATGGTTTCTTTTGTTCAGGCACAGCCTGGTATTCAACCCTGGCATGGAATCGCCCGTGAAATGCGTTACCAACCTGATGGTCCCGATTTTGTGATTACCAACGGAACGCATCGTTTTAACCGGGCGCTTTATGGAACCAACACTGCTTTTCGGGTAGAAGCTGGCGACCTTCCTGAGTTCGCTTTGTATTTGCCTGGAATGGGCGGAAATCTGAAATTGGGATTGATTCAGGGTGATTCTTCGAAGTGGCTGACCAATGCGGGAACCATTGAAGCCCGTTATCAGGCTGGATCGATGAGTTACCGGATAGTTGATCCGATGCTTGGAAATGGTTCGGTAAACATTCAGGTACTGGCATTGGGCGATGGCGAAGGAATGATTTTAAAAATCTCCGGAAATCAGATTCCGCTCGATCTTGATTTATTCTGGGCTTTTGGTGGAGTAACTGGAAAAAAATTCTCGCGTGATGGCGATTTGGGCGCTGATCCTGAATCATCCTTTGATATGAACCCTGAATACTGCACCGACAACGAATATGAACTTCAGGGAAACATTTTCACTTTGTTTTTCGGCTCCGGGCGCGACCGTTCAACCAATGAGTTGTACGAAAACAATTACACGCCAACCAATGCAGAATTGGAGCAGACCCGGCTTCAGGTTAAAAAAAGATTATTGGGTATATTTCCTGAAAATACCCAAATCCGGATCACCGATGCAACAAGGCAAAAAAATCCAATTGAATGTTACAATGCGGAGAAATCAAATTCACCCATTGCTTCAGGAAAAATTGCTTTCACTTCAGGGAAAGACCTGTATTTTCTGATTCTGAATCCTGATATCCGACAAAAACCAACTTATCAGGAATTACCTGAAATCTTTGAAAAGGCTGATGTTGCGCGGGAAAAGATAGCCGACAGGATCAAAATAGAAACCCCCGATCCGTATATCAATGCTGTGGGAGCTACAATTTCAACAGCAGCCGATGCGGTTTGGGATGGAAACTCTTTTATGCACGGTGCCATAGCCTGGCGAATGCCGCTGAACGGCTGGCGCGGAGCTTACGCCGCCGATTGGTTGGGCTGGCATGATCGTGCCGAAACGCATTTCAAAGGTTATTTTCTGGCGCAATATACCGAACCGGCTTCAGGTCCTAGTATTCCTGATCCGGCGACCAATCTGGCACGGCAAAAAGAAGAAATTGGCACAACTTTGTTTACCGATGGCTACATTAGCCGCAATCCCGGAAAGATCAATCCTCCGCATCATTACGATATGAATCTGGTATTTATCGATCAGTTGCTGTGGCATTTAAGGTGGACAGGCGATTTGGATTTCCTACGCAAAAGCTGGCCGGTTTTGGAGCGGCATCTGGCATGGGAAAAACGCAATTTTGATGCGAATAACAATGGTTTGTACGATGCATACTGCTGCATTTGGGCCAGCGATGCTTTGCAATACAGCGGTGGCGGGGTCACTCATTCGTCGGCTTATAATTATAGAGCGAATCTTATGGCAGCCGAGTTGGCTGTTTTGATTGGGAAAGATCCCAAACCTTATCAGGCAGAAGCTGACAAAATCAAAAAGGCAGTGAACCAGCAATTGTGGCTTCCTGAAAAAGGTTGGTTTGCCGAGAACAAAGATTTATTGGGCAATCAGTTGGTTCACACGTCTGCTGCACTTTGGACGGTTTATCATGCTATCGACGAAGGTTTGGCTGACCCGTTTCAGGCCTACCAGACCACGAAGTATGTCGATTATTCAATTCCACATATTCCTATCGTTGCAAAAGGTTTACCTGAGGGTGATTTTTACACGCTTTCAACTACTAACTGGATGCCTTACAATTGGTCGATCAACAATGTAGCTTCCGGCGAAGTACTCCATACCGCGTTGGCTTATTGGCAGACTGGCCGTTCGGAAGAAGCGTTTAAGCTCACAAAAAGTATGTTTTTTGATTACATGTTTTTAGGTAGCAGTCCGGGCAATTTTGGCCAACTTTCGTTTTACGATGCATTTCGTGGCGAGCTTTACCGCGATTTTGCCGATGGTATCGGAATGGCTTCCCGCGCATTGGTTGAGGGACTTTTTGGCTTCACCCCCGATCTAATCAATCAAACATTGACCATTAGACCGGGATGGCCGTCAGATTGGCCGTTTGCGACTTTGGAAACTCCTGATTTGAAAATTCAGTTTAAACGCGATGGATTAAAGGATCTTTATCAGATTGACAGTCATTTTCAGAAAGAATTGAGCCTGAAACTTCAGGTAAAAGCACGGTTGGAATCACTTAAATCTGTTAGGATAAATGGAGAGGAAAGCCAATGGAAATTGGTCGATCCTTCAATCGGGTCTCCTGAATTGAGAATTGAAACGCCATTAGGAACAAACTTCGAAATTGAATTGGTATGGGCTGGGAAATCATTGGATCAATTTGAAATGGAACCTTTTTATGCGAAAGGTGAAACATTGCAACTTAGTTTTAAAAATGCTCAGTTTATCAAGCTTTTTGATCCTCAGCAGATTCTCGAATCTGTGAAGGTTGAGAAACAATCCATGCAATCCAAACTTCAGGGAGAATTGGGCGGACGGACAGCTTTTGTAAAACTTCAGCAAGGACAAATGAGCTGGTGGCAACCTGTTTCGTTTGAATTGCGAAAACCTCTCGAAATAATTTGCCCCAAAGAACAGTCAAAAAACGAGTTGCAATTTTCTGTCAGGAACAATAGGGAGACAATGGTTGAAGTCATGATTTTGGTCAATGGGTTTCAGGAAAAGATAAGCATTCCGGCACGATCTAATTCCCCGGAAATAAAGGTGGCAGCCAAATATCTGGTTCCGGGAAGTAACCTTGTTCAGATTGAATCGGACAAACAGATTTTTACTGAAAATGCAATCAACTGGAATATTTCAGCTCCGACGACTGAGAAATTTGAATTATTAAATATGTCCGGCAAGTTTAACGACCGGGTAACGAATATTTTCAAAGAACAATATTTTTCACCCCGTTCACCATATCCAACGCTGTCAATTCCGGTTCAGGGTATTGGCGACTGGTGCTCATATAAAGAAACTGAAGAAATAGATGATACTGGTTTACGCAGTTTGGTCGGAAATTCAAACAGAATTCAGTCGCCACAGGGAATTCCTTTTTCCATTTCAGGAGCAGAAATTCCAAACATCCTTTTTACCTCGAAATGGGACAATTATCCCGATTCGCTTAGCCTGAAATTGTCGGGAAAAGCATCGCACTTGTATTTGCTTATGGCCGGAAGCGGGCATCACATGCAAAGTCGCATGACCAATGGTATTGTGAAAGTGGAATATACCGACGGCACTAAGGAAGAACTGCAACTGGTGAGTCCTGATAATTGGTGGCCAATTGAGCAGGATTTTTACGAAGATGGATACGCGTTTCGGGTTGATGGGGTTCGCCCGCTTAGGTTGTACCTGAAAACGGGTGAGTGGCACCTGGATTCATACAGCATCTACTCGAAAAACAAAACCAGAAAGATTGAAGGTGGTGCTGCATCAGTGCTTGATCTGCCTTTAAATCCGAAGAAAGAATTAATGAAGTTAACTTTGGAAACCAGAACAAACGATGTGGTAATTGGCCTGATGGCTGTAACTTTAGTAAAGCCCCATCACTAACCCTTCCCCGAAAGGGAAAGGAATTTTGACGACTAAAATCAGAATGTAAGTGAAAAAATTGTGGTATTTACCACAAGAATTTGACAAAATAAAAGTGAATAGCAAATATGATTGACGATCGAGGTTTCAATAATATTCAAAATCAACGCAACCGAGTTCTCCCCCAATCGGGGGAGCTAGAGGGGGCTTATACACGACGAAAATTTATCCAACAAAGCCTGCTAACCGGAAGCGCACTTTTTGCTTTGGGATTGACTGGTTTTGCTTCTATCCAGGATGAAAAATATTCTGACAATGACATTTCAGGTTTTGCCAAACGCTTAAAACCGCTAGACCGGATTCTGGAGTTGGAAGGTTATTACGTTTGGGGAACCAGCCCGATTGTCGCGCCTGATGGGAAAATTCATGTGTTTTTTTCACGGTGGGACGCCAAAAAGGGAATGGGTGGATGGATTAATAGTTCCGAGATTGCACACGCGGTAGCTGATCAGCCCGAAGGTCCGTATTCCTATATTAAAACCATTCTGGCACCGCGTGGTGAAGGTTTTTTCGACGGAACCACTTGCCACAATCCACATATTCAGTTTATAGATGGCAAATACTGCTTGTTTTATATGGGGAATTCGAATGGAAAAACAAATACCAAACGAATAGGTTTGGCAACCTCTGATTCGTTAAATGGTCCATGGAAACGCCCTGACAAACCTTTGCTCGAAGCTGGCGAAACTGGAGCGTGGGACGATCATTGTACCTCGAATCCCTCTTTTCTGAAACATCCCAACGGGCAATACTGGATTTACTATAAATCGTGGAATACCGAAGAATATGAGCATCCTGTAGATCCGGCTATTCGTGGAAACCGAAAATATGGACTGGCAATTGCCGACAAGTTGGAAGGTCCATACATTAAATATTCCGGAAATCCGATTATCGATTATTCAAAATTGGGGAACAACCGACAGTTGGAAGATGGCAATGTATTTATGGAAAACGGTCGGTTTTATATGCTGGCTCGCGACATGGGGCGATTTGACCATGAAGTTGGGATCATTCTTGAATCTGAAGATGGCATTCAATGGTCGGAACCAAAAATCAGTTATTTTGGATTTAGCCATTACGTCCAACAGCCGCCAGCCCCGTCCCATCTGAAAAAATATGGTCGTTTTGAACGTCCGCAAATCCTGATGCGAAATGGAGAACCGACCCATTTATTTGTTGCCACACAAGGTAGAAAATATATGACTTCATCAGCTTTTGTGTTTGAAATTATATGATAGCTTATTCACTGGTGACTTCAAGTCACCAGTGAATATTGATCCGATGACTGGATTTCATCGGATCAATTAGATGCAAATAAAGTAAATCCATTCAGTAGGTGATTTCAAGTTGCCCGCTGAATAAAACGAATTAATTTACTTATCCGATGAACTCAAAGTCATCGGATGAGTTTAAAAACAAAAAAATGAACCGAATACTTATCTTTATTTTCCTCTTGGGATTGATTTTTCAGAACAATGTTTCTGCCCAACAAAAGTCAACTGTATATACCATTGGCGATTCAACTGTAAAAAATGGTCGCGGCGATGGTTCCGGGGGTTTGTGGGGTTGGGGCGATGCGATTGTCCAGTATTTTGATACAACCAAAATCAATGTTGAAAATGATGCATTGGGTGGAACCAGTAGCCGGACGTATCAATCTAAAGGCTTGTGGAACGAAGTCCTAAAAAAATTAAAACCTGGTGATTTTGTGCTGATGCAATTTGGCCACAACGACAATGGTCCGTTGAACGATACCTTATGTGCCCGTGGAACCATCAAAGGAGTGGGAGAGGAGAGCAGGGAAATCGACAACATGATCACCAAACAACATGAAGTGGTGCATAGTTATGGATGGTATCTACGTAAAGTGGTTCGTGAAACAAAAGCCAAAGGAGCTATACCTGTGATAATTACACCGATTCCACGAAACGATTGGAAAAACGGGAAGATCGTGCGGACTCCTGCTAGTTATCCTGATTGGGCAATGGAAGTTGCAAAGCAGGAAAAAATTCAATTTGTTGATCTGAACAAACATATGTCGGATAAACTGGATACCTACGGCGAATCAGAGGTGACTGGTCGTTTTTATTTCAGTCGCGATCATACACATACTTCGGCTCAAGGAGCTGTTTTGAGTTCTTCCCTGATTGTTGATGGCTTGAAAACTATGCAGAATTTTGGGCTTACGAAGTATCTGCTCGAAAATTCCAAGGTGGTATTTCCGGTTAAAAAACGGGTATTCATTATTGGCGACTCAACGGTTGCCAATGGAAATGATTCGATAGTTGGCTGGGGCCGCGAGTTCCCTGCATTTTTTGATACAAGTAGGGTAATTATTTTGAATATAGCTCGAGGTGGCCGAAGCAGCCGTACTTTTATGAATGAAGGACTTTGGAACGAAATTCTGCCTCAACTCCATAAAGGCGATTTTGTGCTGATGCAATTTGGTCACAATGACGGTGCAAAACCTGATGCCGAAAAATTTCGTGGTTCACTTCGTGGAATTGGCGATGAAACTCAATTGGTTACCAGGCCGGATGGAACTCAGGAAACGGTTCATACTTATGGCTGGTACATGAAAAAATACATTTTGGATACAAAAGCAAAAGGAGCCGAACCAATTGTGCTTTCAATGATTCCACGCAACGAATGGAAAGATGGAAAAGTGGAACGAGCATCAGAAATGTATGGGAAATGGGCCAAAGAAGTAGCTGAGCAGACTGATGCGTTTTTTATCGATCTGAATGAACTGGTAGCTAAAAAATATGAAGAAATGGGTTCCGCGAAAGTGAAGCAGTACTTCCCTGGCGATCATACCCATACCAACATGGCTGGGGCTCAATTGAATGCGCAAACTGTTGCAGAGGGAGTCAAATCTCTCAGAACCTGCAAACTTGGCGGATATTTTACTGATGATGCAAACCGTTCATTAAGTGTAAAAGGAAAATCCAAACGCGAATATCCGGTTACGCAGTTTGGGGCTTCAGGCGATGGGCAAACCCTCAATACAAAGTCAATTCAAATGGCCATCGACAAATGTGCAGCTGATGGCGGTGGCGTGGTGGTGATTTCGCAAGGTGCTTTTATGAGTGGCGCCATCTTCCTGAAACAAGGTGTCGATCTGCGAATTGATAAAGGTGGTGTGCTGAAAGGGACCACCAACATGGAAGATTATTCGGTGGTAGCTACCCGTTGGGAAGGCGTGGAACAAGATTGGACTACTGCCTTGGTCAATATATTCAATATGAATAATTTCACTCTTTCAGGCGAAGGCAAAATTGATGGTTCGGGAGAACAATGGGTTGAACTTAATAAAAATAAAAAATCAGTATCTGACAATCCACGACTAGCTTATGGACGACCAAGGTTGATCGCCATCCAAAATTGCAAAAACGCCGAAATTTCAGGTTTGAGTCTGAAAAACCAGGCTTGTTGGGGGCTTTTCATTCTTTATTCTGAAAATATTGAGGTGAAAAATCTGACTATTAGAGCTGAGCATAACATTCCAATGTCGGATGGAATTGATGTTGATTCAAGCAAAGACATTCATATTGCCGGATGCGACATTGATGTAAACGACGATTGTATCGCGATCAAATCAGGAAAAGATGAAGACGGACGGCGAGTGAACCGCCCTTGTGAAGATATTTTAATCGATAAATGCACCTTCCGATACGGGCATGGCGGCGTGTCGATGGGCAGTGAAATGTCGGGAGGTATCCGCAATGTAACCATTCAGAATTGTGTGATGGAAGCCGATAATTGGGCCCCCATCCGTTTCAAATGCCAACCGAGCCGCGGCGGAGTGGTTGAAAATATTACCTATCGCGACATTGTGCTGAAAGACACCCGCAAGGCTTTCGAATTCAACATGGAATGGCGAATGGTAAATCCGAAACCTGCATCCGATCCACTACCTGTTTTTCGTAACGTAAAAATCATCAATGTCTCCGGAACGACTGCCACGGTTGGCAATATGCACGGATTGAAAGACAGTCCGATCAAAAATGTGGTGTTCGAAAACTGCAACATCACCGCCAAACGCGGTTTTGTACTCGATAATGTGGAAGATGTTGATCTTTCAGGATTAAAAATTCAGGTTTCTGAAGGCGAACCGGTGATTTGGAAAAAGTGAAAAAATATAAGATTGATAATAATAATAATAATAATTTACTCAACCCCAACCAGCCCCTCTCTACGTGTAGAGAGGGGGAGAGCATCGAAGATGCGACGGGGTGAGTTAGAACAATTTATCTACACAAAATAATTTAGAGTCAAATAAAATATTGTTTGAAATGAAAAACTCCTCAATTCCCATCATCCTTTTTGCTTTGTTGCTGCAAATTTCAGCAATGGCACAAGATACGCGTCAGGTTGTTACCGATTTGAATACGCTGTCTGCAGGGTTTAAAACTCCGGATTCTTCCTTTGGACCTTCCGTTTTATGGGGTTGGGATGGCCCTATGACCAAAGAGGTGATTATTCGCGATCTTGATCGGTTTAAATCCTTAAATATTCGCTCTGTGAATATAGAAGCCGGTTATGATTTACCTGAACAATATCTTTCTGAAGGTTATTTTGAGCTGATCAAATTTGCTGTTGAGCAGGCCAAAGAACGCGGAATGGTTATTTGGATGATTGACGAATCAAAGTACCCGAGTGGTTTTGCTGGTGGTAAATTCTCGAAAGAGCGCCCTGACCTCAGGATGCAAGGTTTGGATATTTATAAAAAGATTGATCTGGTTTCTGGCGAAACCTATTCAGCAGAAATACCCCCTGCAGTGATGAGTGCCATCGCCGTAAACAAGGAAAGCGGACAAAGTCGTTTGCTGAAAATCGAAAATGCCAAATTGAACTGGACTGCTCCGGAAGGCAACTGGCAGATTTTACAGGTAAGGCATAAATTCAGAACCTCGGTAACTCGCGCCGGGAATAACCCAACTCATGGGAAAGACACGCTGAATTCACTTTGCGATTACCTCAATCCGGTTGCGGTGCATCAATTCATTGAGTTCACGCACGAGCAATATAAAAAACATATAGGCAAAGAGTTTGGGAAAACCTTTCTTGGCTTCAGAGGCGATGAACCTGATTATGGATTTATGCCCTGGACACCGGCTCTTCCGGAGGAATTTATGATGAAAAAAGGATATGATGTGCGCCCATGGGTTTCAGCATTTTTTGTGAAAAATCCAACAGACTCGATGCTTCGGGTTAAAGCCGATTATTGGGATGTTTGGTCAGATATGTTTGGCGAAAACTTTTTCAAGGTGCAGGCCGACTGGTGTGCTGCCAATCAGCTTTCGTACATGGTTCACCTTAATCACGAAGACAAAATGATGGCTTTGGCTCAATCAAGTGGCGATTTTTTTGAGAATCTCAGGCATGTTCAGATACCTGGAATCGACGCTATCTGGAACCAGATTTGGCCGGGAACCATTGCCGATTTCCCGAAATATGCATCATCGGTGGCTCATGTGTATGGCAAACGGAAGGCCATGAGCGAAAGTTTTGCAGCCTATCGTACTCCGCCTACTGTTGATCAGGCCAAATGGGTAACTGATCAACAGTTTGCCCGTGGAATTAATTTGTTTGAGTGGATGTATTGGCCAGCTTCAACCCGGAGTGATGGTACTCCGAAAGGTTGGTTTGGCGATGCAAAATTTCCGCAGGTAGCGCTATATACAAATCGCGTTTCGTACCTGCTTTCGAATGGTAAACCTGCCGCTAACATCGCAGTTTATTACCCGACTGAGAGTGAATGGCTGGGTGACCAAAAAGCCGATAGCAGCGCCTTGGAATTGTGTCGGATGTTACTCGGAAATCAGCATGATTTTGATTTCATTGACGATTATGCAATTACGAAAGTACTTGCACAAAAGGGAAATGGCTTACAAAATTTGAGCGGACAGATTTATCAAACGATATTGATTCCATCTGTTACTGCCATGCCAAAAGCGGTACTTGATAAACTGAAAGAATTTGTGGCTGGTGGCGGAAAAGTTATTTTTACTTCCAAAAAACCATCATTTATTGTCGAACAAAGTTTTCGAAATGCTGGTGAAAATTATGATTTTAACTGGGCGATTTCCGAAACAGTGAAACAGTTATTTCAGTATTTGCCAATTCCTGATTTTAAACTTGCGAAAAGCTTTCCGGCGATTAAATACAATCACCGTAAATTTACGGATGGTGATTTGTATTTCATATTCAATGAAGGTGATACTGCCGTTGAAACTGATGTTACCCTTTCAGGAGAAGGAAAAACACATAGCTGGGATCCTATTTCAGGCCAGTCACATGATATTGAACAGATCGGGCAAGTGGAGAACCTTGTTAAATTGAAGCTTAGCATAAAACCATGGGAAACAAAAATCATCGTAATTTCAAATCAGAAAACTATCAAACAAAAACAATAAATTATATGACTACAAATTTTAGACTGAATCGAAAAATTCTGGTGGCAGCTTTGTTTGTCCAACTTTTTTGTTTGAGTTCACAGGCCCAAAAGGTGAATGACTCAACGACACCTCTGCATTTGATGCAGCCGGCCTATGACACACCTTACGGAAAGCCTGAGGTGAAAAGTATCATCGAAGTATTAGACAGGATATATAATTATCTTGATCAAACTACGCCAATGGTTCTGATTAATAAAGAAACTCAGGCTGAAGTCACAGACTATTCGAAAATTGATGAAAAAACCATTTTCAAGCCAGGTGATTTTCGTCTGATCAGTTACGAATGGGGTGTTACGTATGCCGGAATGTTACTTGCCTCGGAAGTCACCGGCGATCCGAAGTATGCTGCTTACACGAAAAACAGGTTGAAATTTTTGTCAGATATACAGCCATTCTTTGTGAAACTGGAAGAAAAGCAGCCAGGTGTTCAACATGCTATGTTACGGGTACTTCATCCTCATGCGCTTGACGATTGTGGGGCCATGAGTGCCGCCATGATTAAAACCCAACAGTTGAATTTCGACGGAGATCTGAATCCGATGATCAACACTTTTATGGATTTCATCAGCAATAAGGAATTCAGGTTTGCTGACGGAACGCTGGCGCGAAATCGCCCACAGCCCAATTCGATGTGGCTCGACGATTTGTTTATGAGCGTTCCTGCGTTGGCACAAATGGGCAAATACACCGGCGAAAAGAAATATTTTGATGATGCAGTGAAGCAGGTTCTGCAGTTTTCCGATCGGATGTTCAATGATGAGAAAGGCCTGTTTATGCATGGCTGGATTCAGGGAATGAACGAACATCCTCAGTTTCACTGGGCCCGTGCCAACGGCTGGGCTGTTATGACGATGGTCGAATTGCTTGAAGTACTTCCTGAAAACCATGAAGGAAGAGCGAAAGTGCTGGATTTACTTCGGAAACACATTCGTGGTTTGGCTAATTATCAGTCAGCAAGAGGTTTGTGGCATCAGTTGATCGATAGAAACGATTCGTATCTTGAAACTTCAGCAACCGCTATTTATACGTATTCAATTGCCCGTGCAATTAATCGCGGTTATGTTGATGCCAAAGTATATGCGCCCATGGTTTGTCTGGCATGGAATGCGGTTGCCAGTATGGTAAACGAAAAAGGTCAGGTTGAAGGAACCTGCGTGGGTACCGGAATGGGATTTGATCCGGCTTTTTATTATTACAGGCCGATCAGCGTTTATGCTGCACATGGTTACGGACCGGTACTTTTGGCCGGAGCCGAAATGATTCAACTGGTGAAAACACATAAAATTGAAATCAACGACAGTTCGCTGCAACTTTACGAGGACTCCGGTAATTCGGTAAAATCAATGAACTTTGATTTTGGATCTTCTTCAGCTAAAGAAGGATTTGAAACGGTAACGGAAAAATCACTTTATCAGGCAGCAAAAGGTTATGGACTAATTCCTTCCGGAGAAATTATTTCAGGAAAAACAAAACAGAAAGACCCGTTAACCGGTGATTTTTTGAGCAGTAAAAAGCCATTTTATTTTGCAGTTGACCTTCCTGAAGGACATTATCAGGTAACTCTAACTTTGGGCGGTTCTCCGGAAGGATCTTCCACCACGGTTAAAGCTGAATCACGACGGTTGATGCTTGAAAACGTGAAAACAGGTAAAGGTGAAACAATTCGAAAAACCATTGTAGTCGATGTGCGATCACCTAAGATTAATGATACGGAACACATCAGGCTGAAAGATCGTGAGTTGCCTTACCTGAACTGGGACAATAAACTGACCCTCGAGTTTAATGGTGATCAACCGTGTGTTGCCGGAATTGAAATTAAGCGAGCCGACGAATTACCAACCGTCTTTTTGGCTGGTAATTCAACTGTTGTTGATCAGGAATATGAACCTTGGGCATCATGGGGACAAATGTTTCCTAATTTTCTGAAGCCTGAAATTGTAGTGGCCAATTATGCCGAGTCGGGCGAAACATTGTTAGCTTTTAAACGGGAAAAACGCCTGCAGAAATTGCTCAGCCAAATGAAAGCCGGAGACTATCTGTTTATGGAATTTGCACATAACGATCAGAAGCCCGGAGGCAACCATCTGGATGCTTTTACAACTTACAAAGACGAACTTAAATATTATATTTCTGAAGCACGAAAAAAAGGTGGAAAACCAGTTTTAGTGACTTCAACCAACCGCCGCAGCTTTGACGAGAATGGTAAAATCATCAATACACTCGAAGGTTTTCCTGAAGCCATGCGTCAAACTGCCAAAGAAGAAAACGTGCCGCTGATCGACCTGAATGCCATGAGCAAACTATTTTATGAAGCGATGGGGTCTGAAAATTCGAAAAAAGCGTTTGTGCATTATCCGGCAAATACCTATCCGGGGCAAGACAAGCCGCTGGCTGACAATACACATTTCAATCCTTACGGCGCTTTCGAATTGGCCAAATGTGTAGCGGATGGTGTCAGGCAAAATATTCCTGAACTGGCAAAATTCCTGATTGATGGTCTGCCGGTTTTTAATCCTTCACTTCCTGATCCTGTCAATGAATTTCGCTGGTACGAAAGTCCTTCAGTAAACCTGATAAAACCGGATGGAAATTAGATATTCTTATTCACGGGGTGACTCGAAGTCACCCCGTGAATAAGAAGTAGGTGAAAACAAATAAAATAATTGTAAATGATACGAAAATTTCAATACTTATTAATCTTTGTAGTTCTGACATTGAGTTCGTTTGCCCAATCCGGTAATTTTTACAATGTTAAAGATTACGGGGCAAAAGGCGACGGGAAAACCATTGATAACAAGGCCATTGATGCTGCTATTATTGCCGCGTCGGAAAAGGGTGGGGGAACCGTGTTTTTCCCTGCCGGAACTTACCTGAGTTTTACCATTCACCTGAAGAGCTTTATCACACTTCATCTGGATAACGGAGCTGTTCTTGAAGCTGCCGATGTGAAAAAATACGGCCTGGAATACGATCCTGCTGAACCAAATTCATGGGATATGTACCAGGATTTCGGGCACAGTCACTGGAGAAACAGCCTGATTTACGGTGAGAATCTGCAAAATATCGCCATCACCGGTTTGGGTACAATCTTCGGAAACGGTTTAACCCGCGAAGGTTTTAAAACACCCGGAATGGCTAATAAAGCCATTGCTCTGAAATTATGCCGGAATGTGGTCATCAAAGATCTGTCAATTCTGATGGGCGGACATTTCGCTATTCTGGCTACCGGCGTCGATAATCTGACCATCGACAACCTTAAAGTTGATACCAACCGCGATGCTTTTGATATCGATTGCTGCCGGCACGTGCGAATCTCAAATTGTAGTGTCAACTCGCCTTATGACGATGCCATTTGCCTGAAAAGTTCTTTTGCTCTGGGTTTTGCCCGTGCGACGGAAGATGTGACCATCACTAATTGTGCGGTCAGCGGTTTCGACCGGACTACTTTTCTGAATGGAACCTACCAAAAAGACGAAGCCAATACAGTACCTGACAAAGGCGTGGTAACCGGTCGCATTAAGTTCGGAACAGAATCGAATGGGGGATTCCGGAACATTACCATAACCAATTGCACCTTCGAATTTTGCCGCGGACTGGCTCTCGAAACAGTAGATGGTGGTATTCTGGAAGATGTGACAGTGGACAATATTGTCATGAAAGACGTTCAAAATGCGCCTTTCTTTTTACGGCTTGGTGCACGAATGCGTGGTCCGGAAGGAACACCGGTTGGAGTTATTCGTCGGATTAACATCAGCAATGTGGTGGCTTACAGCGAAAATCAAAAGTTCTGTTCCATGATCGTTGGTATTCCTGGTCACCCGATTGAAGATGTGAAACTTAGCAATATTTTTATCCGGATAAAAGGCGGTGCTCCCAAAGAACAAGCCTTGCTTGAAGTTGGTGAACATGAAAAATCGTATCCCGATCCGCAGGAATTTGGCGATATGCCGGCTTATGGGTTTTTCATTCGTCATGTCAGAAACATCGAATTGAACCATGTTGAACTGAAATTGGAGAATGACGACTTCCGACCGGCTTTTATTCTGGAAGATGTTACCGGTGCCAGCTTGAATAACGTAACTGTTTCAAAAACTGGTTCTGTTCCTTCACTGGTTCTGAAAAATGTGGAAGATATCAGGATCAAAGATTGCAGACCATTTAAGGACAAACGCATTAAAAAAACAGAAAGAACTCAATTATAATTCAAAAGAACAGATAACATGAACACAAAAAAAACACTGCTGTTTTTCACAATAGCATTTATTTCAGTGAGTTGCACCATAGCTCAAAAACTTCCGGCGAAAAAGGAAGTAATGGATAAAATGGTACTTACCAATGCCTATTTTATGAAAAAGTGGCCCGATACGGGCAAAAGCATCATCACCAATCGCGAACGCCCGAGTAACATCTGGACCCGCGCTGTTTATTACGAAGGTCTGATGGCTCTGTATGCTGTTAATCCGGATAAACTGTATTATGATTACGCTGCTTCGTGGGGCGAGGCACACAAGTGGGGATTGCGTGGAGGTGTTAAAACCCGAAATGCTGACAATCAATGTTGTGCCCAAACCTATCTTGATTTGTATGAGATTGATCCGAAACCCGAAAGACTGAATGATATTAAAGCTTCTGTTGACCTGATGATGGCCACTGACAAAACCGATGACTGGAACTGGATTGATGCCTTGCAAATGGCGATGCCTGTGTTTGCTAAACTAACGACAATAACCGGTGATGAAAAATACTCGGAACGCATGTACGAAATGTATATGGACTCCAAAGTGAAACAAGGTTTTTACAACCCAAAAGACAAACTGTGGTGGCGTGACAAGGATTTTATGCCTCCTTACAAAGAACCGAATGGTCAGGATTGTTACTGGTCACGCGGGAATGGATGGGTAGTGGCAGCTTTGGTCAGGGTGATGGAAATTAATCCCAACGATCCGCATTACAAAGAATATAAAAAGACCTACCTTGAAATGATGAAAGCTTTATTGCCGATTCAACGCACCGACGGTTTCTGGAATGCCAGTTTGCATGACCCAAGCAACTTCGGCGGAAAAGAAACTTCAGGAACAGCTTTATTTGTTTACGGAATGGCCTGGGGGGTAAACAATGGAATGCTGAGCGCAAAAAAATATACTCCGGTAATTTCAAAAGCCTGGAATGCTATGTCCAAAGATGCAGTTCAGCCTGATGGAGGTTTGGCCTTTGTTCAGGGAACTGGCAAACAGCCTTCCGATGGACAACCGGTAACTTACGACAGCAAACCTGATTTTGAAGATTATGGGCTGGGATGTTTTTTGCTTGCAGGAAGTGAAGTGTATCAGCTTTGTAAATAAACTCATGAACCACGAAGAGAAAAATTCAACTCTGTTCTTATTTCGTTTTCTCTGTGGCTAAAAGAAATAATATGAATTATTTGATGAAAAATGTATTTTTTGGCATATATACCTTGAAACACACATAAATAAAAAAAGTCCGGCTTTCACCGGACTTTTCAATAGGAATAAATATATCTTTTTATTTTCCATCAATAATTACTGAACCTGGTTTTTTAGGGTCCATGAAAATGAGTTTGGCGTTTGGCGAAGTTGAGATTGCTTTAATCATTTCGTACTGTAATAGTCTGTCGCTAAGTCCTGTACTTAAAATTTTCTGATAATCGGCGATTCCTTGTGCTTCAACCCGTTTACGTTCAGCTTCCTGAGTTTCTTTCTGGAGTACAAAGGTCATTTTCTGTGCTTCCTGTTCTGCGTTGATCTTCGATTCTATCGCGGTTTTAACTGATTCTGGCAGCGTAATGTTACGCACCAGCAGTTGTTCCAGAGTCAGACCCCTGCTTAAAAAATCGCTTTCAATGGTTTTAAAAATCCGGGATTGAAATTCGTCACGCTTGGTTGAATAAAGTGCAACAGCATCGTAATATACTGCGTTATCCCTGATTTTAGTTCTGGTTATCGGACGTACAATTGTATTTCGGTAATCGGTACCGATTTCTTTTAAAATACGTGGCGCTTCACTGGGGATTACTTTGTAAAGGACAGTAAGATCGATGATCACTTCAAGCCCGTCAGCTGACAGTACCCGGATGGCATCGTCGCCTGACTGGCTGCCTTCATCCTGTATACCAGACATGGTGTAATTCTGGGTGCGTACATCAAAAGTTTCTACTTCTACCAATGGGTTAATCACATTCAATCCACTTTCAAGGATAGAGTTATTTACTTTTCCGAAGAGTTTCTGAACACCGACATAACCCGGTTCGATCTGTTTTACCGAAAGTAATCCGGCACCTGCCACTACAATAAGAAATCCGACAATCCGGACAAGTCCGCTGTATGGACTTAATGGAGATGGATTCTTTGTGGATAAGAATCCAATGACAATTACAATAATACCAATTACAATTATAAACATACAGTTTGAATTTTGGGTTTCGCCATCAAATTGATGTGCATTTGGTAAATGTACAATATAAATTATTGATGGCCAATTCCCGGATGTTAAGGAAAAATTAAACTGGTCTAAAGAAAAGAATTCGTTACCAAACACTCGATTGTGGAATTACTTAAATCCTTCAATGTATTTGATTCGGTTACTTCATGGTTTTTACTGGATTTAACCGTATCTGGCTGATTTTTAATTTGGTTTTACTTCGCGGAAAATAATGGTTTGTACTTGTCCCGGAAGTGAAAAGCCAGAAACAGATTTCCCAGCATAAGCAAAACGCCGGTCAGTAATCCTGAAGGCTCCAGAAATGCATGGAACAACAAGATGTTCAGCGTAATTGGGAAAATCACAACAGTGGCAAGCGGAACAAATCTTCCGGAGAGAAAGGCAATCGCACAAATGAGTTCAATGATTTTTACGGTTGTCATTAAGTATACGGAAGCTGTCATTCCATCCATGAAGATTTTGACATTGCCTGTTTGTTCCGGTTGTGGCACTAGTTTGAAAAGTACGACGATTGAAGCAAATGCAAACATAAGTCCCATAAGGACACGAACAATGATAGCTGCTATTTTCATTCGATTTGGATTTTGAAATTATTTCAATAACAATCCGGAAGGTCGTAATGTTGAAGTATTAAATTCAACTTGTGAATTGAACCTGTTGTAAGTTTTTAAATTCAGTTAATTAGATAAATGGTAGATTAGCTTTTTTACCGGATAAGCTATGAAATACATAAAAAGGGCACCCTGTGCTGCCCTTTTTTATGTGTTTTCAAATAGATGATCAGTCACCGACCCCTGAGCTGTTTCCTCCGCTATCCTTCCATGTGTATGAATGTGGCCATTGCTGAGTGTTGGTGGGCACTTCGGTATGACAGGTGTGACAGGCTATCTTCTTTTCCGGATTTGCTCCACCGTGTTTCTCAGCAAACTCGTTTGAATTGCTCTCTCCCCTTGAATTGCGGTGACATACACCACAGCTTCCAATGGTTTTTACTGGTTTATCTGCCCCCTGATATTGCTGCGACTGATAATTGTCTTTAGTATTGCTGGATGGGTACATGGCATGTGGACTTCCATGACAGACTGTGCAGTAAAGGTTCCCGTGACCGTGGCTATTCCGGTAAAGATCGTTTCCGGTATCAACTTCCGTTACGTTTTTATGGCAGGTCACGCATTTGGGCTCTGTTACCCAGGGAACTCTTCCCTGTTCTATGGTTGAGGCCACTTCATCCATTGTTCCATGGCAGGTTATGCAATTCCCATCGGCAGAGGTATGAGCAATACTTCGGTTGCATTTGGCCGTAGTTCCGGGGTGACAGTCATAACAAGCAGCGTTTTTATCGGCATGATAGCCATGAATCGCTTCCGATAAAAATTTACCGGAACTTCCTGCGGTCATCTGTCCAAGTGCAGGTGAACCATGACAACCGGCACAAAGAACCGGTTTGGAATTCATAAGAGTTGTTCCATGAGCTATGTCGTGCTTCCGGAGTATATCGTTGAAAGCATCTGTTCCGTGACATTTGGCACAATTGATTTCGTCTGAAGTTGGTATGGTAGCTTTAGTGGTGGCAAGTATATTACCTGATTGATCTTTCACCGAAACAATGGCTTGTTGAAATGGATCTTTAGTTCCGGAGTCATCTATCGGTGTGGCAGGAATACCCTCAGCAATAAAATAACCGGTACTGGCTGTCATGGTTCCTGATAAGCCCATTCCTTTTAATCCGACATTTGGAGCCAGTGAAGTAATGTTAAACATAGCTCCGAACAATTGGATTCCATTTGTCCAGAACTGCCCGTAATCACCCTTGTCAGCCGAACTTGTATTGTTAACCAAAGAGTACTCAACGCTAAGTCCTGAAGTAATGATTTCTGGTATCTTTCCTTTTTTGATCACCTGCACCATCAGGTTATTATAAGGCGGAAGGATTACCAATTTGTCATAGCTTGGATTTAGGCAGTGCATACCCAGATCGTTCCATGCAAAAACTACGTAATTCCCTGTGGGGGTTGGAAGGTCACTAATCTGTGTGTCCGAATTCTTGCTACATCCTGCAATGATGAAAGCCATGAAGAGCAATACTTTTCCAAATAATCGAAAATTTCTCATCCTAATGAAAATAAGTTAGACTAAAAAAGTAAACTGTCTTTCTGTAATTTAATGGATCGATTGGTTCATTTTTTATGTATTCTATATTGTTGAGTCATTAATATTCAGGTATTTCACAAGATAATATTTTCCGATTAAATGGCTGACTGGATTTGCTTAAAATCGCTGTAATTCAGAAAAAGTCTAAATAAGCTTTCAATAATTCGATTGTCAATACATCAGCAGATGACTGCTTTCTTCTCCGCAGTTTTTTCGTGTAACTTTATTGTTACGATTAAACGTTGACATTTAGTTCGATAGTGAGTGTCGTGGGTTTGTTCTTATTTTTGTCTGAGATCAGAATTTAAATCTTACAGTTTATTGAATATGGCAATCAAATACGGAGTAATAGGGACGGGCGCTTTGGGCGGTTTTTATGGTGGCATGCTGGCGCGTGCCGGGCAGGAAGTTCATTTTTTATTCCGAAGCGATTTTGAGCATGTCCGTAAAAACGGACTTCAGGTTGATTCTGTGAATGGTGATTTTCAATTGACTGAAGTTAACGCCTATCTTAACAGTCAGGATATGCCTAAATGCGATGTGATTCTTGTTTGCATGAAAACAACAGGAAATCATTTGTTGCCTGCCTTGATCAAACCGTTGCTTCACCCAAAAAGTGTGATTGTACTGCTGCAAAACGGACTGGGTTTGGAAGAGGATCTTGCTTCTCAATTAACGGGAGCCAACATTGCCGGTGGACTGGCATTCATCTGCTCAAGCAAGGTGGGGCCGGGGCATATCCATCATTTGGATTTTGGAAAACTGATTATTGGTTCGCACAACTTTGATGATCAGGAAATACTGAACCAGGTTGTTCTTGATTTTCAATCAGCCGGTATACAAACAGACCTGGCTGCTGATTTACGCTATGCCCGCTGGCAAAAACTGGTTTGGAACATTCCTTTTAATGGTATGACTGTGATTTTGAATTCGACTACCAATCAGTTGATGGCTAATGAATATTCCCGGCAGCTGGTTCTGGAAATGATGCTTGAAGTGATTCATGGAGCCAATCATTGCGGAGTACCACTTCAGGAATCGCTGGCTCAGCAAATGATCGACATGACCATCAAAATGAAACCCTACGCTCCCAGCATGAAACTGGATTATGATTTTATGCGACCGATGGAGATTGCTTACATCTATTCGAAACCAGTACAAGCAGCAATGGAAACTGGTTTTGTGATGAATAAGGTTTCGATGCTCGAAAAACAATTGCAATTTATTGAGGCTCACCGGTTGGATAAATAAATCGGTTTCAGTATTTTAGGTTTCAAAAGCATAGGGTGAAATTGGGTAGAACTGACAGTTAAGTCCTTTGGATTGTTCGATCAGATAGAAAAAACAGCTTCTAATTTTTTTGTATGAAACGACTCTTTATCGGTGTTCCCATTCGATCGGAAAAGGTATTTCAGACCACCGAAACCTGGCGAAACAATGAGTTTCTCAATCGCAATGTGCTAAAATGGGCAAAACCTGAAAATTGGCACATCACACTTATTTTTCTGGGCAATACTTCGGAATCAGAGATTGCTCTGATTCAACAATTGATTGTGGAATCTTTCAGTCGTGTTCAGGCTTTCAGTACCGAATTGATTGGGGTAGGAGTGTTCCCGAATACACACAAACCAAAGGTTTTATGGTTAGGACTTGAAAGCTTGCAATTTTTGATGCCCGCCTATACCCGTTTGGGAGAATTACTTCAACAGAACGGTTTTTCGTTGGAGAACAAACCCTTCAAGCCTCACCTGACCCTGGCCATGGTGAAAAATTCGGCTCATCTTCTTTCGATTAATTTAATAATTGACGAATATCAGAATTTCAAATTTGATTCAGTTTTGATTAACAGGGTGGTTTTATACGAGAGCATTTCAATGCCTGATGGGCCTGTTTACAAGCCATTGTTTGTAAAAGAGTTGGAAGGCAAATGAAATGCGATCCATAAAAGAAGGGCTTCACTCTCGATGAAACCCTTCCATGGAAACCTTTTGTATTTAAGTTCTGTTACGGAAATCTGCGGATGTTGAATCGTTGAACCCGCTACTGTTTTTTGCTTTTGTTGTGTGGTCGTTTTTTTTCATTCTGACTCAATGGATTTGATAGCTCATATTCAAGGTATTCTTCATTTGCTGCTGTCAATCCTGAATTTGTCTTTTGCATACCACATTTTTCTGACAATCTTACGGAAGCAACATTTTTCGAATACATTCTTGCGATGACTGATTTTGTTTTCAGTTTATGAAAGCAGTAGTTTATCAGTCCCAACGAAATTTCATACCCGTATCCTTTGCCCCAGTGCTTCGAGTCAATGATGTATCCCAATTCTAATTTTGATTGTTTTCCAAAAGAGTCAAACAAACCAGCTTCTCCTATAATTTCACTTGAATCTTTCTCTTCGACGACAAAAATGCCAAATCCGGAACTATAATTTTTATTCAGTTTGTTGTACTTTTCAGATAACTGTTCAAAAGTCCATTTGTAATTGCCATTTGAAACATATTCCATATTCTCTTTTTTCGAGTAAACCTGTAACAGTGATGACAGATCTGCTGTCTCAATATCTCGTATTAAAAGTCTTTCTGTTTCAAATCTTACATTCATCATGCAACGGAGATCTTATCTGAAATGTCCCGAAATTATTGAATATCTTTCAGGAACAAGGTTTTGGGGTCGTTGTGAAATTTCACAAAATCCTGTTCGCTTGGGCAGCCTTTGTAAGGTCCGAATGCGGCTTCCTTTGGCATATTGAACGGATTGCGCCATACCAGCACATACGATAAATCATAGGGGCTTAATGATTTGAGCAATACATTGGTCCACCATTCCTGATTTCTTGAGATTGGTCCGCCAGCTTCGCTCACTGCACCTATTTTACCTTTTTCGGCCGCGATTTTCGTAACCCGTTTGGCGCAATTGCTCAGAGTAGCAGAGTAGTCTGATCCCCGGTCATACAAATCAAAAGCAACAATATCAACCAGATCGTCGCCCGGATAGCGTTCCAGATATTCTTCCGGAGTGGCGAAACGGTCGGTTGAGTATGTGTACAATAAATGATGAACGTTTCTGGTCTCGCGAAGATAATTTACTGAAAACCGCCACAACGTTCTGTATTCGTCAACCGAACAAAGGTCTTTCCCCCAGAAGAACCAACTTCCGGTGTGTTCGTGGAACGGACGAAAAAGGACAGGAATGAATTTGCCCTGATCAGTTTTTAGACTGAGCATAAAATCGGCCAGTTTATCAAGGTATTGCAGGTATAATTCGTGTTTTTCGCCACCGGGTAGCATGGACGCCACCGCTTTTTTAGAACTTACATCCCAGGCCGATCCTCCGGTCAGCGCATTGTGGAAATGCCAGCTGATGGTACTGATTCCACCCATTTTGTTAACTTTCTGAATTCCGCTGCGAATATTATCGAAATAAACGGAATCAAGGCTAAATGAATTTCCGGTTTCCAAATGACCCAGTTCCCATCCGAAAATTGCCGGATAATCACCACAAACGTCTTTTACATCGGAGCGGCCTTCTTCGGCGTACCAACTGGTTCCGTAGGCCAGCGCATCCTGATGTCCAAACATAAGTCCCTTATGTTGGAGATTCATCATATTCTGATACAGTTTTACTGCTTCCGGAGTTGCTTTGGGGTCAGAAGGAACTGGTTTTTGAGCTTGAACCGTCAAGCCAAAAACGATCAGTAACATGGCAAGTAAATTTTTCATTTGGTGTATGTTTTTATTGGTTGTTTTTAAATTAGTCGTTGGGTTGTAAGTTCTTGTTTTTTGCCGATTTGTTGATGAATTTGCTGGCAATTTGTTCGTTCTGTGCTTTAGCTGATCAGTCTGGTTCGACTGGTTATTTTTCATGAATTTCTGAAATATTCTGGAATACGACCGTTGTTGTTAAGTTCGTATCGTGTGAAGTTGCAGCCAATCCAAGATATACTTTTTTTGATAGTTTCATTGAGACAGAGGTGTACACTTTCCATATTTTTCCGTCGGCACTATAATAGCCTGTAAATTCATTTCCGGTACGTTTCAGTCTGATCCAGGTTTTTGGATAGTTTACCGGAAATTCCGGTGTTCCATCAATTTGAGCTGGGTAGATGGCTTTCATTTTAGCGTTTTTTTCCTTGCGGTACTGAAATTCATATCCTCCGTTATTATTGTTGCGCAGGCTATTGTCAGGAAATACCTGAAAGAAAATGTGGCTGCTGTTATCCGAAAGATCTTCACGGGCCATTATTCCGGCTTTGGTGTATTGGTTTGATGCGGTCAGACTTTCGATACGGGCAGCCATATCGAAATCGCCCGTTTGCTCGAAACTGGCGAAACGAAATTCGTCTTTAGTTCCCCAGATATCGGCTCCTCCGGCAGTCAGACTGATGCCGTCTTTCAGTATTTTTGTTGATCCTGAAAGAGCAGGCGAACCAATGTCGGTACTTTTGAATTTTTCAGGAGAAATGGATTTTTCTTTGGCAGATAATGATAATCCAAAAAGAAGGACAAAGGCAAAAAATAGCGAAATAGTTCTTTGTAGCATATGAAAAAAGTTATAGTTGGTTTTTTGATAAGAGCTGAAAATAAAAAAGTGTTTTAAATGTAAATTTTTTGTCTGTACGTTTTACTTAACTGGTTGAAAAGCTTTTTTTTAGGGTTAAATAAATGATTGTCTGGAAAACAGATGGTTTGTTCTGTCTGATATTTGTAACTTAATGGTAATTCATGAAAACTAATTTTTCTGAGTCAAAGCGTAAAAAATACAATTACAAATAAAAACATTTTTTTTGATACCCTGTTGATTAATGTTTATTTGTTTCTTTACATTAACTGACTTATACAATAACCAATGAAACGTACTCTGAAATTAGTATTTTTTCTGAAATTAGTATTTTTTTCTTATGCACTTTCAGCACAAACGCCATTCTCGCGGGGTGTAAACCTGACTAACTGGTTTCAAACAGACAACGCCAGGCAGATCCAGTTTGCAAAATACACCAAAGATGATTTTATCCGGATAAAAAGCCTGGGTTGCGATGTGATTCGTTTACCAATCAACTTGCACTATATGACAAATGGTGCTCCAAATTATGTTATTGATCCTTTGTTCTTTGATTTTATGGATCAGGTTGTCAATTGGGCCGAAGAACTGCAAATTCATTTAATACTCGATAATCACTCTTTTGATCCCAATGCGAATACAGAACCGTCAGTTGAAAAAATTCTGCTCAAGGTCTGGCCTCAAATGGCTGAACATTTTAAGACCCGGACGAATTACATGTACTACGAAATACTGAACGAACCTCATGGAATAACAACTGCTGCCTGGTGCCAGATACAGCAACATGTGATCGATGCTATCCGGGCAATTGATACGAAGCATACGATTGTTGTTGGTCCCTCCGGATTCAATAGTTACAATGAATTAACAAACATGCCGGTTTATACCGATAATAACCTGATTTATACGTTTCATTTTTACGATCCGTTCGTGTTCACACATCAGGGAGCTACCTGGACAAGCTACATGCAGGATCTTGCCGGCATTCCTTTCCCGTATAATGCTTCCGGAATGCCTGCCGTACCTGCCAGCGCAAAAGGAACCTGGGTCGAAAGTTCCTTGAATAATTATAAAAATGATGGAACGGTTCCCAAAGTGAAGCAGTGGCTCGATATTGCCGTGAATTTCAAAAACAGCCGTAATGTGAAATTATTTTGTGGTGAATTTGGTGTTTACATTCCCAACAGTCCTGTTTCTGATCGTGCATACTGGTACGATGTGGTGCGCAAATACCTCGGGGAAAAAGGAATTCCTTGGACCATCTGGGATTATCAGGGCGGATTTGGTTTATTTAAAAAAGGAACCAATGAATTGTTTGATTATGACCTGAATACCGAAATGCTGAAAAGTCTGAATTTTAATATCCCTGAACAAAAGGTTTGGATTTCGGTCCCTGAAACGAACCCGATTAACATTTATACCGATTACATTGGCCAGTCCGTTTTCGTAGCAGGAAATGCCGGCAAAGGAACCATCGATTATTATTCGTCCGGTTCACAGTCTGGCAAGTATTCAATATACTGGACGGGAAGTGACCAGTATGCAGGACCTGCTTATGATTTTAAACCTGACAAAGACCTGTCGAAGCTGGTTGAAAATAATTATGAACTTGACTTTTGGGTAAAAGGAGATACACCAGGAACCAAATTTCAGATTCGGTTTGTTGATTCGAAATCGTACGTGGCCGGCGATCATCCCTGGCGAAACAGCTATACCATCGATCAAACTGTTGTGACCTGGAACGGTAACTGGCAACATCTGAAAATTCCATTAAAAAGCTTTGTTGAAACCGGATCGTGGGACATTTCCTGGTTTAATCCTGAAGGTAAATTTAATTGGAAAGCAGTTGACCGGCTCGAATCTATTTCAGAATTTGGGGCACTGGGTGCACAAAAGATTTGGTTTGACGAAATTCTGATCAACGGCACACCCATAACTTCTGTGGATGAAAAATCAAGCATAAATACGCTGAAGGCGAAAGTCTATCCTAATCCTTTTACTGATGGGACAACGATCGAATATGTGCTTCCTGAAACTGCTTTTGTTAATGTGAGTATTTATGATCTGACTGGCCGGAAACTGGCAACTTTGGCTGATGCCCGAGAAGCCCAGGGGACACATCTGGTTCGCTGGATTCTTTCACCAAACAGTTCATTCAATTTAGCAGAAGGTGTTTTTATCTGTAAGATCGCCTCTCTAGGAAAAATAGAGGTTTTGAAGCTGATTTATCAGAATAAATGATTTTATTTGACGCATAGAAACGCAATATGAAATTCGAATAACATAACTAAAATATCTTTTGTTTTGTGTGAGGCGGTTCTGTTTAAAACAGCGGCTTTAGTTTGTTAGATCAGTCTGTTTTCCGCAGTAATAATCGTCGCTGAAAAATACTCCTTGATTGACAATATGTCAAGACGATTTTTAGTTTAGATAATGTTACAATCGGTCCAAAAAATAAATATTAGAGAATGAATAAGAATTTACTTTCGATTATAATTCCTGCTTATAACGAAGAGAGAACCATTTCTTCCATCCTTGTCAAAGTTTCTGAAGTTGAATTGATCGGCGAAATGAAAAAAGAGATCATCATTGTCAATGATTGTTCAAAAGATCAAACCGTCGCTGTCATCGAACAATTCAAAACGGATAATCCTGATGTAATCATAACGCTTTTTCATCAGCCGGTGAACATGGGGAAAGGAGCCGCCATTCATCGTGGAATAGCCGAGGCGACAGGTGATTACCTGATTGTTCAGGATGCCGATCTTGAATATGATCCACGGGAATACAATGATTTGTTGAAACCGGTAATTGAAGGTTTTGCTGATGTGGTTTACGGTTCCCGTTTTATGGGCGGAAATCCACATCGTATTCTCTTTTTCTGGCATTCTATCGGGAATAACATGTTGACTTTCCTGTCAAATATGTTCAGTAACCTTAATCTGTCAGATATGGAAACCTGTTATAAGTTGTTCCGGTCGGATATTATCAAGTCCGTCAACCTGAAGGAAAAACGGTTTGGGTTTGAACCTGAAGTAACTGCAAAAATAGCCCGGGTGCCAAACATCAGGATATATGAGGTTGGAATTTCTTATTATGGAAGAACTTATGAGGAAGGGAAGAAGATAAATTGGAAGGATGGCTTAAGAGCTTTATTCTGTATCTTAAAATACAATATAACTGATTGTAAATAGTTGAATACCAATGAAGACAAAAGCGAATAAAATTATTCTCCTGATTCTTGCCGGAATTTTTATTCTTCAGTTGGTTCTCATTTTTAATAGTTCGGGAATTTACGGCGGTGCCGATAACATTAATCATTTTAGGATTGCCCGCTACGCCTTTAATTATCCCTGGTTATTTTTGGACCATTGGGGAAAGCCAGTTTATACCGCGCTGGTCTTCCCGTTTACTTTTTTGGGTATTCAATTTGCCCGGCTTTTTAATGTTTTTGTGGGCCTACTAACAGTCTGGCTAACAGTAAAGACCTTTCGCCTGACTGGTGAAAAGTTTAATCTGATTCTGATATTTTTTATTGCTTTTTCTCCCATGTACTTTTTACTGATGCAAAGTTGTATGACTGAAATTTTATTCAGTTTTGTATTGGTATTATCTATTTTTTTGTACTTGAAGGATAAATATTTATGGGCTGCCATAGTTCTTTCTTTTGTGCCGTTTATCCGCACGGAAGGAATTGTCGTTATTCCTTTGTTTATACTTGTCTTTTTATGGGCCAGAAAATTCCGGGCAATCCCTTTTTTATTGGTAGGTTCTCTGTTTTATAGTTTGGTAGGCTATCCATATTATCACGATTGGTTGTGGATTATTCATCAAATGCCTTATTCGATGGGACAAAGTTTGTATGGCAGTGGAAGTATATTCCATTTTGTTCAGCAGAGTCCTAATATTTTTGGTGAACCTTTCCTCATTTTTCTGATTATTGGCCTGATCGTTTGGACATATCAGGTTCTGAAAATGTCTAACCCAATTGGAAAGTCATTCCTGATGTATTTTTTAATTGTGGGAAGCTTTGTTGTTTTTTTTGCAGCACATTCGTATGTGTGGTGGAAAGGTACAGGTGGATCGCTTGGGCTTGTTCGGGTGATTGCCGGAGTTGTTCCACTGGCTGCGATCATTGCTGTATTTGGGTTTAATGCGGTATTGTTACGGATGAAAAATACAAGCTATCAGGCTGTTTTTACAATTGTTGTGATTGCTGTTCAGATTGTTATCCCATTTACTAAAAACCATATTCCGGTCCGGCTGGAACGAACACAAGAACTTGTCCTTGATGCCTCAAAATTCATTAAAACTTTCAATGAACAATCGAAAATATATTATTTTGATCCGTATTTGGTTCATTTCTTGAATCTTGATCCATTTGATCAGTCCTTATCTAATTGGGGTGTTGGTGATAAAATCCAAGCTTCAAATAGTTTGAATACAGGTGATTTATTGGTTTGGGATGCTCACTTTGGCCCTAACGAAGGAGGTGTTTCACTTGAGAACCTGTTGGCTGATTCTCACTTGCAGCGCATCAAGACAATTATGCCGGCTGAACGTTTTCAAGTGCTGGGTGGGTATGATTATGGTATTTACATTTTCCGTAAAGTTGATCAAAAAATTATTCAGGAAAAGAGCGCCGATTTACACCGAGAGTTGGTTTTTGGTGATTCAGGCGATATTCATTTGATTTCGGTTGATGGGAAAAAACTGTTACAAATGGACGCCGGGATGGAATTTTGTCCGGCCATACAAATACCTTTCTCCGAAATTCAGGCACCGAATTACATGGAAATATTAGCATCTGTCAGGTTTTTAGCTCTGGATTTGTTGGATGCAGACGAGGTGCTATTGATATTGTCTGTTGACGTTGATCATAAACCGATAAGTTATAATAAAATTAATTTGATAGCAAAAGGCGACAACATCAACCGTTGGCAGGAAATTTCGTTGCAGTTGCAGTTAAGTGCCGGTTTCCCGAAAGGGGCAATTCTAAATTTGTATGTTTGGAATAAAAATAAGCAAAACCTGTTGCTCGATAATGTAAAATTGAACCTAACCAGTTTTTGATTTATGAAAAATAAACTTTCTATTATAGTCTGGCTTTTGGTTAGTTTGTTTGCAGTTAAAACGACTGTTAATTTGCATCCATGGAACCGAAAAACAATTATTGATCAAGATATTATTTTTTATTACGGATATTTACCAGCAACATTTATATATCACGACTGGAGTTTTATGTTTCCTGACAAACCTGGCTTTACTGGGAAAGTATGGAGTTTGTCTTTGCCTGATGGAAACCGAATTCAAAAAATGTCGATGGGAGTTGCATTTCTTTATGCTCCTTTTTTTGCAATAGCTCATATTTATACGCTGGCTACCGGAGGAGTTGCAAATGGTTATTCTCCCAATTATCAGATTGCATTAGTTTGGGCCGGGCTATTCTATTTTATTCTTGGTTTGTTACTTATCCGTAAAATTCTCTCTCTGTATTTTTCCGATGGAGTGACCGCTTCTTCTTTGTTGGTTATAGGCTTAGGCACCAATCTGTTTAATTACGCAACCTGGGATGGGGCTATGTCACATGTTTACAGCTTTTTTTTATTTGCCCTCACATTTTTGATTTTCATTCGTTGGCTCGATTCACCGAAAATTCTAAAAACACTTTTATTGGGATTATGTGCAGGTTTAATCGTTTTGATCCGCCCGACAGATCTTCTTTTTGTGAGTTTTCTTTCCATGCTGTTTTTCTTTCAGCAGAAACCTTGGGCTGAAAAATGGCAATTTATGTTGGACCTGAAATGGAAATGGCTAATTCTGATTGGAGGAGTTTTCCTGATTTGGATGCCACAATTTATTTATTGGAAAATGAACACCGGGCATTGGTTGTATTATTCCTATATAGGCGAACCATTTTATTTCAAACATCCTCAAATACTGAACGGACTGTTTTCGTATCGTAAAGGCTGGCTAATATATACTCCGGTAATGAGTCTGGCATTAATCGGTATTTTTACTTTACGAAACAAACTAAAGGTATTTTTCTGGCCATCTTTAATTTCGATTTTATTGGTTATTTATGTGACTTACAGTTGGTGGTGCTGGTGGTATGGTGGTAGTTTTGGTTCGCGTCCGATGATTGAATTTTACGTCATGCTGAGTATACCGCTTGCTGCTTTTCTGGATTGGATCTCTCATCAGCGTATTGTTTTCAAAGGATTAACCGGTGTATTATTGATCTTTTTTATCTGGTTAAATTTGTTTCAAACGACGCAATACCGAGGTTCCTTGCTGCACTATGACAGCATGTCGAAACGAGCATATTGGGCAATCTGGGGATCAACTGATTGGCCTGAAAATTATTCGAAGTTGATAGTTCCTACCGATGCGGAAAAAGCACGGCGTGGAGAAACCGAATATCCGTAATTGAATTAATTTTTTTTCTGAAATACAGAACAAATTACTCTATTTAAATTCCATGAATAATACAGTTCGATTTATACTGAAAGCTTTACTGATTATAGGATCTATACTGGCTTTACTTTTGCCGGCATTACAAAATGGATTTCCATTGTTTTACTCTGATTCGGCTACCTATATCATTTCGGGATTTGATAAGTTTGTACCCATATCAAGACCAATGCTTTATTGTTTTATGGTTCGCCACATTAGCCTTTCGTTCAGCTTGTGGCTTGTGCTCGTTTTTCAGGCTGCCATAACTGTAGGTCTGATCTGGCTTACATTTAATATATTTCTGAAATCAGGAAAGAATGGTTTGTTTACATTGATTTTGTGCATGCTTCTTGGTTTTTTTACCGGAGCCTCAAATTATATCAGTCAGGTTATGCCTGATGTATTTTCCGGTTTTATGATTTGGGCTTTTGCTTTGCTGTTTCTGTTTCATGAAAAAAGAACCCACTGGTTGTTGATTTTGCTGATTCTTGTTTCGGCGATGGTGCATTTTTCAAATTTGCTCACCATAACAGGATTATCTGCTTTATCTCTTCTTATTGTTTTGTTCAGTAGAAAAAGGATTGAAGATTATAAAACCCGGCTTATTCAAATGGTAATTATTTTTGTTTTGCCCTGGTTATTAATCCCTTCCATCAATTATGCTTACGAAGGAGAGTTTTACCTCAATAAATCAAGTAATATATTTTTTACCGGTCGACTAATTGAAACCGGTATTCTTAATGATTTTTTCGAAACTGAACCTGGAGCTCAAAAATATTCGTTGTATGCAGTAAAAGATCGCTTGCCGGAAAAAGCCTGGCAATTTCTTTGGAATAACGACAGTCCTTTGTATGACCAAAACTGTAGTAAGGATGGTGGTTGGTCAAATTGTTGGAAAGTGAATTCAGCGGAATACGGAAAAATGATTAAAGAGGTGTTGGCAACCCCACGGCTATTGGTTAAATTTGTACGGATAAGTTTGGTTGATTGGGGAAAGCAATTGGTCGATTTTGATATTGGTCATTTAACTCCTCAAGGGAAAGGAAGCTCTTTTGATGAAATTATTCCTCGTTATTTCGACGATTCAGCTCAATACCAAAATTCAAAACAATATCAGGAAACATTATTTTTTGATCGGGAAAGTAAAATTCAACGATGGACCGTTGGTATTTCATTGGTCGCGTTAATTGTCATGCTATTTTTTCTTGTCCGGAGTCGATATGAAAATATACAAAAAGTTTGGCTTTTTTTAGCGGTTCTCATGGCCGGATTATTGGTGAATGCCCTGTTTTGTTCAGTTTTTTCCGGAGTTTTAAATCGCTATCAGGGTCGCATTATCTGGTTGATTCCTATGGTAATGGGAGTGTTAGCTTTGATTATGTTGCAGGCTCGGTTCAGAAGTATTCAAAAGATTCCGGCTTTGTTTTCCAGACCAGCGAATTCAATGAAGAAATTTGCGGAAAAAAAATGGTTTCTGCGAAGCATGTTTATCGTGGCTTTTGTCGGCATAAGTTTATTTTATCATGTTGATGAACTTTTATTTGTCAGACCACAATCGCTGCATATATGGCGACAAACCAATTGCCTTTCGATAACCCAGGGATATTATCAGGATAACCTTTCATTTTTTGAGCCTGAAATGCAAAATCATTATGCTGTTGGTGGAACTACAGGAAAGGCCGCAGGGGAACTGCCTGTAATATATTATCTGGTGGCGCAACTCTGGCAAGTATTTGGGAAGCATGAATGGATATTCCGCCTTGTTCAGTTATCGATTATCGGGATTGGATTATTAATGCTTTTTGAAATGCTTAATCATTTTCTGAAGAATACATTTCATGCAGCATTTGTAAGTTTGCTGCTGTTTACTTCGCCCATGAATGTGTTCTTTGGACTTAATTTTTTACCCGATACTCCTTCCGTCGCATTAATTTGTATCGCGGGATATTTCCTGTTTCATTTTCACCTTTTTCACCGGAATAGTGCACTTTGGTGGGCTGCATTTTTCTTTTTTCTCGGGATTGGCATTAAAATTACTTCGGCGCTTGCCTTTTTTGCTTTTGGAGGATGGATTTTCTTTGAAAATATTTTTCTTAAGCCGGAAAAGCGAATTTTCAATTTTAAATTGAAACAAATCGTACCGTTTATTTTTACTGTTCTTTTTGTTGTTGGCTGGTATTTGTATGCCAATCATTACAATAAAGTAAATGGGGGAGGCTATTCTGCCTTTGATATTTTACCGATATGGAGAATGTCGAAAGAGCGGTTGCTACATGTTCTTGACGGGATTCAAAAAATTCTGTTTAAAGAATTCTTTTGGCCGTATCTGCAATATACTTCAGTTTTGATTTGGCTCTTTTTATTGTTCCGGATAAAAAAACTAACTGTATTTCAACGATATCTCCTGATCGTTTTTCCTCTGGGTTTTCTGGGATATCTAATTCTTTGGTTTGATGTACTCGATGTACATGATTATTATCTGATCACTTCTACCATTGTCATGGTGCCAGTTTGGTTTCTATTTTTTTTAACTACAAAAGGAACTAAATTAATGAAACATCCTTTAACGAATTTGGTGTTGTTGGGGTTCCTTTTGGGAAATATTTATAGTTGTCGGTACCGAATAGAAGAACGGCATAAAGGATGGATGAATGAATGGTACAAAGAAAAACTTGAAGCTGTTGGTGAACTGGAACCACTTCTTGATCAATGGGGAATCGGGAAAAATGATCTGGTTATTTCGATTCCGGATTATACGATTAATGGTACTCTTTATTTAATGAACCGCAAGGGATTTACCAATTATGGAAATGATTTTGCTAAACCAGAAACCTTTGACAATTTTATTGAACTTGGGGCAAAGTATTTGATTCTAAATGATTCTACAATCTCAAAAACAGAACCACTGATTCACTACACGACTCTTCCTGTTGGACAGTATCGAAATGTGTCGGTTTATCAATTGCATTCATCTATCCACTAATGAATCATTTTTGATGATGTGCGTTTCATAAATGATTTCGTGGTTTATGGGGTTTAGGAAAAGCGTATCCAATTTGTCTGGCTGATATGTTTTTCCTTCAAAAAATTTGTTCAATGTTTTTTGCAATAATACGTTGGAGTCATTTTCCAAATAAATGAATAATTGTTCTCCGTTAGCTGGATTGAAATCCTGTCCCCAATATTTAATCGTATTGTCCCAGGTGAAAAACTGGTAAGTTTTCGGGTAAATAGCTGCCAGTTTTTCACGATAGTTGGGCCATTGTTGTCCGGCTACACAAAAGCTGTGCATGATCGCATATTCGTGAAAAGGACATCCATAGTCTTGAGTGACAATTATCTTGTAACTTTCTTTAGGAAGCATTTTTGCGACGTGGGAACTTTCGATGCGTGCCTGCATTTGTTCTCCAATATATTGTGAACGAAGTTGAATCGATGGAATTTGAATGACAATAATCCTTACTAAGAAGAATAACAGAAGTGCTGAAGTTGCCAGATATACTTTCCGATTCGGAAACCGTAGGTTTATCCGCTCTCTTATAAGGAATAAAATGAATGGAGAAAATAATAAGACTGGAACAAAATATCTGAAGGCGTATTGTTTACTGATCAGAAAAGTTTGAATGAGAAGTAGACCAATTACTCCAATTGAAATACGGAAAATAGTTTTTTCTTTTGTTGTATTTGTTGATTTGAAAAATAGTGCAATAGCCATAGTAAGCAGGCCGACAGAATAAAACAGTACTTTTTCTGAATTGAAAATTTTCTTCGCATTATTGAAAAACTCTTCAGGATTAATAATGTTTGCTTCACCTTGTCCGTAAGTCCCGCTATGAATAAAGAGATCCTTCATCCACAGCCAATAGCGGTTGATCTGAAAAGTGACAGGAAGTGCCAAAAATAAATAAAACACCAGGGTCAAAATAAGATATCCGAAGAGTTGTTTTCGCTTTTTCAGAATAAAGAAGGGAAGAATTGCAACTGGAAGAAAAGTGGCTTTTGTGGCTAGTCCAAATGCAATAGCAAACGCGAACCAACCAACTTGTGGTCGTTTTTCTTCGTTATATATTGCTTGAAAAAAAAGGATAATCAAGATGAAAACTGGAATCGGCAATAAAAGTTCCGGATAAATACGTCCAATTATATCGTATAAAATATTGGTTAAAAACGGGCTAGTTTGGATTAACAAGGCAATAATTAAATTGCTGCTGAGTATGAAAATCTTATACCCTGAAATAAGAATTGCAATAGAAATTATTGTTGTAAGTACTAGATTTGCAGTGGCCAGATACAAATCTGAATTGATGATGGCATCTTCGAAAAACGGTAATCCGTTACCCCTGAAAAGATATACAATGCTGAAAACGATAGCAAGAATTAGTTGCAGTGTTGAAGCCGGATGATCAATATTTGCCTGACTGAATCTGCCGGTTGAAATACATAGTCCACTTAAAAAATGCATATAATCCGGATCAACTGAACGAAGGGAGAGGTCACCGAAAAGATATCTGAAATAAGCTCCAATCAGGAAGTAGAAAACTGGAATGATCAGCAGTGTATATATGCTGTTTTTCTTTAGTATTTCAGTTAGTTTACCCATTATAAATTATAAATAACTGGTTTTAATTAATCCCCACTTTTGCATTCTGAATTGAATCGATGTTTTCAGCACTCCGATTCCGTATACCGAACTGTTTTTGATATTGATACTCGAAGCCTCTTTGAAATATTTAGTAGGACAGGTGATCTCGGCGATTTCGTAACCTGCAAACCAAATTTGCGCAAGCATCTGATTGTCGAATACAAAATTGTCGGAATTGGCATTGTAATTCACCTTCTCAAGTACTTCGCGCGAAAATGCACGGTATCCTGTATGGTATTCCGAAAGTTTGGCATTCATCATGATATTCTGAAATAAAGTAAGAAAACGATTGGCTATATATTTATACCAGGGCATACCGCCAGCCAAAGCACCTTTACCCAAAATACGTGAACCCAAAACCACGTGGTATAAATCATTTGCAATCAGATGGCTCATCGAAGGAATTAACTTGGGGGTGTATTGGTAATCGGGATGAAGCATGATAACAATATCGGCGCCTAATTCAAGCGCTTTGTTATAACACGATTTCTGGTTCCCACCGTATCCTTTGTTTTCTTCATGCCTGACAATATGTTTTATTCCAAGTCGTTGGGCTTCAAGTATGGTTTCGTCTTTGCTTTTATCGTCAACCAGTATTACTTCATCAACAATGGAGAAGTCGATTTCGTTGTAGGTGATTTCGAGTGTTTTAGCTGCATTGTATGCTGGTAAAACCACCACAACTTTTTTCCCTTTGATCATTTCCTGTTTTTTCGGTAAATATAGTTTGATTTTGTTATAACGGAAAACTTCAGGAAAATTTATAAACATAAAAAACTCTGATTACAGGATAGAAAAAATTTTAAAAACAATTTAAAATTTCAGTACGCCATGACGTAACGCAAACTATCCGTAATCAGAGTTTAGTTATAATCTTTTCGACTGTTTTTGGCAGTCACGCATTTATAACAACTTAATTCCGGACTTGTTTGTGATTGTTTCCTTGTTTTTTGATTTATTTCATTGGAAAGCTTTCTGTTGTGGATTGGGAAACAACAGAAGGCTTTCCAATGGGATGAGAATAAATCTGCTGTGAAGTTATACGCTGTGTTTTTTATTGACGAGGTACCGCATAATTCAAAACGTCTTCTTTGGTAATGTTTTTATCGCATAAAATAATCATTCGCTCTATTACATTCCGGAATTCACGGATGTTTCCGGTCCAGCGCATTTTCTGAAGTTCACTAATGGCATCCTGCTCAATCGATTTCTGAGGTATGCCATATTCTGTACAGATTAAATCGATAAAATAATCGCATAAAACAGGAATGTCTTCTATCCGTTCATTTAAGTCCGGAACATGAATCAGAATTACGCTTAACCGGTGGTACAAATCTTCGCGGAAATTATTCACTTCAATTTCGTGTGCCAGGTTTTTGTTTGTAGCAGCGATCACCCGAACATCAACTTTTATTTGCGCATCGCCTCCAACGCGGGTAATTACACTTTCCTGCAGAACCCGAAGTACTTTGGCTTGTGCCGAAAGACTCATGTCACCGATTTCATCCAGGAAAATGGTTCCTCCGGTGGCCTGCTCAAATTTCCCTTTTCGCTGTTTAATGGCTGAGGTAAAGGCGCCTTTTTCATGTCCGAATAATTCACTTTCAATAAGTTCTGATGGAATTGCCGCGCAATTAACTTCAATGAACGGACCTTCGGCGCGGTTGCTTTTTTGGTGCATACGGCGTGCAACAAGTTCTTTCCCGGTCCCGTTTGAGCCAGTAATTAAAATGCGGGCATCAGTTGTTGCAACCTTGTCAACCATGTCTTTTACTTTTTGTAAGGCGATTGAATTTCCAATCATTTCGAACCCTTTGCCGACTTTTTTGCGCAAAACTTTCGTTTCGGTAATCAGGGTCGATTTATCCATGGCATTCCGCAGAGTAATCAGTAAACGGTTCAGATCCAATGGTTTTTCAATGTAATCGAAAGCTCCTTTTTTAATCGATTCAACTGCGGTATCAATATTTCCGTGTCCTGAAATCATCACAACGGGAATGTCGGGTTTTAACTCTTCTACCTTCTGCAGAACTTCGATGCCGTCCATTCCCGGCATTTTAATGTCGCACAAAATCACATCAAAATCATTTGTTTTTAACATTTCCAGCGCTTTGAATCCATCTTCGGCCAGTTCAACCTGATATTTTTCGAATTCTAAAATGTCTTTAAGGGTATTGCGAATGCTGCGTTCGTCATCGATAACTAATATTCTGGACATGCTGGTCGTTTTTTGCTGATAAATTAGGGTGCAAATTTAGCTGAAAATAAGTTCGTATAAAATACCTTCTCTCAGCGCGTAATCGGTTTGATAAATTTCTTGAATGTTTAACCTGTCGATCACCAGTTTGATGAACAATACTGATGGGACAATCATTTCTATGCGAAGGGATTCCAACCCTTTCATCTTTTTCCGGTCTGCAGTGGTCGATTTTATCAGAAACTGGTAAATTCGTTCAAAATCATCAATTTTCACTTCTTGCCTGATTCTGGTTTTGGAACCGGGATCTGTCTGGTCGATTAAATCGACTAATGTGTCGAATGCTCCCGAACATCCGACCAGATTAGTAATTCCGATATTTTTTGTCTGTTTCCACAACGAATCAAGCCTACGGTCAAAATAGTCGTTGATTTGAAGGATTTCTTCCGGAATGATAGGGTCGGAGGGTGGAAATAGTTCAATTACCCTGGCCATTCCAAGCGGAAAACTTTGTGTCCAGATTGACTCTCCTTTCTCAGTAAGAATAAATTCATTACTGCCACCGCCGATATCCAGGATAAGCGAATGATTTTCAATTTCGCTGAAAGCCAGTTTTACTCCTTTGAAAATTAAACCGGCCTCTTTTTCTCCTGAAATAATAAGTATTTCGATGCCTGTTTTTTCTTTAATTTCCTGCTGAAACCAGTCACTGTTTCTGGCTTCCCGAATGGCTGATGTGGCAATTGTAATCACTGTTGTCGTTTGGTAATTCCTGATCTGTTTCTGATGCTTCTGAATCGCCAGAATGGCTCGCTCAAGCCCGTCTGTTTTCAGCAGGTCTTTACCAATACCATCTTTACCAAGTTTGACAACTTCTTTGCCCTGATAAAGAATCTGATAGGTTTTATCCCGGTATTCTGCAATTAACAAATTGCAGGTATTCGTTCCAAGATCGATGATTGCAATTCTTTTGGTCATGAAATTCTAAACTGGTTAAGACAACGAAGTTAGTATTTAACCCACATTGCAGCTCAAAACCTTCATTTCAGTTAATTTTCGACTAAAAGTGACTTTTTTCAGGTCATATTGATGGCATTGAATTCTCAACCAACTGATAATCAAGTATTGAATTTTTATGGATTTGCAAAAGTGCG